>NZ_JACCBJ010000001.1:3006858-3310288 GCF_013408745.1 Leifsonia soli | reverse complement strand
CATGACGATGATCGTGTCGGCTTCGCGGATCGTGGAGACGCGCTGCGCGACGACGATCATCGCGGCGTCCCCGATGGAGTCGGCGAGCGCGCGCCGGAGGCGGGCGTCGGTCGCGACGTCGAGGGCCGAGAACGAGTCGTCGAAGAGGTACACCTTGGGCTGCGCGACGAGCGCGCGGGCGATGCAGAGCCGCTGGCGCTGGCCGCCGGAGACGTTGGTGCCGCCCTGGGAGATCCGCTCGTCCAGGCCGTGCTCCTTGGCACGCACGAAGTCCTCCGCCTGGGCGACGCGCAGCGCCTCCCAGAGCTCGTCGTCGGTCGCATCCGGACGCCCGAAGCGCAGGTTGGATGCGATCGTGCCGGAGAAGAGGTACGGCCGCTGGGGCACGAGCCCGAGCACCCCGGCGATCTGCGTGCGGGTGAGCGCGTCGACGGCGACGCCGCCGATGCGGACGTGCCCGCTCTGCGGGGTGAACAGGTTGGCGATGACCGAGACCAGCGTGGTCTTTCCGGAGCCGGTCGATCCGACGATCGCGGTGACCTTGCCCGGCTCGGCCGTGAACGTGACGTCGCTGAGCACGGGCTTCTCGGCGCCCGGGTAGCCGAAGGTGACATCCTGCACGTCGACCCGGCCGTCCGCCGGGACCTCGGCGGCGTCGACGGCCGCCTGCGCCGTGCTGGGCTTCGCGCTGAGCACCTCTTCGATGCGCTCGGCGCAGACCATGGCGCGCGGGATCATCATGGCCATGAAGACGCCCATCATGACGGCGACGAGGATCTGCAGGAGGTACTGGAGGAAGGCGGTCAGCGCGCCGATCTGGATGTCTCCGGCGTCGACGCGGTGACCTCCGAACCAGAGCACCGCCACGGTCGCCGCGTTGAGGATGAGCATGATGATCGGGAACATCAGCACGAACACGTTGCCGACCTTGACCGAGATCCGGGTGAGCGCGGCGTTGGCGTCGTCGTACCGCTTGGTCTCGAAGCGCTCGCGGACGAAGGCGCGGATGACGCGGATGCCGACGATCTGCTCGCGGATGACGCCGTTCACGCCGTCGATGCGCTCCTGCATGATGCGGAACATCGGCAGAAGCAGCGACACGAGGACGCCGACCACGACGAACAGCACGGCGACGGACACCCAGATCAGCCAGGACAGGCCGGCGTCGACCTGCACCGCGAAGATGATGCCCGCGATGCACATGATCGGGGTGGAGACCATGAAGTTGAACGTCATCAGCAGGAGCATCTGCACCTGCTGCACGTCGTTCGTGTTGCGGGTGATGAGGGTCGGCATGCCCCAGCGGGCGAGGTCGAGCGAGGGCAGCGCATCCACCGTGCGGTAGAAGGTGCGCCGGATGTCCTTGCCCGCCGACATCGAGGCGCGCGCGCCGAAGTAGGTGGCCGTCACGGCGGCGAGCACCTGGATGAAGCAGACGACCAGCATCATGCCGCCGGTGCGCCAGATGAAGTCGGTGTCGCCGGTGACGACGCCCTTGTCGATGATCTGGGCGTTGAGGGTCGGTAGGTAGAGGGCGGCCATGGTCGCGACGAGCTGAAGGACCACGACCGCGGTCACCGCGCGCCAGTAGGGGCGCACGAAGCGGAGTGAGAGACGAAGCAGAGTCACAGTGATTCCCGGGTGTGCTGTGTGTGGATGTGGTGGCGGAGCAGCCCCGCCACGAACGAGGCTAACGGCGATTGCGGACGATGAGCGGCCTCAATTGCGAGGCTGTCCGGCGACCGCGATGCGGACGGTCGCCCTCGGACCGCGTCAGTCGGCCGTGTAGTGGAGGTGGAGGACGCCGTTGTCGTAGGCGTCGTGGTGACGCAGCCGCAGCTTAGCGGGAGCGCTTCCTTCCGGGAACAGGCGTGCGCCCGTCCCGCGGATCACCGGGTAGACGAACAGATGCAGGGAGTCGACGAGTCCGTCCGCCAGCAGCGCACGCACCAGCGAGCCGGAGCCGCTGATGTAGACGCCGCCGCTGTACTCGTCGGCGAAGGCGCGGATGCGCCCGGCGTCGTATGCCCCGAGCGACCGCGATTTGCGCCAGGTGCGCTCGGCGGTCTGGTCGTCGAGCGTGGAGCTCACGACGCCCTTCGGGCTGTCGTTGAAGAAGGGCGCACCCGGATCGTCCGCAGCGGTGCGAGCAGACCAGGCGGGCGCGAACATCTCGAACGTGCGCCGACCGAGGAGGATCGCGTCCGACGCCCGCGTGATGCGGCCGATGTCGTCGCCCATCTCGGGATCGAACCCGAACTCGGACGTCCAGCTCGGATCCTCGAACACGCCGTCCAGCGACACGAATTCGTGCACTGCGATCGCGCCCATCAGACTCCCCTTTCCCCCGGAACAGCATAGGGGGCGACGCCTGTTTGCGGAACGGTCCGCGGCGCACCCGATCATCGGTTTCGACGGTGGTGGGGGGCGATGTGGCGGGACAGTTCCCGTACTCCCCGCCACATCGCCTGAAGGGGTCCGATCCCGTTCGCCCGAACCCTTCACACATGAAGACGCGAGCTGTCGCGAATTCGTGACGCGGAATCGCGGAATCGGTGTGCCTCTATTCGAGGCGGGTCCTGAACCCTGCCTTGAGGATGATTCCTCTTCGATGCGAAACCCACTTGTCAGCGTCGGCATTGCAGGTCAGCTGAGAGATCTGAATACGAGAATGACGCCCACTCCGAGACAGGCAATTCCCACTCCAACCATTCGCGTTGGGGTGGATTCTGACGAGAGCCCTGGGGACCACTTTCCGCGCTTGGTTTCCACGTTGGCCCGATTGCGTTTGGCCGTCGCGTCCCGGAAGACTATGACCCCCAATCCAGCGAGAGGGGCAACACATCCCGCGGCCAGCATTGCGACCTCTTCAATGTCCATGGCGACCCTCTACCGGAACCTCGAGATGAGACCGCTTCGGCAAGCACCCACGTCGTTCGTCAGCCCTGCCTCTGGAATACCTCAGGTAGCGAAAGACGTCCATGCGAGTTGGAACGACACCGGGACTGCACGGTTGGGTTCGGCCTAGGTACGGAGCGCTGGCAGGGCGGAAGTCCGGCTGGAGAGCGGAGGGCATGTTCTTCGAGTCCGGGCCTCTACCTTTCGGTGTTTTCGGGACCTTTTCGCGGGCGGATCAGGCGGCGGCGTGGGCGGCCTATTCACGTCTTGGTGTGCCTTGTGCGGCGCGCATTGCATGGTCGGGTCAGTCGAGGCCATCGAGGATCGCAAACGGAAGGACGAAGAAACCAACTCCGATTAAGCCGAGCCCGACAGCAAGCAATAGCCCGGGAGTCAGGGCGTTCTCAAATCGATTTCCCGCGTGGAGGTCACGCACCTCTCGCTTCATCTGCGAAGCGACTGATCTTCGCAAGAGCACGATCATCACGCCTACCGCTATGCACACGAAGCCCGAGAGCATCAGGTTCCGGCGTCGGTCACGTCTCCCCCTAGAAGAGCTTGGTCGAATTCTTCTCACCGACTCGACATCCCATCTGACCGCCGAATGCGACTCTCCCTTCGATCCAGGGGGAAGTCCACGTCACCCAGGATGCTTGCCCGTAGCCGCCTACCCCGGCAACGAACATGCAGCGGTGCGCCGCGCCGACCGTGACGATGTCACTCATCAGGTGACAACCGCGAAGATCAGGCGCGCACCGTTGAAAACCCCGATCCCCAGAATGAAGCACCCCACGGCCGCAACAGATCCCGGGGTCGAAGCTCGCACGAATGGCCGATAGCGGTCTCCCCCCGTGGCAAAGAATCGACGGTTCCACTCGGCGATCCTCTTGCGCCACACCACCATCACGGCTCCCACCACGATTGCCAATGGGGCTGAGATCGCCAGGCCGACAATCGCCTCAAAAGTCATCACCAAGTCCAAACGATTGTGTCGTCTGCGGGCCCACCCACATACCATCGAGCCGGGCTTGCCCTCGCGGGCCGGCCGTGCAATAGATCAACGTGGCCGCGAAGGTCATACCCACTGAAATGGCGCCGACCGTCAATCCGAGTGCCGCTCCGATGCCTGTTACATCGAGGGCCAAATCCACCACCCCCGGCACGACCGGACGGCACCACCCAACAGGAAGAAACCCCAGCGGCAGGAGAGTCACGACGCCCGATGCTTGCGTCCTCGGGACGGCTGGTGCGCATCGACTCCGCCGACCCCGCGGCACGCTTCCCCCAGAGACTCCAGCTCAACCAGCGAAGAGGGCTGGTCACAGGCAGACGGGTCCACCGCTCTCCGATTGGCAATATCGGTAGATCGAGGCGCGTCGTTGGTGCGATCAGGTGCTGTGCCGCTCGTCTTGCGTCCAGGAGCGCAAACGTGAGACGTCGACGCACATCAGCGCGACGAGCGTGATGAGGAGAACCACCCCAATAGGACTTGGCACCGCCGTCAAGGCGAGAATGAACATCCCCAAGTACAAGACCCCTTGCCAGGCGCGCCGCACATAGAAAAGATGTGCGCCTGCAATGCCGAAAAAGGCCAACCAAATGTATGCCTCACTCAGCGTCAGCACGCGTCTTCCTGCCATCTCTTGACTCGGCCGCCGGTCCTTACTCCAACGAAAGTATGCGGATGAAGCCGGTAGGAGCAGCAGAACTCCGCTGAGGAGGATGAGCGTTGTGCTCGACCAGGCAAGAATCGAGCCAGAGCTTGTGAGTGCTGCCACGATGCCGATCAGAAGGATGAAGATTCGGCTCGTCCGATGGCCCGAGAGCGCGAAGGCGCCGGCCGCGGCCGGGGCGAGAGTGAACAACAGAAGGACACCGACTACGACGAGGAATGGCGCCTTTCCAACGTCTTGATCGACAACGTCATACGCGCTAAAGCCCGCTACGAGTGCGGCGCACATACTCATTGCCGAAGCAATCCAGACAGCCAGAACTGCTATCCAGACGGCGTGTGGCCTTCGTGTGCGATTCTTCTCAGGAATCGGGGAACCTCCCTCAATTTTCATTCGTGAGACCTGTTCGCACGGCCCAACGGTCGAAGTAGGCATCGATCGATTCGCGCGAGCAGACGTCGACGACGAGCCAGTCTGTCGCCGCCTCTCGGGCAACAAGCTCGCAGAGTTCATCGGATCCCGGCCCTCCAGGAGCGCTCACAAGGTCAGTTATGGCGGTCCACACGCGATAGGCCCTAGCTGCGTACGCAAAGTCGAAAAGATCGACGAACGCATTCACTTCCTCGAGGATGATGTCGTACGCCCGGTGCTGCCCCGGCGCGACAAGCAGCGACGAAATCGAAGTCATTTGGTGCGCAACCCGCTGATCAAATGGTGGCGCTAGCGACTCGGCCATCAGTCCTCGTCATCCAAGACGTAGCGATGATTGCAGCACGGTGGCGGAACCGACGATGAAACCCGGTGCGCGGCGCGCATTGCATCGTCGTGTCCGCCGAGGCTGTCGAGAATCGCGAACGGATGGACGAAGAGCCCAACTCCGATAAAGCCGAGCCCGATAGCAAGCAATAGCCCGGGGGTTATGGCGATCTCAAATCGATTTCCAGCGTGGAGCATTTTTCGGGTCAGTCGAGGTCGTCGAGGATCGTAAACGGAAGGGCGAGGAGCCCAACTCCGATGAAGCCGAGCCCGATAGCACGTGAGCTCCCGAGGGTTATGGCTCTCACGTCACCTCCCCCGCAGACGCATGCGCTCAGCCGATGCCCGACTTGCTCGTGGCATAAGGTCGCTCAAAGTAATTGCGTGCGAAGATCTCGCGGCTGAAGTCCGCGGGCGAGCGTTTCTCCCCGACCTGCGTAAAGTCTCGAATCGCCTCCTCAGGCGAAACGAACGGGACGCCCGCATCGAGCCACGCGCCATGTGGAATCTCGCTATATAGGATCCCGAGGTCCCAGCGCCGCTCGCCCCACACGGCCCATCTCCCAGAGCTTCCAGCAACCCCCACAACGTTTGCGATGTTGATGGGCGCGCCTGTGATGTCCCCCTG
The DNA here is from genome assembly GCF_013408745.1 of Leifsonia soli. Taxonomy (NCBI): domain Bacteria; kingdom Bacillati; phylum Actinomycetota; class Actinomycetes; order Micrococcales; family Microbacteriaceae; genus Leifsonia; species Leifsonia soli. The sequence continues at coordinate 3,304,333 of NZ_JACCBJ010000001.1, read as the reverse complement.
CGGCTCAAACGACATCGCGTGCCAATACGTCGCATCGATGTCGATCGCTCGTAAGCGCATCGCTGGGAAACAGTCGTACCAGTCGAAATAGGTTTCCGGTGCGGGGTCAAGCTGTACGACCGTGATGTACTCATCTCCGTGGGCCTGACCGAGAGCGGACAGGACCGGCCGAAACGACCCTTCGATGACGTGCGAATACTGACAATACGCAAGCGTTGCTCCGTGCTTTGTGAATACCCAGTCCGGTAGGCGGCGCTCAATCGAGATGAGGCGGCTGCCCTCCCCGAGGACCTCACGAAACCCATCGATGTTCGCCGGATACGCGTTAGTTCGATCCGTCATCGTCCCGCATCCTGCCGACCCATCTTCGTGCTTCATAGTCGGCTTTGATGGCTGCGAGTCTCCCCGCCGAGATGTCGACCGCACCAGTCGGGAGCGACGAGAATCGGGCTTCGTCCCCTGTCACTCCGACCACCTCCGCCCAGTGGCGCCGATAGAAGTCGTCCTCTTCGCTCGGCTCGCCCGTTTCGATCACGCGCCGCCCTGTAAGGAACTCTTGCCAGTCCGCAAAGCGCACCTGCTGCCCTCTTCGGCCAACATCGATGTGCCACGCACCTCGGTCTTGAAGGATCGTGACGGTGCAAGCCTCGCGGACAAGGAGGAATAGCGAGTTGAAGGACTCGTCGTAGTCCTTTCGCTGGACCTCGAATCCGTGGTCGAGAACGAATCGCGCAAATCCCTTGATCGGCGCAGGTAGCGAGGGTCTCTCATTCATCATCGCCGAGACATCCGTATTCCGTGCGGCGTAAGCAAGACCTGCGGCCCCGAATAATCGAGTTCGTTCGTATGACGAGTGCAACCGCTAACCATCCCCTCACAAAGCCGAAAGCGTCGCCCGAGATTCCCGACGCTGTGGATGCGTGCCTGATGGTCTCCGCCACCCAATCCTCAACTCGACGCTGCACGGTCTCTCCCTCGGTCAACTGGGAAGTGTTCCCGTCCGTCAACTGTCCGCTCCGAGTAGCTGGAGGATCTTCTCCCACCTTGAGCCCGCCCAGGCCTGGCTGGCGGGAAACATCGCATTCTCGCCGGTTCCGTTTATCCGAATGGGGAGTTCGAACGTAGTCCCGGCAGTCTTGATGCCGACGAAGAGCGTCGTGTAATCGACATAAACCCAGCTGGTCTTCCCTATTCGACCGTCTCTGATATCGCTTGCCGGAAAAGACGCAATTGTGTAGGGGTGGTTGGCTCCGCCGACAAGCCGAAGTTCGCCGGGCGTCGCTACTAGTGAATAGAAAGCCCCAGTTCGAACGAAACGGCCGCCTGATTCACGTGCGATTCGACGAAGCGCGCGATGTGTCGAGGCCGAAACCTGGGCGGATGTGATCAGCGCCGCTGGGTTCGACCGACGAATCGAACTGATCCTTTGCCGAATGTCATGCCGCCAGATGGTGGCCTTGACCGCCCACCAAAGCGCGGCGATCAGCACTACCGCCGCTATGACCACCCAAGGATTCATAGTCACTGCCTCCAATTCCGCTCATCTGGCTCGGCGTACGGTTCCCCTGCCGCGCGGAGAATCGTTCCGGTGCCGGATTCGAGCTGAGGAAGGTGGCGAAAGCGGCCATCCAGGGTGGTGTAGCCGTGACGCACCTCCAGCGCTATTGCCGAGGCGAAAGCAACCCACAGAGCGAGATCAATCGCGAAGCCGATCAGAAGAACCGACAGCGCCTGAGCCATCGATGAATCACTGCGACCTATCAACACCACGACTAGTGCAGCTGCCAGGCAGACAAGATAGCCCGCATTTCCTAGCCGAGCGATCTTGAACAGAGTTCGGGCGGACGGGCCTCGCATGAGCACTGGAATCCGCTTCTCAGTCATCTATCGCGCTCTCTTCACCAGGTCACCGGTACCGGTCACCGCCCCCAGTCCATCACCCATGCGGCCGACAGCCTGTACGGCACCATCGACGGCATCCTTGATGATCCCGCGGAAAGAAGCCTTTGCACTTGCCCCGACGAATGGAATGGCCGACAAGATAACCCCGATGACGCATGATGCGAGTTGGTCGCCGCCCAAAATGCAAGAAATGACTGTACCCGCAAGCGAAGACACTGCCGCCAGCGCAGCAAGGACAGGCTGCTGCGGTCCTGGGATCAGCGACGCGAACCCAAACACACCACCCACGATTGTGAGTACATCCGCGACGATCACCCAGCGATCGCGTTCGGCATGGCGCTTCTGCGTTTCGCTCTTCGATTTGGGATCGGTAGCCGCCGGGGTTTTCGGGTCCTTCTTCGCGGGGGCGTAGGGGGGCGGCGCGGGCGGCATCTTCACGTCCTGGTATGCCTTGTGCGGGGGTGCGCCGCACCCGAGAGGGAGCGCGTCGCTGGCACCCGTGCGCGGCGCGCACTTGTGGCCGTCCGGGTCGAGGAACGTCGTCGGGTTGCTCCACGCGTACCGGTAGCGGGCGAGAGATTCGGGCTGGGTCAGCAGGCCGCGCCAGCTGTCCGGGGTCGTCCACGTGCCCGTCGCCGGGTCGTAGCTGCGGGCGAAGGTGTGCACCTGCCCCTGCGTCACGTCCTGCGCGTGACCCGTGTACGACTCCGGAGACGACCAACCGCCGGACTCGAAGCGCTGGCCACCCCAGTCGTCGTAGGACGACAGCTCGGTCACCGCACCCGCCTTCGCACCCGCGACCGTCGAACCCAGACCGTCCAGCAGATCCCACGTCGCCACGCCTGTCGACGTCACGTGCTCGGCCAACGCGCCCGCAGCATCGCGAACCAGCGTGGTGGTCCCCTGCCCCGACACGCTCGACTGCACCACGTCGGCACCGTCGAATGTGTTCCGCGTCATCGAGGTGCCGTACTTCGTCTGGTCGGTCACCGCCGCCTGCCGGCCCAGACCGTCGTACGCGTACGACGTCGACCGGCCCTCACGCGTCACGGCGCTGGTCTGACCAGCCGCGTTGAACGCGAACGAGGTCCCGACTCCTGCCACCGACTGCGACACCCGGTTACCTGCGCCGTCGTACGAATACGAGGCGACACCGGCGGAGACACCGCGACCGGAGCCGGTGGTCGTGGACTGCGTCAGCTGGTTGGCGTCGTTGAACGTGGCCGACTGAGTGAAGTCGCCATCCTTCGCCCCCGATCGCGACCAGGCCGTCCGGTTGCCTGCGGCATCGTAACCGTACGAGTTCTGCTCGCCCGACGATGCCTTCGACGTGGCAAGGCGGTCGAGACGGTCGTACCCGTACGCGACCGACGCCACCTTCGGTGACGGCGCGGACACCGGAGGGACGGTGGGGGCCGGTGACGGCACCGGCGTACCCGCCCCCGGGTCACCCTCGGGCGACGGACCCGCGATCGTCTGCGTCGCCTCGGTGACGTTGCCATCGACGTCGTAGCCGTAGTGGTAGGCGAGAGAACCGCCCTCCGGCACCGGCAGGGAGGCCTCCGGCAGAGTCCGACTCTTCAGATACGTGTTCGCATGGGTGCACACGCTGCTCTCGCCTGCGGCCGGTGCGGTGCGGGCGGTGAGATAGCCGGCGACCGTGGTGCACTGCGCGGCCGCGGCGTCGCCCGACGCGTACGAGGCCGGCGTGGGTGACGGCGTCGGCGCGGCGCCTTCTGCCGCTGCGGGCGTGGCATGCCGAACATCCGTGACGCGGTTCGCTCCGTCGTATCCGTAGGTCGTGGTGATGCCTGTGGAACGTCGCAGTTCGGTCAGATTGCCCGCGGGATCCCACGCGTAGGCGAGCGATCCCCACGGCGAGGACTGGGACGTGGTGCGGCCCGCCCGGTCGTACGTGTACGTCAGATTCTGCCCGGTCGGCAGCGTCATGGACGCGAGCCGGCCCGCCTTGTCATGCGCGCTGGCAAGCCGCCCACCGGACTGGTCGATCTGGGTGGTGACACGCCCGGCCTTGTCGTAGATCCAGCCGGAGACACCGGTCGGATCGGTCATGGCGATCAACCGCTCCTCGGCGTCGTACTCATACGTCGCCACCGAGCCCGCCTGATCCCGCCGCACCAGGTCGCCTCGCCTGTCATAGGTCAGAGCGGTGGTCGCCCCGGTGCCTGCGGTGGTCTTCGCGAGTCTGCCCGCCGCCGTGTACATCCAGCTCGTGGTGTTCCCGACGGGATTCGTCTCGGACGTCGTCCGGCCCGCTGTATCCGAGGTGTATCGGGTGGTGTGCCCGTTCGGATCGGTGATCGCGGAGAGGTTGCCGTCGCGGTCGTAGGCGTACGTGGACACGACGTTCACGTCGGGAGTCGCCTTCGCTCCCGGCTTGTAGCCTTCCGTGACAGCGGTGAGCTGTCCCGCCGGGTCGTAGCCGTAGAGGGTGCGATGGCCGCGCGCGTCGGTGAGGGAGGTCTGGTTGCCGGCGGCGTCCCATCCGTACCGGGTCACCCCTCCGACCGGGTCTGTCGTGCTCACCTGGTTCCCGTCGGCGTCGTAGGCGAAGGCGGTCACGTTGCCGTTCGGGTCGATGACCGAGGTGGTGCGGCCGTTCGGGTCGTAGGCGTACTGGGTGGCGCTTCCCTCCGCGTCCGTCACCGAAGCGAGTCGCTCGAGTGCGTCATAGGAGTAGGTCGTTGTCCGCCCCGCCGCATCGGTGACCGAGGTGACATTGCCGTCCGCGTCGTACCCGAAGGTGGTCACCTCGCCGAGGGGGCTCGTCCGCGAGACCACCTGGCCGGAGGCGTCGAAGCGATAGGCGGTCACCGTTCCGCCGCGATCGGTGACCGAGGTCAGGTTCCCATCCGGGTCGTAGGAGAGGTCGGTGTGCTCGCCACGGCCGTCCGTGATCCTCGCGACGCGATCCATCACGTCGTACGCATAGGAGGTGGCCACACCATCCGGATCGGTCTCCTTGACGAGCCGCCCGACGCTGTCGTAGCTGTACCGGGTCTCTCCGCCGGCGGGGTTCGTCTCCATCGTCAGGTTGCCTCGGGTGTCGTAGGCGTACGACGTCGTCCCGCCCTCCGGGGAGACGACGGAGGTCAGATTTCCCACACCGTCGTAGGCGTAGCTCCAGGTGCCTCCATTCGGGTCGACGGTCTTCACCGTCCGATCGCGCGCGTCGCTGATGAACGATGTGGTGCCGCCGAGCGGGTCGGAACGCTTCGACAGGGCGTCCTCGGCCGTGTAGCCGTAGGTGGTGACGCCTCCGGACGGGCTCGTCGACTCGGTCAGGTGGAACATCGCGTCCCACGCGTATCTCGTCACCGCGCCGGTGGGGTCGGTCACGGAGGCGAGGTGATCGTTCGGCTCCCACCCGAATAGGAATGCGTTGCCGGCGGCGTCGGTCGCGGTGACGACCCGATCGCCCGAATCCCAGCTGTAGCGCGTGGCGTGACCGCCCGGGTCGACGTGCGAAACCACACGTCCCGCGGCATCGTAGGTGTACCGGGAGACACGTCCTGCCGGATCGGTCCGCGAGGCGAGCCGGCCCGCGGCGTCGTAGGCGTAGGTGGTGGTGGCACCCGACGGCTGCTTCGAGGAGACCAGATTGCCGGCGGCGTCGTACGCGTGGTGCACGACCGTGCCGTCCGGCTGGTGCACGGCGGTCACCCGTGCTGCGGCGTCGTAGTCGTATGTCCAGGTTCGAGGGGACCCACTGGGACCTCCGGTGTCGGTCTTCGTGGCGACCTGGCCGGCCGGGGTGTAGGTGTACCGGGTGACGACACCGTCCGGTGCCGTCTCGGAGATCAGATTGCCGGACAGATCGTAGGAGTAGGCCGTGCGAGCGCCGTTCTCGTCCGTCGACGAGGTGACGTTGTCGTCCGCATCGAACCGGAAGGACGCCGTGGTGCCGTCGGGATGCCGCACCTTGGTGATCCGCGATCGCTCATCGTAGAAGTACACCGAGACGCGACCGAGGTTGTCCGTGTATGTCGTCTGACCCGGCGTGGAGTAATCGAGAGTGCGGAGGTTGCCCTGCACATCCCACTGCTTGACGACGCGGCCCTGACCGTCGTACTCGTTCTTCAGGTACACGGCGCCCGTGGCGTCGGTCGCACTCAGCAGCTGATGCGCCCCGTCGTACGTGAAGGCATGCGTCCGACCGTCGGGCAGCGTGATCGTCGTGAGGTTGCCGGCGCCGTCGTAGGCGAGGCCCCATCGGTCGCCGCCCGGGCGGGTGAACCCGGTGACGCGACCCAGCGCATCCGAGTCGACAGCGATGACCTGCCCGGCCGCATCCGTGATGGATGCGAGGGGATGGAACTGCGACGTCCTCCGGTCGGCCGGGGGTCCGTACGCGAGCGTCGTCGCGTGACCCTTCGTGTCCGTGTACGAGATGAGGTTGCCGATGCCGTCGATGTTGGAGGCGTCGAAGACCCAGGTCTCCCCAGAGACGTCGCTCAGCTCGAGCCTTCCACCGGGCCGTTCTGCCAGCGTCTGATGTACCCCTCGGTCGGCGGGCGTGTACCCGCCGTGGCCGTCCGCTGTGAACACGAAGGAGGCCCCGTCGCCCCGGACGACCATCACCGACCCGTCGATGAACCGCTGGGCGCGCGCTCCCCACTCGAACGACCAGCCGGCGCCCACACGGGACAGCCGGCCGTCCTGCGAGTTGTAGGTGAGCGTCATGTCGGTGCTCGATCCCCCGGGCCCGGGGAGCGAGAACAGCTTCTCGTCCTCGATGAGGTTGCCCGTGGAGAACGAGAAGGGTTCACCGCCATACGTCTGATGGTTCTGGTGACCGAGCTGGCGCCACCGGGCGATCTCGGCCGCAGACGGCGGGGACGGCCAGCCTCCGGCCACCGGGTCTGTGCAGTCGAAGCCCTGCGACTCCAGGTAGACGCCGAGACCGGTCAGCACGCCGTCCGCGATATGAGCCATGCCGTTGTCGATGATCGGACGGTCGTAGTTGTGGTCGAGGAACAACGGCTCCACGTGCGTCACTGCGTTCGGCAGCGCCGCGAACTCGTCGCCCGGGAAGTTGCCGTTGTTCGGAAGCTGCTTGGCGGGCCGCGTCGTGTACGTGGGAAGGACGCCGACCAGCGCCGCCGAGAGCGCGTTGTCGGCCGCCCCACCGCGGGAGTACACCTGCGAGCCGCCGTCGGCGGGCGATCCCCACGCGGTTCCCTGGTTCGTGTTGAAGCCGATGCCGATCGTCGCGGCGGGGTTCGCCGCGGCCGCGATCCCCGCCCGGACCCCGCGCGGGACGAAGGGCGCCTTCGGGTCTTGGCGCGTGATCCTCACGGTGGCCTGGCAGTCCTGCTCCAGCAGCGTCGCTACCTGCTGGGCGAGCTGGATGTTGTAGGCGAGCTCGGTGACCGGTGGTGCAGGAGTCGACGCGTGCCCTTCGTCGTTGTCCGGATCGAGCACGATGACGGGGCCGTCCGGGACCGGGAACGGGATGCCGATGACGACGAACTGGGACAGGTGCGTCGAGACCCCCTTCACGACGCCGGCCTTCGTGTCGTAGTACGACGGCAGCGCGGTCCACGGCTCGCCCGCGCCCTCCCGCGTGTAGATCTGCAGGGTCGCGGGATCGAGATCCTTGTCTCTGACGGCCGCGAGATCGGGCTTCAATTCGAGGGAGACACCGGGGATGACGTCGGAGACGACCGGGCCGTCCTCCCCTCCTCCCCGCTTCTTGACGGGCTTGGCCGGGAACTGGGTCACCTGATCGCCGTGGTCGTCGGTGGCCGTGATCTCGACCGGGTCCGACACCGGCGCACCGCGTTCGGGCGCCTCGGCTGTGGCCGCGCGAAGCGCGTTCGCCGGCGCCGCGCCGAGGCGGACCGTGAGAGCCGACTCGATGTCCCTGCCCGAAAACGTGACGGAGGCGCCGAGATCCTTCGCGGCCACCCTCGATTCGGTTTCGGGCCGGATGGTGCCCTGCGCCTGCGGTGGCGGCGGCTCGGTCTCGTTCTTGACCCGGGCGGCCTGCTCGGATGAAGCGGCACGGACCTCGGAGAGGGTGGCTGCAGCGATCCGCCGCGCCTTCTCCGCCGGGGAGGCCTCTGCAGGGGTCACGGTTCCGGACAGCGTCAATACGGCGGCAGCGACGGCTCCGATGGTTCCCCGCGTTCCCCACTGGAACAGGGGTCGCACCCAGCGCATCACGCCATCCCGCCGGAGCGGACGGCGGCGGCGAACAGTGCGCGCTTCCGCGCGAGGAGCACACCCGTCAGGATGAGCCCGACCGCCAGCGCGATGATCAGCCAGATCGCGATGGTCTGGCCCGTCGAGGCGAGGTCTCCCCGTGGCTTCACGCAGGCCGCGAGCTGGATCGCATCGGAGACGCCGTCTGCGTCGTAGTCCTCGTGACCGGTCGCGCACCCCGTCGTCCCGCAGATGACCACGCTCGCCCAGCGCGGGACGCCGTTGCCGTTGGTGTCGGCGTTGTCCGTGAAGCACCGCACCGAACCGCAGGTGAGCACCCGCGCGTAGTCGGGGATCCCGTCGCCGACGCTGTCTTTGGTCGGGGATGCGCAGCGGGCCGTGCCGCAGGCCATCACCTCGGTCCAGTCGGGCACGCCGTCGCGATCGGCGTCCTCACGGCCGGTGGCACCCGTGGCAGTACCGGCGACCACGCGCTCGACGGTGTCGGGCACCGTGTCGCCGTCAGCGTCGCACGACGAGACGTCGCTCTGCGCAGAGCAGGGCTCGTGCGCCGGAGCGGCGGATGCCGCTGCCGGGGCCCCGAGCCCGGTCAGGAGGGCGAGGACCGCGGACGCACACAGCATCGCCGGCAGAGGAGAGCGATCGAAGGTCACATAGAAGAGGACGATCCGTCAGCGCGATCGTGACGTGGTGCGCGGAATTCCGCGGCGCCGAGGCGGAGGCTCAGGCCGTGGGGCCGAGAACCTCGAGCAGTCCGCCGTCCGTGACGGCCGAGAGCGACAGGACCTTGTAGCCCTCCTCGTCGAAGAACACCGTGAGGCGGTCTGCGTCGGTGTGCATCACGACGCCAGGGCCCCACGTCTCGTGCCGCACCCGCGCGGCCAGCGGGAACGCCTCCTCGCGGCTCGCGTCGTGCTCCTCCGCCCAGCGCTGTGCACTGCCGGACGAGCAGGTGTCGCAGTTGCCGCACGGCTCGGGCAGCTCCTCGCCGAAGTAGCCGAGGAGGAACTGCCTACGGCACATTCCGGTCTCGGCATATTCCTGCATGAGCTGCGCCCTGGAGTGCTCGATGCGCTGCCGGGATGCGGCTTCGGCGACCGCCTTCGCTGCGGCCGCGCCGGGGTCGAGGCGTTCCGCGCGCAGGTCGTCGTCGCTCCCGGAGAGCACGCCGGCATCCCGCAGCAGCCCCAGCAGGCGGCCGAGGGACCGCACGCTGATGTCGACGCGTTCCGCGAGCTCGACCCGGGTCATGCCCGGTTCGAGGGCGATGGCCCCGAAGACGCGCGCGAGCTCGTCGGCGTCCGGGCCGCCGCCGGAGAAGAACCGGGTGAGGGCGAAGTCCTCCGGGCGGTAGTGGAGGGTGACCAGCGCCGGCCGGCCGTCGCGCCCGGCGCGTCCCGCCTCCTGGTAGTAGCTGTCGAGGGAGTCGGTCACCGAGGCGTGCACGACCGAGCGCACGTCGTGCTTGTCGATGCCCATGCCGAAGGCGCTGGTCGCGGTGACCACGCGGGCGCGGCCGTCCATGAAGCGCTCGTAGACGTCCTCACGCTCGGCGCGACGCAGGCCCGCGTGATATGCCGCTGCCGGAATGCCGGCCTCCAGGAGCTCTTCGGCGTACAGCTCGGCGTCCTTGCGGGTCGAGACGTAGACCAGTCCGGCGCCCTCCGACCGGCGCGCCTGCGCGACGACGGCCGCGCGCTTCGCCGCATCCTCCTCGTGGCGCACGACCTCCAGCCGGAGGTTCGGCCGGTCGAAGCCGGTCGCGAACAACCGAGGGCGGCGGAGGCCGAGCCGTTCGCCGATCTCCGTGCGCACGGGCGGTGCTCCCGTCGCGGTCATCGCGACGACAGGTGGATGCCCCAGCTCGTCGATGACGCCGCCGAGCAGCAGGTAGTCGGGCCGGAAGTCGTGACCCCAGGAGGACACGCAGTGCGCCTCGTCCACCGCGAACAGCGAGACGTCGATGCCGCGGAGCCGCTCCCGCACCTCCGGGTTCGCGAGCTGCTCGGGAGCGAGGAAGGCGAAGCCAGCCTCCCCCGACGTCAGCGCATCCCAGTCGCGCTCGCGCTCACGCTGCCCGGCGGAGGAGTTGATGGCGACCGCGCGCGGAACCCCCGTCGCCTCGCTGAGCGAACGCACCTGATCCTCCTGCAGGGAGATCAGCGGAGACACGACGATCGTCACGCCGTCGAGGATGGTGCCGGTCACCTGATACAGCGACGACTTCCCGTAACCGGTCGGCATCACGGCGAGCACATCGCCCCCGTCGAGGAGCACCTCCATGGCCTCCGCCAAGCGCGGGCGCAGCCGGCTCCAGCCGAAGGACTCCCGGGCGACTTCCTGAATGCGCGACACAGCAGAAACGGTATCCGGTCGCGGTCACCGGGTGTACCCGGGATGCCTGCTACTGAACCGACCACCCGCCGTCGCTCGGCAGCACGGCGCCGTTGATGTTGACGCCGTCGTCGCTGAGCAGGAACGTGATCGACGCCGCCAGCTGCTCGGCCGTCGCGATGGTCGGGATCTGCTGCTGGAACGGGGTGAGCCGGGCGGTCCCGGACTCCGACGGGTGCGCGGGCATCGGGATACCGGTGGCCACTCCCCCCGGAGCCACGGCGTTGACGCGGATGCCCTGCGGGCCGTACATGAACGCGGTGCTGCGGGTGAGGCCGACGACGCCGTGCTTGGAGACGGTGTATGCGGTGCCGGAGGCGTTGCCGCGGAGACCGGCCTCCGAGGCCACGTTCACGATCGAGCCGGCCCCGGCCCGCAGCATCGCGGGGAGCACGGCGCGGGTCAGCTTGAACCCGCCGGTCAGGTTGATGCCGATGGTGCGCTCCCACACGGCGTCGGAGGTCTCGTGCGCCGGCGAGAAGTCGTCGTTGACCCCGGCGATGTTGGCCAGCGCGTCGATGCGGTCGCCGGCGGCGGCGACGATGGCGTCGATGTCGTCCTGCTTCGTGATGTCGCCGACCACGGTGGTCACTGTGCCGGCGGGGAATCCGGCGGCGAGGTCGTCCAGACGCTCCGCGGAGATGTCGACCGCGATCACCCGTCCGCCTTCCCTGGCGATGCGGGAGGCGGTCGCCCGCCCGATGCCCGACGCTGCGCCGGTGACGATCACCGTGCGGCCGTCGAAGCGGCCGGGGGTGACCTTCTCGACCCAACCGGTCTCCACGTCCTCCGGCATGATGCCGCCGTTGGCCTGCAGCACCAGATCGTCGACGACGGACTGCGGCAGCTGGCCCTGGCTGAGCGCCACCAACTGCTGGAGCGGCAGGCCGCGCACCGGCGCGAGCATCTCCTCGCCGACTCCCGCCTGAGCGAGGAGCCCCTGGATGAGCGGAGCGCCCTCCGGGTGATCCAGCCATTCGCCGATGGTGCTGTGCGCCGTCAGCGGCTTCGATTCGGTCATCGTCGTCCCTTCCTCGTCGGAGTGTGAGCTGATTATGACACGGAGTGCCAGAAAAGATGCTGCCAGCGGTTCCCCGCATCCGCTTCATGTCGGGGCTTGCCACGGCGGCGACCGGGCGTAACGGTGGGAGCACACGATCCATCCGTCGAAGGAGGCCACCATGGAGACCGTGCTCGCCGTGCTGGAGCGCGACGATGTCGCCTTCGAGATCGAGTTCGAGCGCACGAGCGAGCCGCCCTTCGAGCTGCATCTGCCCTCGCACATCGGGGGCGCCGCCGTGATGGATGTGTTCGACCTCTGCGATGCGACGCTCTGGCCGGAGCTGATCCGGTACCGCTTCTCCGAGTGCGTACCGGTCGTCATCGGCTCCGACGACGACTTCTGACGACGGGCGGGCGCCGGCCTGCTGCGTTCCCGGCGGCCCGGCCGCTGGCTATGCTGTGCGCCATGAGCACGAAGAGCCGCCAAGGGCCGCACCACGAGGAGACGCTCCAGCTGGGTGACAAACGGGGACTCTGGGGGGCGTTCGCCGGACTCATCACCGCGGTGCTGATCGCGTATCCGCTGTCGGCCTGCATCGCGTTCGCGACACATCCCACGACGCAGAAGCTGTTCGGCGGGCGCCTGGAGTCGGCATCGGCGTCGGGCTACGCGGCCTTCTGGTGGGTGCTCGCTCTCGGCTGCCTGGCTCTGCCGTTCCTCGTCGGGTTCGGGATCGCGCGCCTGTCCGCCAGGGCGGTCGTCACCATCGGCGGGATCGTCGTCCTCTTCATCATCGCCGTGGTCGTGCTGGGGCAGATGTTCGCCTTCTGACGCGGGTCAGACCATCGTGAGGACGACCTTGCGCCCCGGCGGCGCGGACTCGGCGGCACGCTGCGCCTCCCAGACCTCCGCGAGCGGGAACAGGGTCGGCTCCGCCGTGCGCAGGCCGCCGTCCGCCACGTCGGCGAGGAGCGACGCGAGCAGGCGTCGGTAGGCCATGCGACGGGTCGCGATGAACAGCGGCGCGCTGCAGATCCGCTCCGACCGGTTGCGCGCCGCGCGCGCGAACCCGCGGACGGCGTCGGCGCGTTCGTGACCCGAGCGCCCGGCGAAGGCCGTGCGGACCAGCATCCCGTCCGTTGCCAGCGTCTCGCGGACCCGCGGCGAGCCGGTGTGGTCGATCGCCGCATCCACCGGTCCCTCCGCCGCCTCCCGGACGCGGGCGGGCCAGTCGGGAGCGGAGTAGTCGATCAGGGGGATGCCGAGATCGCCGATCGCGTCGGCGCTGCGCGCGGACGCCGTGCCCACGACGGTCCGGCCGGAGCGCAGGGCCAGCTGGGCGGCGAGCATGCCGACCGCTCCGGACGCGCCCTGCACCAGGATGCTGCGGCCCGGGCCGGCGAGGTCGAGAGCGTGGGCGGCGGTCACCCCGTCGAGCGGCAGCACCGCGGCTGCAGCCGGATCGAGGGTCGGGGGAAGCGCGACGAGCAGCGTCGGAGCAACCGTCACGAACGTCGCGTGGGCGCCCATCCGGGGAAGCGCGGCGACCACCCGGGAGCCGACGCGCAGCCCGAGGGCGACCGACACGGCCGATTCGGTGACGAGTTCGCCGACGAAGTCGTACCCGGTGATGAAGCCGGGAGCCGGCTGCAGCACGTACCCGCCGCGGCGGGCCAGCACATCCGTCGCCCCCAGGGAGGCGTGCGTCACCCGCACGACGACCTCGTTGCCCCGCGGGGGCCGCACGGGCTCCCGCGCGAGCACCATGGCCGTGGGATCGCCGAACCGCGACACCCGCGCGACGAGACGCGAGGGATCTGCCGAGCCCTCCCCGGTCATCGGGGCGTCAGCCCGCTCGGCGCTGCAGCAGCGCAGCGCGGTCCGGGTGCGCCTCGAACCAGTCGGCCACGTACCAGCACATCGGCACGATCCGTAGCGTGCCGCCCTTCTCGATCTCGCCGACCGCGTACTCGACGAGCTGGGCCGCGTACCCCTTTCCGCGGTGGTGCGGCACGGTGAAGGCCCGCGTCAGCGAGATGGAGTCGCCGAGGATGCGGTAGTCGAGCACGCCGACCAGCTCGCCGTCGACGTGCATCGCGTAGCGGCTCGCATCCGTCTGATCGCTGAACTCCGTGGCCATGTGGCCCATCGTACGTCCGTCGTGCCCCGGGGGAACCCGCGGTAGTGTGAACCTGTGGGAACCCGACCCGCACCGAAGGCTCCCGCGCGCATCCCGCGACCACTTCACAGCAGACCCGGCCGCCGACGGCGCCTGCCGTCCGCGTGACGTGACGACCCAGGAGCCGCCCTGTGACGAACGACACACCGTCGCCCGCTCTCGCCCCCGCCTTCCAGACACTGCTCGAGCAGGTCCCGATCGGCGAGCACTCGGTCATCGAGGCCGAGACGGTGGCGTACGACCATGAGGGGACTCCCCTCGAGGGCTACCTCGCGCGCGATGTCCAGGCGGACGAGCGGCGCCCGGCGGTGCTGGTGCTGCACGACTGGCACGGGGTCGGCGACAACGTGCGGATGCGCGCCCAGATGCTGGCGCGGTCCGGGTATGTGGCCTTCGCCGCCGACCTCTACGGGGCCGGCGTGCGTCCCGCGGGAGACGCGGCCCCCGCGGAGGCCGGGAAGTACTACAACGACCTGGCGCTCCTCCGCGCACGGGTCGCCGCCGGCTTCGGCTGGCTGCAGCAGCATCCGGCTGTCGACCCCGCGCGCCTGGCCGTGATCGGCTACTGCTTCGGCGGGACGGCGGCGCTGGAGTTCGCGCGCACCGGGGCCCCGGCCCGCGGGGTCGTCTCGTTCCACGGCGGCCTGATCGCGCACGACCCGTCCGATGCGGCACAGATCGCCGCATCCCTGCTGGTGCTGACCGGCGGAGACGACCCGGTCGTGCCCGACGAGGCGGTGGTCGCGTTCCAGCAGGAGCTGCGCGGCGCGCCGCACGTCGACTGGCAGGTGACAACGTACTCCGGGGCGCCCCACGCGTTCACCATCCCGGGCACCGACCGCTACCGCCCGCTCGCGGATGCGCGGAGCTGGCGGGAGCTCGTCTGCTTCCTGGACGAGGTGTTCCGGTGAGCGGAGGGGCCGGGTGATGGAGCATCCCCTGCTCTTCGACGATGGCGATGTGCTCGTGGAGCGCATTCGTGCGCTGAGCCTGCGGCTTCCCGAGGCGGTCGAGACGCTGAACCACGGCCGGCCGTCGTGGAAGGCCGGGGAGAAGGGCCGCGCGTTCGCCGTGCTCGGCGCGTCGATGGACCGTCCGGACACCCTGGTGTTCAAGCCCGATCCGGTGGAGGCGCCGGCCTGGCGCGAGGACCCGCGGGTGTTCGTCCCGAAATACTGGGGGCCGAGCGGCTGGCTGGCCATCGACCTCGACCGCGACGCGCAGGACTGGTCCGAGACCTCCGAACTGATCGAGACGTCGTACCGGCAGGTCGCCCTGCGCCGCCAATTGGCGGTCTTGGATGCCGTCATGTAAGCTCGTATCCGGTCCGCGTGCGGGTCATGCGCCACTAGCTCAACGGATAGAGCATCTGACTACGGATCAGAAGGTTGGGGGTTCGAATCCCTCGTGGCGCACACTGTCTTGAGTCGCGACATAGGTCTCACCTGAGTCGCGAGTTAGGTCTCACGTGAAGTAGCCCTCGGCCATCGGCCGGGGGCTTTTTCGTTGTTGCGCCAGTAGCTGCGGGCGGGGTCGATGAGGTGGGTGGAGAGGACCTCGCCGGTGTGGAGGGCGATGACGGTGACGGTGTTGTCGTCGGCGAGGGCGAGGATGCGGGTGCCGCGGTGTTGGTAGCCGATGCCGAGGTGGTGCATGCGGCCGGCTCTGCGGAGGCTGACTTTGCCGTTGGTGCCGACGAGGTCGTAGCGGATGCGGTAGTGGCCGGGGGTGCGGGTCTCGGCGGGAAGAGCTTTCGGGGTGGCGCGGTAGGCCTGTCCGGGTGTTGACCGGTTCAGGGCGCGGTGGGGGCGGTGTTGGTTGTAGTGCTCCCGGAACGCATCGAGCTGGGTCTGGAGCTCGGTCAGGGTGCGGGCGGCGGGGTGTGCGCTGAGCCAGCGTTTGAGGTTTGGTGGAAGCGTTCGATCTTGCCTTGGGTTTGCGGGTGGTTTGGTGAGCCGTTCTTCTGGGTGACGCCGAGGAGGGGGAGCAGGTATTCGAAGGCGTTGCGGCCGCCGCCGAATCGGGCGGTGTAGACGCGTCCGTTGTCGGTGAGGGTGGAGGCGGGGATGCCGTGCTGTTCGGTCGCGGTCAGGAAGGTGGCGACCACGTCATCGCCGGTGACCGGCCGGTGGGCGGTGCAGGCCAGCAGGTAGCGGGAGTGGTCATCCAGCCAGTTCAGGATCTCGATATCGGTGCCGTCGGCCAGGCGCCAGTGGGTGAAGTCGGACTGCCAGGTCTCGTTCGGTTGCTCGGCTTCAAAGCGGAGGTAGGAGGAGCGGGGCCGTTTCCGGGGTTCCGGGACGATCAGTCCGGCGGTGTGGAGGATGCGGCGGATCGTCGAGGTCGATGGAGCCTGCAGGTTCTCCTGTTCCAGGTGCCAGGCGATGGTGACCGGGCCGGCATCCAACCCGTTTCCGCTCAGTTCAGCTCGCAATTGCAGGATCCGTTCCCGGACTTCGTCCGTGGTTCGCTGCGGGCTGGTGTGCGGGGCTCGGGAGCGGGGCTCGACCGCGTCCAGACCGCCGTCACGGTAACGGGCCAGGAGGCGGTGCAGGTGCCGGCGGGAGAACCCGTACTCGGCTGCTGCCGCCGTCACGGTCAGCTGCTTGGACACGATCTTCATCACGGCGACCCGAGCCTTCGACATGCCACCGACTGTGACGCATGTCCCGACTCACCAGGGACCTATCAACTGAGACCTATGTCGTGAACCCAGACACCTCGTGGCGCACACTGGTTGAGACAGTGACGAAAGCCCCGCTGAACAGGCAAAACGCCGAAACAGCGGGGCTTTTGCTTTGCCTCCAGACGCGGAATCCGGCGGCGTTGAAGCGCTGCGCGCTCGGCGAACGCGCAGGTGTGACAGAGGTGCAGAGCGCTTGTGGCGGAGATTCGTTGCGAGTGGACTCGCTTCGCGCACAGGCATGGAACGGCTCGGGCCGCCCATTCGCGCCCCCCGCATGCGGTTATTGCCCGGCCGAGCGCGGTCCGCCAGCCTGGCTGCATGACGACGCACGACATCCCCGACACCCCCGAAGTCCGCGAGAAGATGGCCGCCAGTCAGGCAGAGGGCATGGCCGCCCTCGGCCTCGGTCCGGTCGTCGAAGGCTGGGAGGACGGCTACCGGGCCGCCGCAACCGCCGACAGCACGTTCGAGTGGTGGTACTTCGACTGCCAGTTCGACGACGGCTCGACGCTCGTCGTCACGTTCTCGAACAAGCCGCACACCGACCCGTCCGGTCCCCTCGATCCGAGCGTGCTCATCATCCGGCAGCTCAGCGACGGCACCCGGCTGCACCTCGAGCCGCACTACCCCGCGGCCGAGTTCAGCGCCTCCCCGGATCGCTGCGATGTGCGGATCGGTCCGAACACGGTCAGCGGCGACCTCGACCGCTACGACATCCACATCGAGGCGGAGGGCATCACCGCCGACGTGACGATCGACCGCGCCGCGCCGTCCTGGCGTCCGGGTGCCGGGATCAACTACTTCGACTCCGCCCGCACGCACTTCCTGGCGTGGGTCGTTCCGGTGCCGTACGGCACGGTGTCGGCGACGATCGTGCAGGATGGCGCGCGCTCCACGCTCACGGGCAGCGCCTACCACGACCACAACTGGGGCAACCACCTCATGGGGTCGTTCCTCGACCACTGGTACTGGGGCCGCGCCCACGTCGGCGACTACACGGTGGTCTACGTGCGCATGACCACGAAGGGCCTCTTCGGTCTCGGGGAGATCAACATCCCCACCTTCTACCTCGCCACCGCCGACCGCGTCATCACGGACGACCTGCTGCCCCTGCGGCTCGCCACCAGCGGAGACGTCGACGGCCCCGGCCACCAGACGTATCCGACGCGCATGGAGTGGACGTGGGCGTCGGAGCGCGGGACCATCACGATGACCGCGACGAATCCGGTTCTGATCGAGTCGATCGACATGCACACCCCGCGCCACGGGATCGCCAAGGCCCTCCACGCCGGGGACCACCCGATGTACTACGACTTCAACGCGGACCTGGAGCTCGACATCGCCCTCGACGACCTGACGGACCACGTCACGGGACGCACCCTGTACGAGAAGATGATGTTCCGCTGAGGCGTCGGTCGAGGATGCGCTCGCACCGCGGACTCCTATGATGCAGATGTCGAGAGGGGACACCATGGCGAGGCACAGGCACGAGCACGACGCGGAGGAGCTGGCGGAGGCGGAGGCCGCCGCCGCCACCGAGGCCACCGAGACCGACGACGACTTCGTGGATGCGGACGAGTCGCTCGAGACGGACGAAGAGCCGAACTAGCCGGCTGCCGGGGCAGCCGGCCCGGCCGGCGGCGGTGCCGTGCTCGCGCGCACGACCAGACGGGTGTGCAGCACCGAGGAGCGCACCGGCTCCGGACGCGCCTCGATCTCGGCGATGAGCAGTTCGAGCGCGCGGCGGCCGATGGCCTCGAACTCCTGGTGGATGGTCGTCAGCGGCGGCCAGAAGGAGTCCGACTCCGCCATGTCGTCGAATCCGACGACGCTGACGTCCTCCGGCACGCGGCGGCCGGCCTCGTGCAGCGCGCGGAGCACGCCGAGCGCCATCTGGTCGTTGGCCGCGAACACGGCCGTGATCTCGGGCCGCGCGGCGATCTCCTGACCGTGCCGGTAGCCGGCCGCGGTCGACCAGTCCCCGCGGAAGACCTCCGGGACGGGAGCGCCCGCCTCCTCCAGGGTGCGCCGCCACGACTCCTCCCGGCGCGCGGCCGAATACGAGTCGCCCGGTCCGGCGATGTGCCACACCGTCCGATGGCCGAGGTCGAGCAGGTGCTGGGTGGCCTGGCGAGCGCCCTCGGCCTGGTCGGTGTCGACCTGCGGGTAGTCGGAGCGCTCGGTCGAGTCGATGACCACGACCGACAGCCCGGACGGCAGCTCCACGTCGGCGCGGTCGACGATGTGCGCCTCGATCACGACGATGATGCCGTCGACCGCCTGCTCCAGCAGCCGGCTGAGCGCGACGCTCACCTCCTGCTGGGTCGGGCGCTCGACCGGGACGACGGTGATCGCGTAGCCGGCGGTCGCGGCCGAGACGGCGATCGCATCCAGGGTCCGCATGTTGCCGTACGACGACAGGGTGAACATGACGACGCCGATGTTGCGGAAGCGGCCGGACCGGAGCGCCCGCGCCGCGCGATTCGGCCGGTAGCCGAGCGCCTGCATCGAGGCGAGGACGCGCTGTCGCGTCGACTCCTCGACGTTGGTGAGGCCGTTCGCCACCCGTGAGACGGTCTGCGTCGAGACGCCGGCGTGCGCCGCGACATCGCCGAGCGACGGACCGCGTTTGCGTGCTGCCGACCGGGCGGACGGGGATGCGGCGAGCGACTCTGCCATGGTCTCCACTTCTCGGGGTTCAACACGACCTTGCATCATGTTGACGTGAACATGTTAGAGTAGCCGCCACGATGTTGACGTAAACATCGGCACACCGATCTCGCACCAAGGGAAGACATGACAACGACGTCCCTCACGCGGGCCACCGCGCCCGGCACACCCAGCCGCGGCCGCCGGTCGCGCCGCGACTGGCGTGGCTGGGCCTTCGTGGCCCCCTTCATGGTCGTCTTCGCGGCCATGATCATCGCGCCCGTGGTCTACGCGATCTACCTCAGCCTGTTCCGGCAGCAGCTCATCGGCGGCAACGCCTTCGTCGGGCTCGGCAACTACGTCGCCGTGTTCCAGGACGAGAAGTTCTGGGCCTCGCTCGGCCGGGTCGCCCTGTTCCTGGTGGTCCAGGTGCCGATCATGCTGGTCCTCTCGCTCGTCGCAGCCCTCGCCCTCGACAGCGCCCGGCTGCACGGAGCCGGCTTCTTCCGGATCGCCCTCTTCCTGCCGTACGCCGTCCCCGGCGTGGTGGCCGCCCTGATCTGGGGCTTCATCTACGGCGACCAGTTCGGCCTCACGGCGAGCATCAACCAGCTCCTCGGCACGGGACTCGCGCCGCTCAGCGGGCAGTGGGTGCTCGCCTCCATCGGCAACATCGTCACCTGGGAGTTCATGGGCTACAACATGCTCATCTTCTACGCGGCGCTGCGGGTCATCCCGACCGAGCTCTACGAGGCGGCAGAGATCGACGGCGCCGGAGCGTTCCGCACGGTGTTCAGCATCAAGCTGCCCGCCATCCGCGGCGCACTCGTGATCGCGACGATCTTCTCGATCATCGGCAGCTTCCAGCTGTTCAACGAGCCGAACCTGCTCAAGCAGCTGGCGCCCAACGCGATCAGCAGCTACTTCACCCCGAACATGTACGCCTACAACCTCTCGTTCGCCGGCCAGCAGTTCAACTACGCCGCGACGGTCGCGATCGTGATGGGCGTCCTCACCGCCGTCATCGCCTACGTGGTCCAGCTGCGCGGCACGAGGAAGGAGGCCCGCTGATGGCCACGCTGACCGACACCAGGAGCAGCCGCCCACGCAAGGCGCCATCGCGTGCCGCCGCGCGCATCCAGGCCGGCGCCTCCTCCGGCCGCCGCATCCGCAAGTCGCCGCTGCTCACGATCGTGATGGTGCTCTTCGTCATCTACTCGTTCGTCCCGCTCATCTGGCTGATCGTCAACGCGACGAAGACCCAGCCGGACCTCTATTCGTCGTTCGGGCTTTGGTTCGGCAAGGACTTCAACCTCTTCCAGAACATCGCCGACACGTTCACCTACCGCGGCGGCATCTTCGTGCAGTGGCTGGGCAACACCCTCCTCTACGTGGTCGTCGGCGCCGGCGGAGCCACCCTGCTCGCCACGGTCGCCGGCTACGGGATGGCCAAGTACAACTTCCCCGGCAAGCGCGCCGTGTTCGCCGTGGTCCTCGGAGCGATCGCCGTCCCGGGCACCGCTCTGGCCGTCCCGACCTTCCTGCTGTTCAGCCAGGCCGGGCTCACCAACACCCCGTGGGCGGTGATCCTGCCCTCGCTCATCAGCCCGTTCGGCTTCTACCTCATCTGGACCTACGCGAGCGAGGCCATCCCGACCGAGCTGCTGGAGGCGGCGCGGATGGACGGGGCGGGCGAGTTCCGCACCTTCTTCACCATCTCGCTCCGGCTCCTCGCCCCCGGCATCGTCACGGTCGCGCTGTTCGCGATCGTCGCCACCTGGAACAACTACTTCCTGCCGCTCATCATGCTGAGCGACCCCACCTGGTACCCCCTCACCGTGGGTCTCAGCCAGTGGAGCGCGCAGGCGACCGGGGTCGGCGCCCAGCCGATCTTCAACCTCGTGATCACCGGATCTCTCATCACGATCGTCCCGATCGTGGCCGCGTTCCTGGTGCTCCAGCGCTACTGGCAGTCGGGCCTGGCCGCCGGAAGCGTCAAGCAGTAACCCCACCCAACCCATCCATCCACGCAATCTCATTCCACGAAGAAGTGAAAGGAAGCTCATGAAGAGCACTCTCGCGTCCCGGCGCATCGCCCGGGCCGTCACCGCCGCAGTGGTCGGCGTCGTCGCCGCCGCCTCGCTGGCCGCCTGCTCCGGCGGCACCTCGTCCGGCGGCGGAAGCGCCTCCGACATCGACGCAGCCCTCAAGCAGGGCGGGACGATCACGTACTGGTCGTGGACCCCGTCGGCGGAGGCCCAGGTGGCCGCGTTCGAGAAGGAGTACCCGAAGGTCAAGGTCAAGCTGGTCAACGCCGGCACGAACACGACCGAGTACACGAAGCTGCAGAACGCGATCAAGGCCGGATCGGGTGCCCCCGATGTCGCGCAGGTCGAGTACTACGCCATCCCCCAGTTCGCCCTCTCCGACTCCCTCGTCGACCTGAAGCAGTACGGATTCGACAAGCTGAAGAGCGACTACACCCCCGGCCCCTGGGGTTCCGTGAACGTCGACGGCAAGCTGGTCGGCCTCCCCCAGGACTCCGGCCCCATGGCGATGTTCTACAACAAGACCGTCTTCGACAAGAACGGCATCGCCGTGCCGAAGACCTGGGACGAGTACGTCGCGGCCGCCCAGAAGCTGCACGCCGCCGACCCCAACGCCTACATCACCAGCGACTCCGGCGACTCCGGATTCACCACCTCGATGATCTGGCAGGCCGGCGGCCGTCCGTTCAGCGTCGACGGCACCAAGGTGTCGATCAACCTGCAGGACGACGGCACGAAGAAGTGGACGGGCACCTGGGACAAGCTGGTCGAGGGCAAGCTGCTCTCCAGCGTCCCCGGCTGGAGCGACGACTGGTTCAAGGCGCTCGGCAACGGCTCCATCGCCACGCTCATCACCGGCGCATGGATGCCCGGCGTGCTCGAGTCGTCGGTGAAGGACGGCGCCGGACAGTGGCGCGTCGCCCCGATCCCGACCTACGACGGTACCCCGGCGAACGCCGAGAACGGCGGCGGCGGTCAGGTCGTGCTCAAGCAGAGCAAGAACCAGGCGCTCGCGGCCGGCTTCCTGAAGTGGCTGAACAACGACGAGGACAGCATCAAGGTCTTCCTCGAGTCCGGCGGCTTCCCGTCGACCACGAAGGACCTCAACTCCTCCGAGTTCCTCGCCTCGGCCCCCGAGTACTTCGGCGGCCAGAAGATCAACGAGGTGCTGGTGGACGGCGCCAAGAACGTGTCGACCGGCTGGCAGTACCTGCCGTTCCAGGTCTACGCGAACAGCATCTACGGCGACACGGTCGGGCAGTCCTACACGTCGAACTCCAGCCTGAACCCCGGCCTGCAGGCCTGGCAGAAGGCACTGGTGGAGTACGGCAACCAGCAGGGCTTCACGGTCACCGGCAAGTAGCAGCATCCCCCGTGGCCGGCCGCGCACGCCGCGGCCGGCCACGGCCTTCCCACCCCTCAGGAGAACCATGACCACCTTCGAGATCGCGGGCGACGACTTCGTCCTCGACGGCGAGCCGTTCCGCATCCTCTCGGGAGCGCTGCACTACTTCCGCGTGCACCCGGACGACTGGGCGGACCGCATCCACAAGGCGCGCCTGATGGGGCTCAACACGATCGAGACCTACGTGCCGTGGAACGCGCACGAACCGCGCCCCGGCGCGTGGCGCGCGGACGGCGGCCTCGACCTGGCCCGATTCCTGCAGGCCGTGGCCGACGAGGGGATGTACGCGATCGTCCGCCCCGGGCCGTACATCTGCGCCGAGTGGGACAACGGCGGTCTGCCCGCATGGCTCTTCACGGACCCGGAGGTCGGCATCCGCCGGTCGGAGCCGCGGTTCGTCGCCGCGCTCTCCGGCTACCTGCGGAACGTGCTCGACATCGTCCGGCCGCTGCAGGTGACCGAGGGCGGTCCGGTGCTGCTCGTGCAGGTCGAGAACGAGTACGGCGCGTACGGCGACGACAAGGACTACCTGCGTCAGCTGGTCGAGGTCATCCGCGGCGCCGGCATCACCGTGCCGCTGACCACGGTCGACCAGCCGCAGGACGACATGCTCGAGAACGGCTCCCTGCCGGAGCTCTTGAAGACCGCGTCCTTCGGCTCCCGTTCGCGCGAGCGGCTCGCGACGCTGCGCCGCCACCAGCCGACCGGCCCGCTGATGTGCTCGGAGTTCTGGGACGGCTGGTTCGACAGCTGGGGCGGCCACCACCACACGACGTCTGTTGCGGAGTCGGCGGCCGATCTGGATGCGCTGCTCGCGCTCGGCGCATCCGTCAACCTGTACATGTTCCACGGCGGCACCAACTTCGGCTTCACCAACGGCGCCAACGACAAGGGCGTCTACCAGCCGATCGTCACCAGCTACGACTACGACGCCCCGCTCGACGAGGCGGGCGAGCCGACGGAGAAGTTCTGGGCGTTCCGCGATGTGATCGCCCAGTACGCCCCGGTGCCCGCCCTGGAGCCCGTCGCCGCCGCGGCTGCGCCCGCGTTCACGGTTCCCTTCGACGCCGCCGTCCCGCTGTGGGCGGTCGCCGACCGGCTGGGCGCGTGGTCGCACACGGACGCGCTGCCGACGTTCGACGAGCTGGGCCACTACAGCGGCCTGGGCCTGTATCGCACCGAGATCGACACGACAGAGCCCGCTGTGCTGGAGTTCGGCGAGATCCGCGACCGCGCGTACGTCTCGGTCGACGGCAGCCGCATCGGCGTGCTCGCCCGCGACCACCACGACTCGGCCATCGCGCTCTCGCCCAGCCGCGGGACGCTCACCGTGCTCGTCGAAGACCAGGGCCGCGTCGACTACGGCCCCCGCATCGGCGAACCGAAGGGACTCATCGGCCCGGTGCAGCTGAACGGCGAGGAGCTGCGCCGCTGGAGCGTCCTCCCCCTCGAGCTGTCGTCGATCGAGCCCGTCCGGGATGCGCTGGAGCACGCGGCATCGGCCGCCGCACCGGAGCGGCTCGCCGGACCGGTCTTCGCGCGCGCCGCCTTCGACCTCGACGAGCCGTGCCCCCTCTTCCTCGACACGACGGGATGGGGCAAGGGCGTGGCCTGGATCAACGGCTTCCCCCTCGGCCGCTACTGGACCCGCGGGCCGCAGGAGACGCTGTTCGTCCCCCGCGGCGTCGTGCGCGCGGGGGCGAACGAGCTCATCGTGCTGGAGCTGGAGTCCGCCGCCGAGGCGATCGCCGCCTTCCTGCCGGAGCCGCGGCTCGGCCACACCGAGGTGTGACCGGGCCGCGAGGCGCTCAGGCGGTCCAGCCGCCGTCGATCGTGACGGCCGAGCCGGTCATGTACCCGGAGGCATCGGAGGCGATCCACGAGACCAGCTCGCCGACGTCGGAGCTGTGCCCGAACCGCCCGAACGCGGTGAAGCCGGCGAGGTAGTCGCCCGCCTCGCCGTCGGCCGGGTTGCCCTCGGTGTCGATCGGTCCCGGCTGGACGACGTTCACCGTGATGCCGCGACCCGCGAGGTCGCGCGCGAGCCCCTTTGTGAAGCCGACCATGGCCGCTTTGGTGAGGCCGTAGACGGCGCCCCCGGTGAACGGGATGCGCTCGGCGTTCACGCTGCCGATGGTGACGATCCGGCCGCCGTCCGGCAGCAGCGGGATGGCGGCCTGCGTGGCGTAGACCGTGCCGCGGATGTTGAGGTCGATCGTCGCCTCGATGTGCTCGTCCGGGGTCTCGGTGAAGTCCTCGAACCAGCCTCCCCCGGCGTTGTTCACCAGGATGTCGAGACCGCCGAGCGCCGCGACCGCGTCGCGCACACCGGCGCGCGCGGCGTCTGCGTCGGAGGCGTCAGCGTGCACGGCGACGGCCCGTCCGCCCGCCGCCTCGATGTCGGCGACGAGGGCGTCGGCGCGTTCGCGCGAGGCGCGGTAGGTCACCGCCACTTCTGCGCCGTGCGCGGCGAGTGCGCGGGCGATTCCCTCCCCGATGCCGCGTGCGCCTCCTGTGACGAGCGCCTTCTTGCCTGCGAGGGTGCCGGTGGTGGATGCGGTAGTGATGGTCATAATGTCCTCCGATTTCTGTACGAATCGGTACATAAAACAGCCGCGTTGCCGTCGTATTCCGAACGTGGAAGAATTCTTTTCAGATCAGTACAGAAAGAAGATGAGGAGCATGCCCGCACGCGGACGCCCCCGCGGTTTCGACACGGACGATGCCCTGGATGCCGCCGTCGAGGTGTTCTGGCGCCAGGGCTACGAGGGCACGACGCTCGACGACCTCACCTCCGCGATGGGCATCAACCGGCCGAGCCTCTACGCCGCCTTCGGCAATAAAGAGGAGACCTTCAAGCGCGCGGTCGGCCGCTACGCCGAGGTCGACATGGCGTACGTGGGCGAGGCCATCGCCGAGCCGACCGCACGCGCCGTCGCCGAGCACTATCTCCGCAGCAACGTCGTCGCCATCACGACGCCCGGCAAGCCGGCCGGGTGTCTCTCGATCCAGGGCGGCCTCGCCGGAAGCCCGGAGGACGACCGCATCGTCCGCTTCCTCGCCGACAGCCGAGCCTCCGGCGAGCGCCGTCTCGCCGACCGCTTCCGCCGGGCCGTGGCCGACGGCGACCTGAGCGCGGACGAGAGTCCGACCGACCTGGCGAAGTACCTCTCGACCGTCAGCGCCGGTCTCGCGGTCCAGGCGTCGGCCGGGGCCAGCCGCGCGTCACTCCAGCGCGTCGCCGAGCGCGCCCTGCGCGCGTTCCCGTGACGACCGCGGTCGCCGGCTGAGCACGCCGACGCACACGGCGATCGCCGCGAAGAGGACGAGGCTGACCGGTCCCGTGCCGAGAGCCAGGCCACCTCGCGCGTGCGGAACCGCCAGGCCGTCGGCGATCGAGGCACCGAACGGGCGCGTCATCACGTAGGCGGTCCAGAACGCCGCGGTCGCTCCAAGGCCCCACCAGCGGTAGGCGATCCCGGGCACGGCGAAGAGAATTCCGAAGACCAGCGCCGAAGCGAAGTAGCCGAGGCCGAACGTCACGGCGGCGAGGTCGCCGAGGGCTGTGCCGAGCGCGAACGTGGCGAGCACCGCGCACCAGTAGAAGAGCTCGCGAGCGTGCGTGTCGACGCTGTGCACGGAGAGCGTGCGCTGGGTCGCGTACCACAGCACGAAGACCGCCGCGAGGACGACGGCGAAGACGATGGTCGACGCCAGGTACGGGACGCCCAGCTCCACGTGGAGCACGTCGGCGACCATCGTGCCGAACACCGCCACCATCAGCACGGCCAGCCAGTAGACCCAGGGGATGTACCGCCGCACCACCAGCTGCAGGATGAGTGCAGCTGCGAACACGACGAAGGCGCCCGCGACCGCCAGCACCGGGTCGATCGTCTTGACCAGGAAGTCGGACGTCGTCTCGCCCACCGCGGTGGTCAGCAGCTTGGTCACCCAGAACAGGGCGGTGACCGCCGGGACCTTGTTGCGCATCCCCCTAGCATCCCGGACGGCGGACTCGCGACCCTGGGCAGCCGTCCGGAAGACCTGAGAGCTCTCCGATGTTCGGCGTCTCTCAGAGGATGCGCCGGGCAACTCGCGGGTAGTCGATCACGATCCCGTCCTCATCCACGGTGAGATCGGCCATGAACGTGCCGCCCACGCTGCGGTACCGCACCACGGTGTGGCCGGAGGCGGGATCGTAGGGCTTCGCGGCACTGTAGGCCTGCCTGCTCGGGACGACCGCGAGGGACGGCAGGTCCACCCAGGCCATGGTGAGCTCCGTCTCGGCCAGTCCCTCGCGGGCGCGGAGCCGGAGGATCGGCATCGTGTTGGTGACCGGGCAGAGCGCGAGGTCGCATTCGAGCGCGTCGTCCAGGTCCTCGGGATGAGCTGCGCCCGGATCAGGCATCCGCTCGCCGTGGTACCGGTCGTCCCCGTGCGCGTACGTCTCGGTGGCCCACCGTCCGTGAGCGCTGCGCGTCAGCACGAGCCAGCGTGTGAACCCGCGGCCGGCGACCGACACGGAGAGTCGCGAGGTCACCCAGTCCGGTCCGGTCTCCAGCGTCCAGCTGGTGACGTAGTCCGTGGTTCGCGACGTGCCGAGGGCATCCAGCCTGTCCGGCGCCAGGGTGAGTACCGCGGCCTCCAGCCGGTGCGGATCCTCGTCGCCCACCCACTCCACGTGTCGTACCGCTCCACGCATGCTGCTCGCCTCCACCCACGACCGCCGTGGCCGAACCATATCCCAGCGCGCGGTCGGTGTGCAGAGGTGCGTGGCTCGGACCGGGACGGCACCCCGTCACGCTACGCTCGCGCCATGGCGCATCTCGAAGGAGTGACCTGGCCTCCTGCCCACATCACGACCGACCGGCTCGTCCTCCGGGCCGCGGAGGCACGCGATCGCGAAGCGATGCTCGACCTGTTCAGCGACCCGAGGGTGAACAGATTCGTCGGCGGCGCCGAACCGCGCGAGCACCTCGACGAGCTGATGCCCGAGCTGCCCGGCCAGCGGACCGGCTTCTTCGTCATCGAGCACGACCGGCGGATGATCGGCATCGTCACGTTCGACCCCCGCGACCCGGAGCGGTCCGGTCCGGTCAGCGCGGAGGGCGGTGAAGCCGAACTCGGCTACATGCTGCTGCCGGACGCGTGGGGACGCGGTTACGGCACCGAGGCGTGCGCAGCGGCAATCTCCTGGTTCCTCCAGGTCGCTCCGGATCTGCCGCTCGTCGTCTCCACCCAGCTTGCGAACACCTCGTCGCTCCGTCTCATCGAGAAGCTCGGATTCGTCGAGGTCGAGCGCACCGAGGACTGGGGCCATCCGCAGTGGTACGGGATGTGGCCGAGGTCGAACGCCCAACGGCTCGAGACGACGCGTCCGGCTGGTCAGTAGAGGAAGCCGCTCGCGACTAGGACTCCGCGCTGAGCGCGATGGTCCCGAGGCCCAGCGCCGCCAGGATCCCGGCGGACACCCGCTCCAGCCACGTGGTCACCGCCGGACGCTTGAGCCAGGCGACCGCCCGGCCGGCCAGCAGGGCGACCACGACCAGGTAGAGCGAACCGACCAACGCATCGATCGCGCCGAGCAGGAGCGTGTTGCCGATGGTGAAGCCGTCGTGAGGAACGAACTGCGGCGCTACCGCGAGGAAGAACAGCCCGACCTTCGGGTTCGTCATCGTGGAGAGGATCCCTGCGGCGAACCCGCCGTGCAGCGACGTACGCCTCACGGGGGTCTCGATGCCGGTACCGGATCGGTTGCGGCGGCTGGCGATGAACGCCATCACGCCGAGGTAGATCAGGTACAGACCGCCCACGATCTTGAGCACGCGGTACACCTCGGCCGACTGCTCCAGCAGTGCCGCGAGCCCCAGCGCCACCGCGAGCGCCCACGCCAGCGACCCCACGGCAGAGCCGAGGGACGCGGCGATGCCCGCGCCGGGTCGGGACACGCTGAACCGCAGCACCAGGAAGGTGTCCGGCCCGGGCGTGATCGCGAGGACGACGCACAGCCCAGCGAAAGCGAGGACGCTTGCAGCGGTCATTCGTCAAGTATGCCGCCGCCGCGGTCCACTGATTCTCCCCGGCGTCACACCCCCTGCGGGATGTGCGACGTGAGGCCGCCGTCGATGATGAACTCCGATCCGGTCGAGTAGGAGGACTCGTCGCTCGCCAGGTAGAGGACGAGGCTGGAGACTTCATCCGGAGTCGCGGCCCTGCCGAGCGGGATCTGCAGTTGCTTCGCGTCGATCCCGGTCGTCATCGGCGTCTCGATCAGGCCAGGATGCACAGAGTTCACGCGGATGCCCGCTGCAGCCAGCTCAGCCGCCGCCGACTTCGTCAGTCCGCGCACACCGAACTTCGCCGCCACGTAACCGTGCAGACCTGGACTGCCCTGGATGCCCTCGACGGAGGAGATGTTGACGATGCTTCCCCGTCCGCTCGCAGCCAAGGCAGGGACTGCGGCCCGCATCCCGTAGAACACACCGCTGAGGTTGATCGCGATGATCGACGCCCACATGTCATCGGTGAACTCGTGAAGAGGAGCACCGTTGGCGATGCCGGCATTGTTGACGAGCACGTCGAGCGACCCGAAAGTGGAGGTCGCGTGCGCGACAGCGCGGTCCCACTCGGCCGGCTTCGTCACGTCCAGGTGGACGAACGTCGCCTGAGCTCCGAGTTCCTCGGCCAGTGCCTGCCCCTCTTCGTCGAGCAGGTCGGCGATCACGACCCTGGCGCCTTCGCGTGCCAGCCGTCGGCAATGCGACGCTCCCATACCCCGTGCTCCCCCGGTGACCAGCGCCACTTTGCCATCGACTCGTCCCACGCCCAGCTCCTCTCGGTGAAGACCCCGCCTGCCGGGGCCCAAGTGCATCCTGTCCCGTGCGCGCTCCGTGCGGACAGGCCCAAAGTCCCGACCGACCGGACCGGATGTCCGGAGATCGTCTCGCGATACTCTCGTGAAGCAGCATCTACAGGGACGACTCCCTCCCTGTACGCGAACGGCGACGGCGACTGGCTCGCCCCCGCGAAGGAGCACTGACCATGCGCAGGAGCGACCTGCCCGACGATTTCGTCATCGGGACAGCCACGGCCTCGTACCAGATCGAAGGCGCCACGCACGAGGATGGCCGTGGTGAGAGCATCTGGGACACGTTCGCGCGTGTTCCCGGTGCCATCGCCGACGGCAGCACCGGTGACGTGGCCGACGACCACTACCACCGCTCGGCGGAGGACGTCTCCCTCATCGGCGACCTGGGCTTTGACGCGTACCGGTTCTCGATCGCCTGGCCGCGCATCCAGCCGAACGGGAGCGGGTCGCCGAATCGCGCGGGCGTCGACTTCTACCGGCGGCTGGCGGAGTCGCTGCTGCAGCGCGGCGTCACGCCGTGGGCGACCCTCTACCACTGGGATCTGCCGCAGGCGCTCGAGGACCGCGGCGGCTGGATGCACCGCGACACCGCGTTCCGCTTCGCCGACTACGCCGCGCACGTCGCCGACCAGCTCGGCGACCTCGTGTCCGACTGGATCACGCTGAACGAGCCGTGGTGCTCGTCGTTCCTCGGCTACGCGAGCGGCTACCACGCGCCGGGCAGCAGGGTCGGCTCGCGCGCGGCGCACGCCGCCCATCACCTCCTGCTGGGTCACGGCCACGCGCTGGAGGCGCTGCGGGCGACCGACTCGGCGGCCCGTGTCGGCACCACCCTGAATCTCTCCTCGGTGCAGCCGGCCGGCGACAGCGAGGGCGACGCGGATGCCGCGCGCCGGATCGACGGACTCAGCAACCGCCTCTTCCTCGACCCCGTGCTCCGCGGCGCGTACCCGGCCGACGTGCTCGACGACCTCGGCGAGACGGCCTGGTTCGCCGAGAACGCGACGGACGACGACCTGAAGCGCATCTCCGCGCCGATCGACTTCCTCGGCATCAACTACTACAGCAGGCACACCGTCGCCTCCGGGTCGGCACCCGCCGCCGGCGCCCCGGCGAGCGCCTACCCCGGCAGCGAGCACGTCCGCTTCGTGAAGACGGGCGCACCGGTCACCCAGATGGGCTGGGAGATCCACCCGGACGGGATGGTCGACGTGCTCCGTCAGGCCAACGCGCTCGCCCCCGAGCTCCCGCTGTACATCACCGAGAACGGCGCGGCCTACCCCGACCGGGTGGACGCCGACGGCGGGATCGACGACCCGCAGCGCGCCGAGTACCTGGAGGCGCACCTCGAGGCCGCCCGGGATGCGGTGGCCGAGGGCCTGCCGCTCCGCGGCTACTTCATCTGGTCGCTCATGGACAACTGGGAGTGGGCGTGGGGGTACTCGCGCCGGTTCGGCATCGTCCACGTCGACTACGAGACGCAGAAGCGCACGCCGAAGCGGAGCGCCCGCTGGGTGGCGGACTTCCTGCGGGATGCGGTTCCGGCCGGGCGCGCCTGACGGTCCGGGACGTCACGCACCTCCGGGCGCGATCAGCCCTGGCCGCGCCCGGTCTTCTGCTGCAGGCGGTCGATGTGCTCGGACGCCTGCGCCTTCGTGAGGTCGGCGGGGATCTCCTCGCCGGCCTCGCGGGCGAGGGTGTCGAGGTAGCTGCGCTGCGAGGCGGTCATCGGCTCGTCGCCGGTGACCCACTCCGACGGGTCCTTGCTGGCCGGGTTCTCGTCGTCTCCGCGGCGGGCGCCGAGCACGTCGTCGGCGGAGCCGGCGCTGGCGGTGCTGATGTCTTCACTGTCGGTCATGCGGCAGACAGTACGCCGCGGCCCCGACACCGCAGCCGGGTTGACGGAACGCCCGATTGCCACCGCATTCCCGGATGGCGTAGCGTGCGGCTGGATCGGCTCGCCGACGAGCCGGGGAAGAAGGCTCCCATGCTGGTCACGGGTTCGTCTCAGGGGGGATTCGCCGAGGCTCTCGAGGACGCGATGTCGCAGCAGCCGACGCGGCGAGACATCCCGCGCCGCTATGAGATCGTCCGCGCCTGGGTGGATGCGGGCGGCATCGCCGGCCTCTGGTACCGATGCGATGTGGCGGTCACCGGCCCGGACGTGCCGGACAGCGACGACTGACGGCGGGCGCGGCGCTCAGCGCCGGAGGACGCTCGGCCGCGGCAGGCCGAGCTCCTCGATGAGGTCGCCGAGCATCCGATCGAGCTCGAACCCGGCCTGGGTGACCTTGTTGTTGCCGAAGCTCCCGAGGCGGCTGCTCGGCTGGTCGACGCTGAGCACGGTGCCTCCGGTACGGCTCGCGTGCAGTTCGACGCGGATCGGCGTGTAGAGCAGCGTCCCGGCGTCATGGCGGAACATGCGGGCGGCGGTCGCATAGTCGCCGATCAGGTAGACGGCGCTCGCGATGTCGGCGCCGCCGACGCGCATCACCGGCGTCGGGTGGTCGGTCCAGAACCGCACGAACCGGTGGATGCCCGGCCCCGCCGTCTCCAGCGTCAGCCGCCTCCAGTCGGCGCCCGACGACAGCAGTTCGCGCAGGCGCGTAACATCCAGCGGCGGAACCTCGGCCTCGAACGCGCGGCGGAGCGTCCCGAAGGCGACCGCCGCCTCCAGCTCGATGCGCTGCACGGAGACGGGGACGATGCGCTCGGTCGCGGGAAGGGCCATCAGGCCATTCTCGCCCTGCGGGCGGCCCGTCCCGGTCAGCCCAGCCCGGTCACGCCCCGCTTCGGCGGGACCTGCGGCAGGTCGGCGGATGAGCCGCCATCCCCGAGCGCTGCGACGTACGCCCGTTCGCGCTCCAGGGTGTCGGTCTCCCGCCGGCCGTAGCGTGCCGGATCGGGACGCTCGGCGTCCTGCTCGACCGTCAGCAGGCCGTCCGGGTCCTTCGCATCGCGGACTCCTGTCAGTCGCATGCCGATGGTCGACGTGTCGTCGTCGTGCCCTCGTCGGTCCGGGTCGCCGCTCGTCGCATCCATGTCCTCCACGATGGGCGCGCCCGAGAGGATAGACAAGGGGGTCGGACCGGTTTCGTGGAGCGCAGGGTGAAGCGGAGCGGGTCGGTCAGCTCAGCGGAAGGGTGCTCTCACGCCGCTCGCTGCGAGCGCTCCGCGGCACCCGGGGCACCGCATCCCCGCGATCGGCGCGGACCAGTGCGATGCCGGCCAGGATGAGCAGGCCGCCGAGCAGCTGGAGGGCATCGAGCTGCTCGCCCAGCAGCAGCCAGGCGTACAGGGTCGCGGAGACGACCTCCAGCAGGCCGGCGAACGACGCCAGCCGCGATCCGAGCAGCTCGGTCGCCGTGATGCTGGCGGCGTAGGCGAACGCCGTCGCGATGACGCCGACGACGAGCAGCGGCACCCACCACGCGGTCGGACGGCCGAACAGCGGCACGTCGGCGAAGCTCACGGTGACCGGGAGCAGCCCGGTCGCGCCGACGATACCGAGGGCGACGGCCCCGAGCAGCAGACCGCCGGAGGCGAGCGCGACGGAAGGCAGGCCGTCGCTCGGCCGGGCGGCGATGACGTAGAACGCGGCGCATCCGACCATCGCGAGCACCGCCAGCAGCAGCCCGAGTGGATCCGGAGCTCCCGCGCCGCCGGGCGAGACCACGAGCACGAGGCCCGCGACGGCCACCGCCGATCCGGCGAGCACCACGACGCGCGGCACCCTCCGGGTCTGCGCCCACACGACCGCCACCAGCAGGACAGGCGCCAGGTACTCGACGAGGATCCCGGTGCTCACCGGGATGCGCTGGATCGCCCCGAAGTACAGCACCTGGGTTCCGGCCACACCGACCAGCGCCATCCCGAGCAGCCGCCAGCGGCCCCGCCAGACCGCGCCCCAGCGGCCGCGGACGGAGGGGAGCGCGAAGGGCAGCAGCACGACCCCGCCGATGGCCGCGCGGGCGGTCACGGCCGCGACGGGTGACCAGCCGCTCTCGAGCAGCGGCTTGATGAGGGCGCCCGACATCCCGAACAAGGCCGCAGCGAGCACCGCGATGAGGAGGCCTGCCGTTGCGGGGTGGCGCTGCTTCATATGATTCACCTGTCAGGATCGAATGCGATGATGGTCCTGACGCTAGTCGTGAAGTGAGTAAGGAGTCAACTTGCATTTTGCCCCTGACACCGTGGATGCGCTCGAGTTCGCCGTCGCACTCACCGACACCGACCCCGGAGCCACACGCAGCGGCGAGGACGAGCTGGCGACGATCGAGCAGCTCGCCGCCCTCCTGAAGGAGAACCGTTACTCCGGCCGCGTCGACGGGGACGAGGCCGAGCTGCGGGAGGTGCGCGCGACGCGCGAGCGCCTGAAGCGCACCTGGTCCCTCGACCGAGACGCCGCGGCCCTCGAGGTCAATGCGATGCTGGCGGAAGCCCGCGCCCTCCCCTACCTCATGCGCCACGACGGCTTCGACTGGCACCTGCACGCCACGGCACAGGATGCACCCTTGGCCGAGCGCATCCGCGTCGAGGTCGCGCTCGCTCTCGTCGACGTCATCCGTTCCGGTGAGACCGACCGGCTCCGCGTCTGCGCGGCCGACGACTGCACCGGGCTGGTGCTCGACCTCTCCCGCAACGGATCGAAGCGCTTCTGCAGCGTCCGCTGCGGCAATCGCGTGAACATGATCGCGTTCCGCGCCAGGAAGGAGCTCGCGGACTAACCCGTCGCGTCAGAAGTCGGACAGGTTGCCCCGGATGCCGCCGTTCCCGTACTCGGTGCGCAGGATGCCGCGGCGCCGCAGCACCGGGACCAGCTCGTCGAGGTAGCGGTGCAGCGTCACCGGGTGCAGGTCGCCCGAGAAGATGAAGCCGTCGTTGTCGGCCTCCTCCCCGATCTCCTCGATGAAGTCGGCGATCTGCTCGGCCGTTCCCACGAATCCCGCACGGTCGGCGATGCGTCCCTTGACCACCTTGGGCGCGATCAGCTCGCGCAGGGTGACGCCGCCGCGGATGCCCTGCTTGCCGAACAGTCCCTTGATGCTCCCCTGCGACACGTGGTCGCCGAACACCGACACGTCGAACGGCTCATCGAGCGAGAGCACGGTCAGGTCGGTCTCCAGGTCGCTCGACTGCCCGGCCAGCGCGCGGTACAGCTCCTCGTCGGTGGGATGCTTCGACGCCTCGACGACACGCCGCGCCTCCTCGTCGCTCGACACGACCTCCGGCTTGAAGACGAACAGGACCTTGATCGAGTCGGGGGTGCGCCCGGCCGCGATCGCCGCCTCGCGCACCTTCGTGCGGTAGTCGCGGATGCTCTGGGCATCCAGCGGGGCGAGAGCGAGCTGCACCTCCGAGTGGGTGCCGGCGAAGGCGATGCCGCGCGGCGAGCCGCCCGGCGACACGATCGCGGGGTCCCCGTCCGTGAACGGCACCGCGTTGAGGGGACCGGCCACCCGGAAGTACTCGCCCTCGTGCTGGAAGCCCCGGATCTTCGACCCGTCGGCGAAGTGCCGTGTCGCGGCGTCCTGCACGAGCGCACCGTCGTCCCAGCTGTGCCACAGGCGGCGGATGACGGTCAGCCACTCCTCGGCGCGGTCGTACGCGGCGTCGTGCGAGAGCGGCGGGAGGCCGAGGTGGCGGGCGCTGCCCACGTCGGTGACGACGTTCACGCCGAGGCGGTGGCCGCTCAGGTGGTGGAGGGTCGCGAACTGCCGCGCCGCCACGTACGGAGGGTAGGCGCCGGCGTTGATGGTCGGGGCGACACCGAGGTGCCGCGTCGCATCCAGCAGGTACGGCGAGAGGATGAGCGGGTCGTGCTTCGGGCCGCCGTAGGCCTCGCGCACACGCAGGTCGACGGTCTCCGGGAAGCCCAGCGAGAGGGCGTCCTCGATGATGACGAGGTCGAGTCCCGCCTGCTCGAGCTCACGGGCGGACTGCTGGTAGAGGTCCGGGCGCGTCCAGTCGTAGCCCCACTCCCAGTACGGGTGCCCCCAGCCCTGAGGGCCGAACCCGCGGCTGAAGAACCAGCCGAAGTGCTGCAGTCGTGCCATGGTCCGCCTACCTCCCCGCCGTGGCGGCCAGCGCCGCCGGAATCGGCTCCGCAGCCGCATCGGACACCACCACATCGGTCGCCGCGACCGCCGCGATGCCGCGCGCGAGGTCGGCGATGAGGTCGTCCGGATCCTCCAGGCCGATCGAGAGCCGCAGCAGGCCCGGACCGATGCCGGTGCCCTCACGGACCTCCCGGGGCAGGTGCGCGTGCGTCGTCGATGCGGGGTGGAGGATGAGCGACCGCACGTCGCCGATGTGCGTCATCCGGCTGAACAGCTCGACGGCGTCGTAGAACCGTTCGGCCGCGGCGGCCCCACCGGAGAGCGTGAACCCGAGCACCGCGCCCTGCCCGCGCGTTAGGTACCGCTGGGCGAGGGGATGCGAGGGGTGCGACGGCAGACCCGCGTAGTCCACGCCGGACACCTCGGGCTGGGCCTCCAGCCAGCGGGCGACGGCGAGCGCCGTGTCCGACTGCCGCTGCACCCGCAGCGAGAGGGTCTCGATGCCCTGCTGGATGAGGAAGGCGTTCAGCGGCGACAGCACCGGCCCGAACAGCGACGCGACGACCGACCTGGTGAAGGCGGTGTACGCGGCAGCGCCGTGCACATCCACGTAGCTCGCGCCGTCCAGCCACTC
This sequence comes from Leifsonia soli, assembly GCF_013408745.1. Lineage (NCBI taxonomy): Bacteria > Bacillati > Actinomycetota > Actinomycetes > Micrococcales > Microbacteriaceae > Leifsonia > Leifsonia soli. Next base: position 3,268,317 of record NZ_JACCBJ010000001.1, on the reverse strand, counting down.
GTCCGGTCCGGTCAGGTGAGCGAACGGCGAGGCCGCCCAGTCGTAGCTCCCCTGGTCGACGACCAGTCCGCCGAGCGTGGAGCCGTGGCCGCCGAGGTACTTGCTGGCGGAGTGGACGACGATGTCGGCGCCGTGGTCACCCGGCCGCAGCAGGTAGGGGGTGGCGAGCGTGTTGTCGACCACGAAAGGGATGCCGTTCTCGTGCGCGACGGTGGCGACGCCCGCGATGTCGAGGATCTCCGTGCCGGGGTTCGCGATGGACTCCCCGAACAGCACCCGGGTGGTGGGCCGGATGCGCCGCCGCCACTCCGCGAGGTCGGCGGGGTCGTCGACGAACTCGATCTCGACCCCGAGCCTGCGCAGACCGTTCTCGAACAGCCCCCGCGTGCCCGAGTAGACGCTCTGGGCCGACAGGATGTGGTCGCCGGCCTGCACGAGCCCGAGCAGCGCGACCGTGAGGGCCGCCTGGCCGCTGCCGACCGCGATCGCCTCGCGCCCGCGCTCCAGGGCGGCGACGCGCCGTTCCAGCGCGGCGGTCGTCGGGTTGCCGGAACGGCTGTAGGTGTAGCCGGGCTCGGCGCCGCCGAAACGGCCCTCGGCCTGGGCGAAGCTGTCGAACTCGAACCCCGCGGTGAGGTAGATGGGCGTGACCCGGGCGCCGTGGGCGGCATCGCGGGCCTCTCCCGCGTGCACCTGGGCTGTGCTGAACTCCGACATGCCCCTATGGTGCGGCACGGCCCCTCCCGAAGGGCCTTCTGTTGCACAAAGCTACGCGGCGCAGCCATTTCGGAATGAGGTACTCTGGGTGCGCGATATGCGAACACGGCGTTCGCATAATGAACGACTTACGACGAAGTGAGGTTCTCGTGCAGTTCCACCACCACGGCTACGTCTCGGGCGACCCGCGCATCCAGGAGCCGGCCGGCACCGGGATCGACCGCCCGGCCGAGCTGCCCGACGAGATGGACGTGCTCATCGTCGGCACCGGCCCGGCGGGCATGATCGCCGCAGCGCAGCTCTCCCAGTTCCCGAACGTCACGACGCGGATCGTCGAGCGCCGGCCCGGGCGGCTCGCGATCGGGCAGGCCGACGGCATCCAGGCCCGCAGCGTCGAGACCTTCCAGGCCTTCGGCTTCGCCGAGCGGATCATCGCGGAGGCGTACCGGATCACCGAGATGGCCTTCTGGAAACCCGACCCTGCCGACCCGTCGCGCATCGTGCGCACCGCGCGGCCGGTCGACGACCCCACCGGCGTCAGCGAGTTCCCCCACCTGATCGTCAACCAGGCCCGCGTGCTCGACTACTTCGCCGAGGTGATGGCGAACTCGCCCGCGCGGATGACGCCGGACTACGGCCATGAGCTGGTGCGGCTCGAGGTCGGCGACGGCGAGCATCCCGTCGCCGTCACCCTGCGCCGGACGGCGGGACCGGACGAGGGCGCCGAGCGCGTCGTGCACGCGAAGTACGTCATCGGAGCCGACGGAGCGCGCAGCATGGTCCGCGAGGCGATCGGCTGCCACCTCGCCGGCGACCAGGCCAATCACGCGTGGGGGGTGATGGACGTGCTGGCGGTCACCGACTTCCCCGACATCCGGACGAAGTGCTCGATCCAGTCGGAGGCGGGCAACATCCTGCTCATCCCGCGCGAAGGCGGCTACCTGTTCCGGATGTACGTCGACCTCGGCGAGGTCGCGCCCGACGACAAGGGCGCCGTGCGGGCGACCTCCATCGAGCAGATCATCGAGCGGGCGAACCGCATCCTCCACCCGTACACGCTGGACGTGCGGAACGTCGCCTGGCACAGCGTGTACGAGGTCGGCCACCGGCTGACCGACCGCTTCGACGACGTACGGCCGGAGGAGCTCGGGATGCGCACGCCGCGGGTCTTCATCACCGGTGACGCCTGCCACACGCACAGTGCGAAGGCCGGCCAGGGCATGAACGTGTCGATGCAGGACGGCTTCAACATCGGCTGGAAGCTCGGGCATGTGCTCGACGGCCGGAGCCCGGAGAGCCTGCTCGCGACCTACTCCGCCGAGCGGCAGGTGGTGGCGAAGGACCTCATCGACTTCGACAAGCAGTGGTCGACGCTGATGGCGAAGAAGCCGGAGGAGTTCGAGAGCCCGTCGGAGCTGGAGGACTTCTACGTCCGCACCGCCGAGTTCCCCGCCGGCTTCATGACCCAGTACGCGCCCTCCCTCATCGTCGGGGAGCAGAGCCACCAGGAGCTCGCGACGGGCTTCCCGGTCGGCAAGCGCTTCAAGTCGGCTGGGGTGAAGCGAGTCTGCGACGGCAATCCGGTGCACCTCGGGCACCACGCGCGCGCCGACGGCCGGTGGCGCATCTACGTCTTCGCCGACGCCGCCAGGGCCGGAGAGCCTTCGGCGGTCGCCGACCTCGCGGCGTGGCTCTCGGAGTCTCCCGACTCGCCGCTCGCCGCGACGCCCGCTGGGGCGGATCCGGACGCGTGGTTCGACGTCAAGGTGATCTACCAGCAGGACCACACGGCCGTCGACCTCGGCGTCGTCCCCGACCTGTTCCTCCCCCGGGTCGGACCGTTCGGGCTGATCGACTACGAGAAGGTCTACGCGGCCGACCCGGCCGACGACATCTTCGCGGTCCGCGGGATCGACCGAGGCGGCGCGATCGTCGTCGTCCGCCCCGATCAGTACGTCTCGGCCATACTCCCCCTGTCCGCCACCGCCGAACTCGCCGTATTCTTCCGCCCCATCCTCCTCACCCGAACCCTCACCGCCTGACCCCCACCACCGTCGAGTCCGCACAAATTGCACACGAAACGCCGCGCGGGCGTGCAAAGTTTGTGGACTCGACGGTGGGTGGGTCAGCGCAGGTCGGCCTCGATGGCGGCGGCGGCGGTCCGCAGGCGCGCGCCGATCGCGGCGGCGTCCACGTCGTTCGCGACGTAGACCACGGCGAGCGCCGCCACGGGCTGGCCGGGGGCGACGACCGGCACGGCGATGGATGCGAGTCCGGCGATCACCTCGTCGTGACTGGTGGCGTAACCGCGGCGCTGCGCCAGCGCGGCGGCCTCGCGGGGATGCTCCCCCGGCAGCGCCCGCCACTGCGCCTCCGTCAGGGCCGACTGGATCGCGATCCCCGGGGCGCCGGAGGCGAGGGGATGCCGCGTCCCCGGCCGCTGCGCCACGGTGGCGTGCGCGTGCGACGGCTCCACCGTCACCAGGGTGACCACGTCATGGCGGTCGAGCACGGCGAGGAAGGCCGTCATCGTGAGCTCGTTGGCGACGGCCGTCAGCTGCGGAAGGGCCGCCGACTGCAGGTCGCGCGACACCGATCGGGCGAGGCTGGCCATCCGCGGCCCGAGCTCGACCGCACCGGCGGCGTCGCGCACCACCAGTCCGTGGTCCTCCAGCGTGCGGAGGATGCGGTACGTGATCGAGCGGTGCAGGCCCAGCCGCGCCGCGATCACCGGGATGCTGAGGGGCTCGCCCGCGTCGGCGAGCAGCTCCAGCGTCCGGATGCCGCGCGAGAGCGTCTGCAGGGGCGGGGTCTGCGGAGCGTCATCGGCGGGAGGCACGTGTTCGATTATAGAAACGTTCACTCGGCAGCGCCGTCGTGGCTGCCGAAGAACCGCAGCACCGCGGGCAGGGCGGTGTTCGCCACCGTTCCGTGCGTCGCGCCCGGGATGGCGTCGTAGACGACGTCCGTACCGCGCTGCTTCTCGCCGGCCACGAATGACGCCGTCGACGCCGGCCGCACCAGCTTGTCGCTGAGCCCCTGCGCCACGAACAGGGGGACGGGGATCGCGGCTGCGCCCGGTGTGTTCGCCGCGAGCAGGCCGGCCCACGGCTCCGTCGTCTCGGGATCGCCCGCCAGGAACCGGCCGACGAGAGGCTGCGCGACGTCGTGCAGTGCCCGGTTCTGGGTGAGCAGGCAGAATCCCGCCATCGTCGGCAGCGCGGCGACGGCGGCGGGAGTGAGGATGGAGTCGAGCGGCGCTCCGTACACGTCCGCGTAGGCGTCGAAGGCGTAAGACGCGATGCTGACCCCGGAGACGTCGCCGATGTCGGCGCGCATCAGCGACGCCAGGTCCGTCGCCGGAGCGGCGACGGCGACCGCCCTCAGGTCGAGCTCCGGCGCGTACTCCTCCCACGACTGCGCGGCGAACAGGGCCGCCTGCCCGCCCTGCGAGTGCCCCCACAACAGGACGCGGCCGCTGGCGGCCGACCCGAGGAAGTCGCGGGCGGCGCGGGCCGCGTCCAGCACGTTGCGCCCCTCGGTGGCGCCGACGAGGTACGAGTTCGGGCCGGGGACACCCATCCCGGTGTAGTCGGTCGACACCACCGCGTAGCCCTGCTTCAGCAGCCCCTGCAGCCCTTCGATCCACACGTAGGGGTCGGCCGATCGCGACGGCGCGCACTTCTCGGCGCTGCCGGTCGTCGGGTGCGTCCACGACACGATGGTCCTGCCGCCGTCGGGCGCCGGCCCGTCCGGCTCCAGCAGCATCCCGCTGTTCAGCACCGGTCGATCGGACAGGTCGGTCGACCGGAACAGGATGCGCCACGCCGTCGCCCCGAACGGACCGCCCGCCGCCAGCTCCGACCGCACGATCTCGCCCGGCGTCCCGGGCGCCGCGGGCGGGTCGTCGTAGAACGCACCGGTGTACGGCCGCGCGGCCAGGTCCTCCTCGCCACGGACCTCCTGCGAGCAGCCGCCGAGGGCCGTGACGGCCAGAACCGCCGCGAGAACACCGCCGACCGCGGTGCGCCATCCGCTCCCCTGCCTCCGCACGGGTCCATGCTGGCACGCCGCACCCGTCATCGGCGCGGTCTGCCCTGCGCAGATTCGCGGCGGGCAGAAGCCGCAGACACCGGGCGACGCGACTCGCACACTGGCCTCATGGACACCGACAAGACCTCTCCCGTTCAGCGGCTGCTCGACGAGCGCATCGTCTTCCTCGGCAGCGAGGTGACCGACGAGGTCGCCAACGACATCTGCGCCCAGCTGCTCCTCCTCGACTCGATCGCGCCCGACCGCGACATCTTCCTGTACATCAACTCCCCGGGCGGATCCGTCACGGCGGGCTTCGCCATCTTCGACACCATGAACTTCGTGAAGGCCGACGTGGCGACGCTCGCGCTCGGCTTCGCCGCCTCCATGGGCCAGTTCCTGCTGTCGTCGGGGAAGCGCGGCAAGCGCTACGCCCTCCCCAACTCCTCCGTGGTCATGCACCAGCCGCACGGCGGCTTCGGCGGCACGTCCGCCGACATCCAGACCCAGGCGAAGCAGATCCTGCACTTCAAACGCCGCATGGCCGAGCTCACCAGCCAGCAGACCGGGCGCCCGGTGGAGCAGATCATCGAGGACGGCGACCGCGACCGCTGGTTCACCGCCGACGAGGCCCGCGACTACGGCTTCGTGGATGAGGTGGTCGGGTCGACGACCGCCCTCAGGCCGTAGCCGCCCTCCAGCCGCAGAGCCGTCAGGCGACGACCGGCTGCCGGGTGTTGACCACGTCCACCCGGGCGTCGATGAACGAGTGCACGCTCTCGTGGATGTGGTACTGCGTGTGCGAGAGGCGCGCGTCCCTGCTGCGCAGCAACGCCCGGGCGGCGGCCCGGCGTCCACGGATCCGCGCGAGGGAGATCGTGGACGCGAGGAGCACGGCGAGGGTGAGGGTCGCGCCTGCGACGTCCATGGCGGCCTGCCAGCCGGGAGCGGTCACGGCGAGGGCGACCGCCCAGCCGGCGCCGATCGCGGCGAGCGCCGCCGCGGAAGTCCACAGCGTCGCACCGGCGAGGCGCAGCGGGTGCGTCGCCAGCAGCGCCCGCGCCTCCGCGTTCTCGCGCTCGTGCTGGCGACGGCGCTCCTTCGCCCAGTGCAGGTCGCGCTCGTGGCGGCGGGCGAGCAGCTGGGCCCGGTCGTGGGCATGGTTGTAGGGCAGGGTGGTGTGCACGATACGTCCTTTGCGCGTTCGGGTTCTCCCGCGGGCCGGTTTCGGGTCGGCTCCCGCGGGGCTCAAGACAGTAACTCGGGTGTGACATCCGCGAGCATAGCCAGAAAGACCGGTCTGTGGGTCGTTTGGAGGACACGGGTCTGTACCCCAATCCGGGCGACACGGATGCGGTCCACCCGGCGCTGTTAGGGTGTGGACTTCCGGGAGTGCGCGGAAGGGGAGCGGATGCGGAAACCGGTCGTCGCAGCAGTCGTGGGGGCGCTCGCCCTCGTCGCGGTCGCCGCGGCCGTCGGGGTCGGCCTGCGGGCTGCGACGCCCCCGCCCGCGGTCAGCGGTCCGACCACCCCGCCGCCGATCACGGACAGCCTGAAGCCCGCGTTCGCGTCACCGCGCCTCTACCTCGATCCGAACACCGAGGCGGCCGCGGCGCAGAAGCGCCTGCTGGCCCAGGGCGACACCGCGGCTGCGGGCGTCGTCGGCCGGATCGCCGCCGTGCCGACGGCCGTCTGGCTGGGCGAGTGGTTCCAGGGCGACCGCCTGGTGACCGAGCTCCGCAACGATGTCGCGGATGCCCGTTCGCAGCAGGCGACGCCGGTGTTCGTCGCCTACGGCATCCCGAACCGCGACTGCGGCGGCTACTCGAAGGGCGGGCTCGCCGCCGACCAGTACCTCCCGTGGATCCGGACCATCGCCTCCACCCTGGAAGGAAGCGGTGCGGTCGTCCTGCTGGAGCCCGACTCGCTGGCCATGCTGTCGTCCGACAAGTGCGCCGGCTCGGCGGAGGTCCGGCTCCCCCTGCTGCGCTCGTCGGTGGGCATCCTCGAAGGCGCGGGCATCGCCACCTACCTCGACGGCGGCAACGCCCGCTGGCTGTCGCCCGACGACCAGGCCGCCTGGTTGAAGCGCGCCGATGTGGAGCAGGCGCACGGCTTCTTCACCAACGTGTCGAACTTCGACACGACCCAGCGCGAACGCGACTACGCGGGCAGGCTGTCGTCGAAAGTCGGCTGGAAGCACTACGTGATCGACGTCTCCCGCAACGGCAACGGATGGACGGGCACGTGGTGCAATCCGCCCGGCGCCGCGCTCGGTCAGGACCCGAAGGTGATGGAGGGCACCGACGGCAAGCTGGATGCGCTGCTCTGGGTGAAGCACCCCGGCGTCAGCGACGGCAGCTGCAACGGCGGGCCCGCCGCGGGCGTCTGGTGGCAGGCCGGAGCGGAGGCGCTCGTGAGCGGCCGCGGCAAGTGACCGCGGACGCCTGCGAGCAGCTGGCCGCGGCGTGCGACCGCCTCGCCGCACGGACCCCATCGCCCAGCCGTTTCCTGCGCGACCTCGGTCACGAGGTCGCGGGCGTCCGGCGCGGTCCGTTCTGGTTCCTCGACGCCGGCAGCGGCGGGTCGAACCGCGTCCGCGGCCGCGGCTTCCGCCGGCACGTCGACGACGGGACCGAGGGGCAGGCGCGCCACTTCGCCGGCATCGTCTCCGTCGCCGCCCGCGTCGGACCGCGCGCCACGCGCTGGCTCTCCATCCACGTCGGCCGGGATGCGCCCGACTCCGCCGACGGCCGGCTCACCGATCTCGCGGTGGACTTCGTGCGGTCCGTCCGCTCGGGCGAGCTGCCGCTCGGCGACGCCGGCGACTGGGTGCGGTCGCGGCTCTGCGCAGGCGCGCCGTCCGTCCGCCGCCGCTAGTCCGTCGACGGCAGGTGCCGCCCTCGGTGGATCTCGTAGAGGCTGGCGTGCCCGGGCGACGCCGGGTCGTCCACGATCGGCCGGTCGGCCATGAACAGCCGGATGATGTGGGCCAGCTCTCCGGGGTGGCTGAAGTTGATGGCGTGCGCCGCCCCCTCGATCCGCACCACCAGCACGTGGTTGTCGGTCGCGGCCGCAACCTCCCGCACCCGGTCCGGGCCGGGCAGCAGCGGGTCGCGGTCGCCGATCACCACCAGAGTCGGGATGCGCAGCTCCAGCAGCCGCTCGAGCGACGGATACGACGTGAGGGCGCTGAACATCTTGAAGGTGCTGGGCACGCCGAAGCGGAGGTAGTCCGGCGTCGCAACCCGCATCATCCTCGGCGGCTCCCGGCCCCCGTCGCGGGTCAGCTGCCCGACGGCGCGCCGCAACGGCCGGTTGTACGCGCCGCCGGCGGGCGAGACGAGCACGGCGCGGTCGATCCGCTCGGGATAGTGATGCGCGAACTCGAGGATGACCGGGCATCCCATCGAGTTGCCGACGAGGGTGACCGTCTCGATGCCGCGATCGTCGAGGAAGCGGGCGGCGTCGCGCGCCAGATCCGGGATGTCGAGGCCCCCCGGCACCTTGCCGCTCCGGCCGAACCCCGGGAGGTCGGGGACGAGGGTGTGGAACTCGTCCGCGAGACGTTCAGCGGTGGGGAGCAGGTAGCGGCCGGACAGGCCGAATCCGTGCACGTGCATCATCGCCGGGGCGTCCGGCGGGGTGGGCGACTCGCGGTAGAACACGTCGACGCCGTCGACGACGGTCCATCGCTCGGAGAGGCTCGAGGCCGGCCGGCGCGGCAGGCGCCGCGGCACGCTCTTGGTGCTCATGGCGCGATCCTGCTCGCCTCATGCGGCCTCGCGCAATGCAGTACTCGTCAGCGAACGGCGGCCCGGAATCCGGCGTAGTCGCCGAGACGGTCGAGGCCGTCGGTGACCGGAGACTCGTGGTGGCCGACCACGACGACGCGGGCCCCGGAGGCGACGGCCGCGGCGATCCCCGCCTCCGCATCCTCGAACACCACGCACTCGTCGATCGGGACGCCGAGCTGCTCCGCGGCGCGGAGGTAGCCCTCGGGATGCGGCTTGCCGCGGGAGACATCCTCCGCCGCGACCAGAACGTCCGGAACGGGGACCCCGGCGGCGCGGAGCCGGGCGACGGCCAGCGCGCGCGGCGCGCTGGTCACCACGGCGACCGGCGCTCCCTGAGCGACGAGGTGCTCGAGGAGCGCGACCGCACCCGGGATCTCGACGATCCCGTCCGTGCGGGTGACCTCCTCGGCTACCAGCCCGCGCACCAGGACGGCCCGCTCGTCCTCCGCCACCCCCGGGAGGAAGTGCCCGACCGTGTCGGCCGCCTGGCGGCCGTGGGCGTACGCGAGCAGCGCGGCCGCATCCACCCCGTGGCGGTCGGCGAAGGCCGTCCAGACGGATTCGACCACCGCCGTCGAGTCGACGAGCGTCCCGTCCATGTCGAACAGGAAGCCGGCCGCCGAGATCTCATCCACTCTCCGAGCTTAGGAGACGGGGCGCCACGGGGTCCCTGGGTGTCCGTGCGCCGGCGTCAGCGGCCCGTCTCGTGGGCCGCGTGGATCGCCCGCAGGTCACCGAGCGCGCGCTCCGTCTCGCGGTCGGCCCGGCCGCCGCGGGCGAGGATCGCCGCGGGCAGCCAGTCGCTGAGCACGAAGCGTCGGCGACGGGGCGGTCGCCCCTCGGTCGTCCGTGCCGGGCGCGCCACCCAGCTGTGTTCCATCCCCTGTGTCCATGTCGTGTTCGCCATGACCTTTACGTTACGGACGTAAAGATACGGACACGAGATGGCTTCAGGTCTATCTTCGCAAAGATTCGGCCACTACACTGACGGCATGATCCGATCCGTCGCGGTGCCCCTCATCGACGACTTCGCCATGTTCGAGTTCGGCGTCGTGTGCGAAGTGTTCGGGCTCGACCGCAGCTATGCCGGGCTCGAGCCGTTCGACTTCCGGGTCTGCTCCATCCAGCCCGGGAGTCCGGTGGCCAGCCCCGTCGGCGTCAGCGTCACCGCTCCCTACGGGCTGGAGGCGATGGACGACGCCGACCTCATCGCCGTCCCCGCAGCCACGATCCGCGAGGAGTACCCGGAGGAGTTCCTGGATGCGCTCCGCCGCGCATACGACCGCGGCGCCATCCTGCTCAGCGTCTGCTCCGGTGCGTTCGCCCTCGGCGCCGCCGGACTCCTCGACGGGCGCGACTGCACCACGCACTGGCGATACTCGGACGAACTGCAGCGCCGCTTCCCGGCCGCCTGCGTCGACCCGGACGTGCTGTTCGTCGACGACGGCCAGATCATCACGAGCGCCGGCACCTCGGCCGGGATCGACGCCAGCCTCCACCTCGTCCGCCGCGAGCTCGGCAGCGCCGTCGCGAACACGATCGCGCGCAACATGGTCGTCCCGCCGCAGCGCGACGGCGGTCAGCGCCAGTACATCGACAAGCCGGTGAGCGACTGCGAGGACGACACGTTCAGCGAGCTCATCGACTACCTGGCCGAGCGCCTCGACGAGACGCACACGGTCGGGAGCCTGGCCGAGCGCACGCACATGTCGACCCGCAGCTTCTCGCGGCGGTTCGTGGCGGAGACGGGCGTGCCCCCGATGCAGTGGCTGACCACCCAGCGCATCCTGCGCGCACGGCTGCTGCTCGAGACGACCGACCTGCCCATCGACGAGGTGGCCCGGCAGTGCGGCTTCGGCAGCGCCACTCTGCTGCGCCACCACTTCGACGCCGAGGTGGGCGTCCCTCCGACGCGCTACCGCGCGGCCTTCGCGCGCGCCTGACGCGCCGGCGGCCGACCGAGCGGGAACGCCCGCCGCGGAGCCGGATGACGCCGCGGCGCGAGGTCGTCGCCCCGGTAATGCCGCAGCAGCCGCCGGTTGCGGAGGGCGAGGTCACCGCACAGGCCGACGGTGACCAGCCCGCAGACGATCACGCCCCACGCGCGCGGATTCTCGCCCTGCGTCGGGATGGCGATCGCGAGGGCGACCGTCGCGATGAGGGCGAGCACGGCGAGCGCCGCCCCGATCCCCTCTCGTCGCGCCGCCCTGGCGCGATCCGCCTGGTCTCCCATGCACCGGAAACTACTCCGCAGATCGGGTGAACAAAAGGCGAAATCCCGCCGACCGGCCGGTGAACACGCCGAAGCCCCCGCCCGGAGGTTCGGGGCGGGGGCTTCGTGGTCGTCGGAGGGTCAGTGCTTGAAGGCGTCCTTGATCTTCTCGCCGGCCTGCTTGACGTCGGCCTTGATCTGGTCGCCCTTGCCTTCGGCCTCGAGCCGCTCGTCGCCGGTGGCCTTACCCGTGGCCTCCTTGGCGTTGCCGCCCAGCTTCTCTCCGGCGTTCTCGATCTTGTCGTCCAGTCCCATGACGTCCCCTTTCGTGGTCCGTTTCGTCTTCGACGCTCCCACCGTTCCGCAGACGGGTCTACCCCCGCCCACAGACCTCCCACGTCACGTTCAGGAGACGCCGTCGCGGTGGTCCAGCGCCTCGAGCGCGGACGACATCCGGCCCAGGAAACCGGTCACGATCTCCGCCTGACGCTCGTCCAGCACGGAGGCGGCCTCGAGCATCCGGCGGTGCATCGCCTCGAGCGTGTGCCTGACCTCCTCGTCCGCGCCGGGGGTCGCGACGATCACCAGGCTGCGCCGGTCCGCGGGATGCGGCCGGCGGCTCACCCACCCGGCCACCGTCAGCCGGTCGAGCATGACGGTGACCGACGACGACTTGAGCTGGAGGTGGGCGCCGAGTTCCGCCGGAGTCGCCGGAGCGCCGTCGTTCTGCCGCTTCATCAGGAACCGCAGCGCACGCAGGTCGTTCTCCCCCATCCGCATCGACTCGCGGGTACGACGGCGCATCGCCTGCTCCGCGGCGCGGTAGTCGCGCAGCGCGTTCAGGACGTCAACGGTATGCGGGTCCGCACGGTCGTACCAGTACCGCCCGCCGGTCTGTTCTTCGATACCCCGATTTTACGTGCTGCTGCGGGTGCGGTCGCCGGAGCGGTTCGGTCCACGCGCCACCTCCGCGGCGTCGATGTGGTCGACGGCTTCGCGCATCCGGCGCAGGAAGTCGATCACCACGGCCGCGTCGGCCGGGTCGAGCGACGCGGCGACGTCGACGAGCTCCTGCCGCATGTCGCCCAGGATCGACCGCTGCAGCTCGTCCTCCGGCACCGTCGGCACCACGATGAGCGCGCGCCGGTCGAACGGACTCGACTGACGCCGGACGTGCCCGGCGCGCTCCAGACGGTCGAGCAGGGCGGTGACCGACGAACTCTGGATGCCGAGGTACTCGGCCAGCTCCTTGGGACCGACCGCGCGGCCCGCCTCCTGCGCTCGAAGCAGGTAGCGCATGGCCGAGACGTCGTTCTCGCTCATCCGCAGCACGCCCTCGGAACGCCGGCGCATGGCCGACTCGGCGGCGCCGTACGCGCGCATCGCCTCGAGCACCTCGATGCCGGGAGCGCGCTGCTGGGCGCGCTCCTCGTACCAGTAGTGCGCCGATCCCTGGGTCTCGGACGTCATGCCCTTAACGATAGAGCACCTACTAACTAGACTCCCTAGCTTTTACCCTTCGCGGCCGGCGATGCGGCCGGCTCCGGCGTGACGAGGAGCCCGTTCGGGCGGTGCGTGCCGTCCATGAGCGATTCGAGCCACTCCCGGTTGAGCGGCGCGATGACGCCGTCGTCGTAGCGGAAGCGGATCGGCAGCCCGTTGTCGACCCAGATGGTCTCGCGGCCGCCGTCCCCGTCGCGGATCCAGCTCAGCGCGAACGACTCTCGACGGCGCAGCTTGGTCGTGATGACGACCTGCACGTGAGCCAGCAGGCGATCCGAGAACTCGTAGTCGGCTCCCCCATAGCTGAGCACTCCCAAGCCACGTCTCCCTTCGTTGTATCGCTGATCCAGCGGATATGTAGTTAGTCTCATCATATAGCTCGCTCGTCTAGCAAAATGCCCGGCGATCGATTTCAAGGCCTACTCGGCACCGCTCCCCTCCCCCAGAATGAACGCTGTGAGCACCTACCGCCTCCAGATCTCCCCCACTTTCACCCTCCGCGACGCCACCCAGGTGCTCGACCACATCCGACGCCTCGGCGCCGACTGGGTCTATCTGTCGCCCCTCCTGGAGGCCGAGCCCGGTTCGATGCACGGCTACGACGTCGTCGACCACAGCCGCGTCGACGAAGCGCGCGGCGGTCCGGAGGCGCTCCGCGAATTCGCCGACGCCGCTCACGCCCGGGGCCTGAAGGTACTCGTCGACATCGTCCCCAACCACATGGGCGTCGCGACGCCGGCGGTCAACGCGTGGTGGTGGGATGTGCTCGCTCACGGCCGGGACTCGCGTCACGCCTCCTTCTTCGACATCGACTGGGAGTTCGGCCACGGGCGACTCCGCCTTCCCGTCCTCGGCGACGGACCGGATGAGGAGGACGCCCTCCGCATCGAGGACGGCGAGCTGCGTTACTACGACCACCGCTTCCCCCTCGCGCCGGGCACCGGCGAGGGGACCCCGCGCGAGGTCCACGCCCGCCAGCACTACGAGCTGATGTCCTGGCGCCGCGCCGACGCCGAGCTCAACTACCGCCGCTTCTTCGCCGTCAACACGCTCGCCGGCCTCCGCGTCGAAGACCAGCAGGTGTTCGACGACACCCACCGCGAGATCGGCCGCTGGCTGAGCGAGGGGCTCGTCGACGGGCTCCGCGTGGACCATCCGGATGGCCTCCGCGACCCCGGTCAGTACCTCGAACGCCTGCGCGACCTCGCCGGTGACGCGCCGATCTGGGTCGAGAAGATCATCGAGGGCGACGAGCGGATGCCGGACTGGCCGGTGCAGGGCACCACCGGTTACGACGCCCTCGCCGTCATCGACCGCGTCTTCGTGGACCCGTCGGGCGAAGGGCCGCTGACCGCCCTGGCCGGGGAGCTCGACGACCGCGAGGAGAGCCAGGACTGGGTCGAGCTCGTGCACCGTCGCAAGCGCGCCGTCGCCGACGGCATCCTCCGCTCGGAGGTGCTCCGCGTCGTGCGCGAGCTCGGCGAGGGGACGGACGAGGAGGTCGCCGACGCCGTCGCCGAGCTGGCCGCCTGGTTCCCCGTGTACCGCAGCTACCTCCCCTGCGGCGACGAGTACCTGGAGGAGGCCCGCCTGGCCGCCGCGGCGACGCGCCCCGACCTCGCGCCCGTCCTGGCTCGGATCGTCGACCGCCTGGGCGAGCGGTTCGAGCAGACCACAGGCGCGATCATGGCGAAGGGCGTCGAGGACAACGCCTTCTACCGATTCACCCGGCTCGTCTCGCTGACCGAGGTCGGTGCGGACCCCTCCGAGTTCGCGATCTCGCCGGAGGAGTTCCACCGCCGGCAGTCCGACCGCCAGCGGCGCCTGCCCGAGTCGATGACGGCACTCTCCACGCACGACACGAAGCGCGGCGAGGACACGCGGGCGCGCATCCACGTGCTCGCCGAGCTGCCGGGACGCTGGGAGCGGTTCCTTCGGACGGTTCGGGAGCGCGTCGGGTTCGGCGACGGCTCGCTGGAGAGCCTGCTGTGGCAGTCCGTCATCGGCGCATGGCCCGCATCCCGCGAGCGTCTGCACGACTACGCGCTGAAGGCCGCGCGCGAGGCGGGGGCGTCGACCGGATGGACGGACCCGGACGAGGCGTTCGAGAAGCGGATGCTCGCCGCGATCGACGCAGCCTTCGACGACGAGCGCGTACGGGCCGAAGTTGAGGCGCTGGCGGCCGTCATCGAGGCCCCCGGCGCCAGCAACGGGCTCGGCGCCAAGCTGCTGCAGCTGATGGCGCCAGGCATCCCGGACGTGTACCAGGGCTCGGAGCGCTGGGAGCGCTCGCTGGTCGACCCCGACAACCGCCGCCCGGTCGAATTCGACGCGGCCGCCGGGCTCCTCGCCCACATCGACGAGGGATGGCAGCCCGCGGTCGACTCGTCGGGCGCGGCGAAGGAGCTGGTCACCGCGAAGGCGCTCCGCCTGCGCCGCGACCGGCCGGAGCTCTTCACCGGCTACCGTCCCGTCTACGCCGAGGGATCGCGCGCCGGCCACCTCGTCGGCTTCGACCGGGGCGGCGCGATCGCCATCGCCACCCGCCTGCCGGTCGGGCTCTCCGCGACCGGCGGCTGGGCCGACACCACGATCGATCTGGAGGACCAGCGCATGCGCGACGAACTGACCGGGCGCGAGTTCTCCGGGCGCGTGCCGCTCGCCTCCCTGCTCGAGGCCTACCCGGTCGCCCTGCTGGCGGTGATCCGGTGAGCGGCGGCGACCGGATGACGGGTGCCGACCGGCGTTTCCCCGTCTGGGCACCCGGGGCCCGGTCGGTGGATGTGGTGCTCGGCGGCCTCGGCACCTTCCCGCTCACCCGCGTGCCCGCGTCGGACGCGAACCCGGCCGGCGGATGGTGGCAGCTCGCCGAGGCGCCGACGTTTCCGGCGGAGCCGCTCGACTACGGGTTCGTCGTCGACGGCGACGGCCCGTTCCCCGATCCGCGGTCGCGTCGGCAGCCGAACGGCGTGCACGAGCTGAGCCGCGAGTTCGATCCGCGCGCCCGCACCTGGGACGACGGCGCGTGGGAGGGCCGCGACCTCACGGGCGCGGTCGTCTACGAGCTGCACATCGGCACGTTCACGCCGGAGGGCACCCTCGACGCCGCGGCCGCCCGGCTCGACCACCTGATCGACCTCGGCGTCGACACCATCGAGCTGCTCCCGGTGAACGCGTTCAACGGGACGCACAACTGGGGCTACGACGGCGTGCTCTGGTACGCCGTCCAGGAGCAGTACGGCGGACCGGAGGCATACCAGCGCTTCGTGGAGGTGTGCCATCGTCGCGGTGTCGCCGTCATCCAGGACGTCGTGTACAACCACCTCGGGCCCAGCGGCAACTACCTGGGGAAGTTCGGTCCCTACCTCGGGCAGGGAGCCAGCACCTGGGGTGTGAACATCAACCTCGACGGCCCCCTGTCGGACGACGTGCGCCGGTACATCCTCGACAACGCCGAGTACTGGCTGCGCGAGATGCACGTGGACGGCCTGCGTCTGGACGCGGTGCACGCGCTCCAGGATCACAGCGCGACGCACCTGCTCGAGGAGCTGGCCATCCTCGCCGACGAGCTCGCCGGCGAGACCGGGCGCCCGCGCACCCTCATCGCGGAGAGCGATCTCAACGACCCCAAGCTCATCCGCGCGCGCTCGCACCACGGCTACGGCCTCCACGCGCAGTGGGACGACGACGTGCACCACGCCATCCACGCGAACCTGAGCGGAGAGGACACCGGCTACTACGGCGACTTCGCCCGGCCGGAGGCGCTGGTGAAGGTGTTCCAGCGCGGCTTCTTCCACGACGGCACGTGGTCGAGCTTCCGCGAGCGTCATCACGGCCGGCCGCTCGACCCGGACATCCCGTTCACCCGCCTGGTGGTGTTCAGCCAGGACCACGACCAGATCGGCAACCGCGCCGTCGGCGACCGCCTCACCGCGACACTGGACCCCGGACGCCTCGCCGCGGCTGCCGCCCTCACCCTGCTCGGCCCGTTCACGCCCATGCTCTTCATGGGCGAGGAGTGGGCGGCGACGACCCCGTGGCAGTTCTTCACCTCGCACCCGGAGCCCGAACTCGGGAAGGCCACGGCGGAGGGCCGCATCGCGGAGTTCGCCCGGATGGGATGGGACCCGGGCGTCGTGCCCGACCCGCAGGACCCGGAGACCTTCCGGCGCTCCACGCTCGACTGGTCGGAGCCGGAGCGTCCGGAGAACGCCCGCATGCTCGACTGGTACCGCACGCTCACCGCGCTGCGCCGCACGATCCCGGCCGATGCGCCCGCCACCGAGGTGGCGTACACAGACGGCGTCTTCCGGTTCCGCCGCGGTGAGCTGCTCGTGGAGGTGAGCCTGTCCGGCACGGGCCTCGGCGAGGCGCCGTCAGATGCGGTCGCGGCATTCGACGAAGCGGTGCGCGTGACACGGCGGTAGGCGCGAGGTGGTACGCTTAGGTACCACTTGGTACTAGGAGCGAAAGATGGCCATGAATCTGCGGCTCGACACCGCCCACGAAGAACTGCTCGAAGCGCTTGCCCAGCAGGAGCACCGCACGAAGACAGAAGTCGTGAAGCTCGCCCTCGAAGAGAGAGCCGCTCAGCTCGACAAGAGCGCCCGCACGCGGGCGATCATGGACCGCATCCTCGACGAGGACGCGGCCCTGCTCGACGCCCTCTCCCGGTGACCGAGTATCTCGAGCCTCGCGATGTGCTGGGGTTGATCAGACAACTGGGTTTTCACGTTCGCGACAAGAATCTGCTGCTGTCGGCACTCGCCTCGCCCCTGCCCGTCTTCGGCGAGGAGATGTACGAGGGTGATATCGAGAAGGCGGCTGCGCTCCTCATCGCCCTCAATCGCAACCACCCGCTCGCCGACGGCAACAAGCGACTCGCCTGGATCGTGGCCAAGACGTTCCTCGCGCTCAACGGCCTGCACCTGACCAGCGAGCCGGTGCCGGAGGCGGACGCCTTCATTCGAAAGGTGGCCGACGGTGGCGTCGAAAACGACGAGGTCGTCCGGTGGCTGGAGTCCCGGATCTCGCCGTTCTAGCCGCGCGCCTAACGGTCCGCAACCCCCCTGTCAATGGCTGGATGCGCGTGTCACAGCGCAGGTATCGTGGCGTTCTACCGAACGGAGGCACCGTGTTCCAGCCCTGCCCCCGGCTCTCCCGCCGGACCGCCCATCGCGCACGCCGTTCGCAGGGGCCGGCCCTGTGACGGGCGCCTCCACGCCGTACCCGCTCGGGGTCACCCTGCGGGACGGCGGTGCGAACGTCGCCGTCTACAGCGAGCGGGCCGACAAGGTCATCGTCTCGATCTTCGATCACCGCGGCCGCGAGCGGCAGACCGTCCTCACCGAGCGCACCGGCCATGTCTTCCACGGCTTCGTCCCCGAACTCACCGCGGGTACGCGCTACGGGCTCCGCGTCGACGGCCCCTGGGACCCGGCCAACGGCCTCCGGTTCGCCCCCGCCAAGGTGCTGCTCGCCCCGCAGGCCCGCGCGGTCACCGGCTCGTGGGACAACACGCAGGCCGTGTTCGGCCACCAGCTCGGGCGCCCGAAGCGCCGCAGCGACACCAACGGCGCGCGCCACGTCGCACTCGGCGTCGCCATCGACCCGCAGGAGTTCGACTGGGGCGACCACGAGCGCCCGCACACGCCGCTCAGCGAGACCATCATCTACGAGCTGCACGTGAAGGGCTTCACGAAGCTGATGGAGTGGGTGCCGGAGGAGTTCCGCGGCACCTACGCCGGGCTGGCGCATCCCGCCGCCGTCGAGTACCTCAAGAACCTCGGTGTCACCGCCGTCGAGCTGCTGCCCATCCACCAGTTCGTCCAGGATGCGCACCTGCTCGAGAAAGGGCTGCGCAACTACTGGGGCTACAACTCCATCGGCTTCTTCGCGCCGCACAACGAGTACTCCGCCACCGGCGACACCGGCCACCAGGTCGACGAGTTCAAGGGCATGGTCAAGGCGCTGCACGCGGCCGGGATCGAAGTCATCCTCGACGTGGTCTACAACCACACCGCCGAGGGCAACGACCTGGGACCGACCTACAGCTTCAAGGGCATCGACAATCCGTCGTACTACCGGCTGGTCGAGGGGGACGCCGCCCACTACTTCGACACGACCGGCACCGGAAACAGCTTCAACGTGAGCCACCCGGCCGCGCTCCAGGTCATCATGGACTCGCTCCGCTACTGGGTCGAGGACATGCACATCGACGGCTTCCGCTTCGACCTGGCCACGACGCTGACCCGTCAGGGCGGCGACGCCAGCCTGCACAGCGCCTTCCTGACGCTCATCCAGCAGGACCCGACGCTCGCGCAGGTGAAGCTGATCGCCGAGCCGTGGGATGTCGCCGGCTACCAGCTGGGCGGGTTCCCGGCGGGCTGGTCCGAATGGAACGGCAAGTTCCGCGACGATGTCCGCGACTACTGGCGCGGCACGCCCGGCGTGCTGTCGACCCTCTCGCAGCGGGTGCTCGGCAGCCCGGACATCTACGAGGACTCTCGGCGCGCTCCGCTGTCGAGCGTCAACTTCGTCACCGCACACGACGGCTTCACCCTCGCCGACCTCACCAGCTACAACGAGAAGCACAACGAGGCGAACGGCGAGGACAACCGCGACGGGGAGTCCGACAACCGGTCGAGCAACTACGGGGTCGAGGGGCCGACGGACGACGAGGGCATCAACGCCTTCCGCACGCGGCAGCGCAAGAACTTCCTCGCAACGGTGCTGCTCTCCGCTGGCGTCCCGATGATCCTCGGCGGCGACGAGATCGGCCGCACCCAGCGGGGCAACAACAACGCCTACTGCCAGGACAACGAGATCTCCTGGTTCGACTGGCAGAACGCCGACTGGGAGCTCCACGAGTTCACCTCGAAGCTCATCCACCTGCGGCGCAGCGAGCCGGCCCTCCGCCCGGAGTGGTACCGGCACGCGCCCGATGTCGGCGGCCCCGACGTCGTCTGCATCGTCCGGGCGGATGGCGAGCCCTTCGCGGACGAGGACTGGGCCGACCCGGAGGCGCGCTCCATCGCCTTCGAGCTGCGCCACGAGGGCGCGGACTCGTTCCTGCTGATGCTCAACGCGGCCGGCAACGGCGTCGAGTTCGTCCTCCCCGACGCACGCGGCTCTCGGTGGGAGCTGGAGCTCTCCAGCGACCCCGAACTCGCTCTGGGGGACGGCGAGAGCGTCATCCTGGGAGAGTCGTCGTTCGCCCTGCTGAGGTCGCGGAACAGCTGATGCCCGAGTCCACCATCCCTGCGCTGCTCGGTCGCTACCGGCCGCAGCACGTCATCGGCCGCGGCGGGGAGGCCAGCATCTTCCGCGCGACTGACGAACTGCTCGGGCGCGAGGTCGCGATCAAGCTCTACCGCTCCGGCGGCGAGGAGGAGATGGCGCAGTACCGCACCGAGCAGGCGGCACTCGCCCGGCTCAGCCACCACGGCATCGTGTCGTTGATCGACGCGGGGATCGACTACTCGTCGCCGAAGGACCCGCGCCCGTTCCTCATCATGGAGCTGGTCTCGGGCACCGACCTCGCCAGCATGCTGGCCCAGCGGGAGCTGAGCCTGGAGGAGATCGCCGAGGTGGCCTACGACATCTCCGAGGCGCTGGAGTACGTGCACGCGAACGGGGTGGTGCACCGCGACATCAAGCCGTCGAACATCATGCTGGTGTCCTACGGCACGACGACCTTCCGTGCCCGGGCACGGCTGACCGACTTCGGGATCGCCAGCGGCATCGTCGGCACGCCGTCCCAGCCGGACGAGGGCAAGACGACCGGCACGGCGGCCTACCTCAGCCCAGAACAGGCCATGCGGCAGCCGGCGACGTCGGCGAGCGACATCTATTCGCTCGGGCTCGTCCTGCTGGAATGCTTCACCCGCTCGGTCGCCTATCCCGGAGGGGCGGTGGAGTCGGCGATGGCCCGGCTGGAGCACGAACCGCCGATCCCCGACGGCCTGCCGGACGACTGGTCGCGCATCCTCCACGCGATGACCACGACCGACCCCACCGGCCGCCCGACCGCGGAACAGCTGACGCCGCTGTTCCGCGAGGCGGTCATCTCGGCGGCCGGACTCCAGCAGCGGGCCTGACCGCGCGCATCGCCGGAAACGGAGGACCTTCGCGTGCTCAGCACCGCATCCACCTCCGTTCGGCCCATCCGCCGGTGTGTCGACCCGCGGCACCTCCCTTTCGCGCACGCCGACCGGTCAGCGCGCGCGTGCGGCCAGCGTCGCCGCGATGGTGTGCGGAACCGTCTCGTCCTGCAGTGAGGTCGTGTCGCCGAGCGGCCGGCCGTCGAACAGGTCCACCAGCAGCCGGCGCATGATCTTGCCCGACCGCGTCTTCGGGAGGTCGCCCACGATCACGATGTGCCGCGGCTTCGCGATCGCGCCGATCTCGCGCGTCACCTGGTCGCGGAGGTCCCCCTCCTCCGGCGCGTCGCCCGACGGCACGACGAACGCGGCGACGGCCTGGCCGGTGGTGTCGTCGCCCACGCCGACGACCGCGGCTTCGGCGACGCGTGGATGCGCGACCAGCGCCGACTCGATCTCGATCGTCGACAGGCGGTGACCGGACACGTTGATCACGTCGTCGAGGCGGCCGAGCAGCCAGATGTACCCATCGTCGTCGACCGCCGCGCCGTCGCCGGCGAGGAAGTACCCGCGGTCGGCGTACGGCCGCCAGTACGAGTCGCGGTACCGCTCCGGGTCGCCCCACACGGTGCGCGACATCGCCGGCCAGGTGCCGTCGATGACGATCGAGCCGCCCGATCCGCGCGGCACATCCTCGCCGTGCTCGTCGACGACGCGGACGGTGACGCCGGGCACGGCGACAGTCGCCGACCCCGGCTTCAGCGCGGTCACACCGGGAAGCGGCGCGACGATCGCCGCGCCCGACTCCGACTGCCACCAGGTGTCGACCACCGGCGCGCGTCCCGCCCCCAGATGCTCGCGGAACCAGACCCAGGCCGCCGGGTTGATCGCCTCGCCGACGGTGCCGAGCAGCCGGATGCTGGAGAGGTCCCACCGCTCGCCCGGCCCCTCCGGGAACCACGTCATGAACGTGCGGATGAGAGTCGGCGCCGTGTAATACGTCGTCACCCCGTAGCGCTCGATGATCTCGAAGTGCCGCCCGGTGTGCGGGGTGTTCGGCGTTCCCTCGTAGATCACCGAGGTGGCGCCGTTCGACAGCGGGCCGTACAGCACGTACGTGTGGGCGGTCACCCAGGCGAGGTCGGCCGTGCACCAGTACACGTCGTCGTCCTTCGCGTCGAAGAGCGCCCAGTGGCTCCACGACGCCTGCGTCAGGTAGCCGCCCGTGGTGTGGACGACGCCCTTCGGCCGGCCCGTCGTCCCCGACGTGTAGATGATGAAGAGCGGGGTCTCGGAGTCGAAGAACTCGGGCTCGTGCACGTCCGGAGCGGTCTCGACCACGTCGTGCCACCACACGTCGCGGCCCGGCGTCCACGGCAGGTCGGGGGTCAGCTCGCCCGTGCGCCGCACCACGAGCACGTGCTCGATCGCGTTGTCGCCGGCGACGGCCGCATCCGCGTTCGCCTTGACCGGGACGGCGGCCCCGCGGCGGAACTGACCGTCCGAAGTGACCAGGAGCTTTGCGCCCGTGTCCTCGACCCGGAAGCGCAGCGCCTCCGCCGAGAAGCCGCCGAAGACGAGCGAGTGGATGGCGCCCACCCGTGCGATCGCCAGCGTGATGACGACCGTCTCGGGGATGACGGGGAGGTAGACGACGACGCGATCGCCCTTCCCGACGCCCAGCGCCGTGAGGGCGTTCGCCGCCTGCGCCACCCGGCGCTGCAGGTCGGCGTAGGTGACGGTCTCGCGGTCGCCCGGCTCGCCCTCGAAGTGCAGGGCGACGCGATCGCCCCCGCCTGCGGCGACGTGCCGGTCGACGCAGGTGACGGCGGCGTTGAGCCGTCCGCCGGCGAACCACTCCGCCCGCGGGACGGTCAGCTCGCCGTCGTCGCCCGGCGCTGCCGGTTCCCATGTGTGCGCCGTGTGCCAGGGCTCCGCCCAGTCGAGGCGGGCGGCCTGACGCTCCCAGAAGGCCACCGGGTCGGCGGCGGCCTCGGCGAAGATGGAGGCGTCGACGTTCGCCTGCGCCGCGAACTCCTCGGAGGGCCGGTACAGCCGCGTCTCGCGGCCGAGGTTCTCGATCGGGCTGGTCACCCTCCGACGCTATCCGCCCCTCGCCGCGGGCTCCTCCGCCCGCGCAACCTTCCGTAACCCGCCGTCGAGTACGCGAACTTTGCACGCGCCGACGGCGTTTCGTGTGCAGTTTGTGCGTACTCGACGGTGGGCGGGCGGCTCAGGCTCCGACGTAGCGGGCGAGGTGCTCGCCGGTGAGGGTGGAACGCGCGGCGACCAGGTCGGCGGGGGTGCCCTCGAAGACGAGGCGGCCACCGTCGTGTCCGGCCCCAGGACCGAGGTCGATGATCCAGTCGGCGTGCGCCATCACGGCCTGATGGTGCTCGATCACGATCACCGACTTGCCCCCGTCGACCAGCCGGTCGAGCAGCCCGAGCAGCTGCTCGACGTCCGCCAGGTGCAGGCCGGTCGTCGGCTCGTCGAGCACGTACACGCCGCCCTTCTCCGCCATGTGCGTCGCCAGCTTCAGGCGCTGCCGCTCGCCGCCCGAGAGGGTGGTGAGCGGCTGGCCGATCGTCAGGTAGCCGAGCCCGACATCCGACAGCCGCTGCAGGATGGCGTGCGCCGCAGGCAGCTTCGCCGCACCTCCCGCGAAGAACTCCTCCGCCTCCGTGACCGGCATGGCGAGCACCTCGCTGATGTCACGGCCGCCGAGCCGGTACTCCAGCACGGACTCGTCGAAGCGCTTGCCCTCGCACACCTCGCACACGGTGGAGACACCGGCCATGACGCCGAGGTCGGTGAAGATCACGCCGGCGCCGTTGCAGTTCGGGCAGGCGCCCTCCGAGTTGGCGCTGAACAGCGCGGGCTTCACGCCGTTGGCCTTGGCGAACGCCTTCCGGATGGGCTCCAGCATGCCCGTGTACGTCGCCGGGTTGCTGCGGCGCGACCCGCGGATCGCCCCCTGGTCGACGGAGACGACGCCCGCCCGCGGGGCGACGGAGCCGTGGATGAGGGAGCTCTTCCCCGACCCGGCGACCCCGGTGACGACCACCAGCACGCCGAGCGGGATGTCCACATCCACTCCCTGGAGGTTGTGCTCGGAGGCGCCGCGCACCTCGAGCGCCCCCTTCGGCGTCCGGACCGTCTCCTTGAGGTGCGCGCGGTCGTCGAGGTGCCGCCCGGTGAGGGTGCCGCTCGAGCGGAGCTCGTCCACGGTGCCGGTGAAGACGACCTCGCCGCCCGCCGAGCC
Organism: Leifsonia soli; assembly: GCF_013408745.1. Classification (NCBI taxonomy): domain Bacteria; kingdom Bacillati; phylum Actinomycetota; class Actinomycetes; order Micrococcales; family Microbacteriaceae; genus Leifsonia; species Leifsonia soli. The sequence goes on along the minus strand of NZ_JACCBJ010000001.1, from coordinate 3,244,689 downwards.
CGCGCGCGGCCCCAGGTCGACGACATGGTCGGCGATCGCGATCGCCTCCGGCTTGTGCTCGACCACGAGCACCGTGTTGCCCTTGTCGCGCAGCTGCAGCAGCAGCTCGTTCATCCGCTGGATGTCGTGCGGATGCAGCCCGACCGTCGGCTCGTCGAAGACATACGTGACGTCGGTGAGCGACGATCCCAGGTGGCGGATCATCTTGGTGCGCTGGGCCTCGCCGCCCGACAGCGTGCCGGACGGCCGGTCGAGCGAGAGGTAGCCGAGTCCGATGTCGACGAAGGAGTCGAGCAGATGCTGGAGGTTCTTCAGCAGCGGCCCGACGGTCGGCTCGTCGAGCCCGCGCACCCAGTCCGACAGGTCGGTGATCTGCATCGCGCAGGCATCGGCGATGCTGATCCCTGCGATCTTCGACGACCGCGCGCCCTCGCTCAGCCGGGTGCCGCCGCACTCCGGACAGGTCGCGAAGGCGACGGCCCGCTCCACGAACGCCCGGATGTGCGGCTGCATCGCGTCGACATCCTTCGACAGCATCGACTTCTGGACCTTGGGGACGAGCCCCTCGTAGGTCATGTTGATGCCCTCGATCTTCACCTTGACCGGCTCTTTGTAGAGGAAGTCCTGCCGCTCCCGCTCGGTGAACTCGCGGATCGGCTTGTCCGCGGGAACGAAGCCCGAGCTGCCGATGATCCGCACCGCCCAGCCGTCCGCCGTGTAGCCGGGGATGGTGATGGCGCCTTCGGCGAGCGACTTGCTGTCGTCGAACAGCTGGGTGAGGTCGATGTCGCTCACGCTGCCCATCCCCTCGCACCGCGGGCACATGCCGCCCAGCTGCGCGAACTCGCGCGACTCCGTCTTGCCGCCGACCGTGATCGCACCGCGGCCGGTGACCGACGGGATGTTGAACGAGAAGGCCTGCGGCGAGCCGATGTGCGGCTGGCCGAGCCTGCTGAACATGATGCGGAGCATGGCGTTCGCGTCGGTCACGGTGCCGACCGTCGAGCGCGCGTTGGCGCCCATCCGCTCCTGGTCGACGATGATCGCGGTCGTGAGCCCTTCGAGCACGTCGACGTCCGGCCGCGCCAGCGACGGCATGAAGCCCTGCACGAACGCGCTGTAGGTCTCGTTGATCATGCGCTGCGACTCGGCGGCGATCGTACCGAACACCAGCGAGCTCTTCCCCGAGCCCGAGACGCCGGTGAACACGGTCAGCCGCCGCTTGGGCAGTTCCACGCTGACGTCTTTCAGGTTGTTCTCCCGCGCCCCCTGGACGCGGATCAGATCGTGGCTGTCGGCCGCTGCGGTCATGTCGAATCCCTCCGTCGAACGCGACCCACGATATATCAGGCGGTCGTTTCTGCGGCCAGGATGCGGTAGCGCAGCCGCGCGAACTGGCCGACGGCCTCCGCGGATTCGAGGTGCAGGCGGTCGGACTCCACGCGGCGCGGGAAGAGCGGAGCGCCCCCGGCGAGCGCGACCGGCGCGATCGACACCGCCAGCTCGTCCAGCGCCCCGGCATCGAAGAACTGGCCGGCCAGGTCGCCCCCGCCGACGACCCAGATGTCGCCGTCGCCCGCCGCCTCGCGGATCGCGGGAAGCGCCTCCGCCACCGAGCCGGAGACGAACCGGATGTCGGCGCCGTCGGGCACCGGCAGCTCGCGGTGCGTGAACACGAAGGTCGGACGCGTGCCGTGGAACTCCTGCCACTTCTCCGGCGCCTCGAGGATGCCGCTCTCACGCAGCACCCACTCGTACGTGGTGCGCCCCTCCACCATCACCGTCGCGCCCTGAGGGAGGAGGCCCTCATCCGGCTCCTCCCCGCCCGGCACCGCGAACAGCCAGGACAGCGAGTCGTGCTCATCGGCGATCCACCCGTTGATGGTCGCGGCCGTGTCGAAGACGATTCTCCCCATGCGACGAACGCTACCGGGCACCGCCGACACGGTTACCGGTCCTTGGCCAGTCCGAGCGGGTTGCGGAATGCCAGATCCACCGAGAGTGCGATGGCGACAAGTGCCCACCCTAAGGCGGCCGCCGAACATATGGCGAGTTGTGACAAGGGACTGACGAAGTGCGGTAGCAAGAGCAGGGAGCCGGCCACAGCAGCAGTCGCGGCAAGTCCCGCCAGGGTGAGATGCTCCAACGTCAGCAGAAGCGCGACCGTCGAAGGTGCCGATCCTGTCAACCGGTACACCGCGATCTCGCTCCTTCGCATGCGCGTCATCAAGCCCGCTCCTGACCCGAAGATCGCGCCGAGAATCACCGGGATGACGCGGCCAGGCCGCTGTGCGAATTCCTCGATCGCATCGCGGCCTTCTTCGAATGTCCGCCGCACTGACAAGGTCCCTTCCACCTGAAGCGTCGCCGACACGATGGTGATGAGGCGTCGTGCGGAGGCGAGAGGCTCCAGGATGACAGTGCACGAGGATGCGACCGACATCCCGGCATCCGCGGCCACGACGACAGCGGAGTTCGTGTCAAGGCCCGGCGGCTGCTCCCGCGCGGCAACCGCCTGGATGACACCCTGGACAGGCCATTCCAGTGCGATCGTTCTGCGACCATCCGCCAGCGCTGCGCCCACGACGGCACCACTCTCTCTCAGCTGTGGAATGAGAGACGGGCTGACCTGCAGCACGTCGACATCGCGCCCGAGCTGGATGAAGCTCATTGATGTCCAAGGCACCACGACCCCGGCCCGATTCACGCCGTCGATGTCCGTGAGTGATTCACAGCTCGCGCGGGTCACCCTGATCGGCTGCTCCGGATCCGCGGACTCGAAGACGAGAACGTTGCGGCCCGCTTTGGAGAGGTCCCGCATCGCGACCGAGAAGTTGTCGGCCTCTACCGCGGGAAAGACCGCCAACAACGCGCCGAATACGACCGCTGCGCAGATAAGAAGGGCGAATCGTGATCCAGTCGTGAAGACGTTACGGGTTGCCTCATGGAGGACACTCGATCTACGCCACATACGGTCCGCCGGGCTTCCTCAAGTCGACGATGTTCTCTGCAGCGGCCACGAGCTCTTGGTCATGGGTGGCGATGATGATCGTCGTGGAGGAACGCAGATCAAAGAGGACCCCGCGCAGTCTCCGAGTCGCCGCGAGATCAAGGCTGGCGGATGGTTCGTCAGCGAAGATGATCGGTCGCGAGGCAGCGAGCGCGCGCGCGAATCCCACTCGCTGCAATTCACCGCCCGAGAGAAGTCGCGCCGGAGTGAGGATCCGATCACCCAAGCCGACCCGACCCAGTTCTACCCGGGCGCGATCCTCCGCGTCGGCGATGGTCATTCCGGCACTCAGCGCACCGATCATGACATTGGCCAACGCTGAGCGGGCCGCAAGTGCGTTCGAGCCTTGAGGCACCCAGGCAACCTGTCGGGGATCTGGCAGGTACTCCTTCCGGTCGCCCAGCCGGATGCGACCGGCCGTCAGCCGGCTATATCCCGACATGGCGCTGAGGAGGGTTGATTTTCCGCTTCCCGACGGTCCGACCACGACACTCAGCGCATTCGCCGGAAAGACCGCATTGAGATTGCTGAATACGGTGATGTTCCCGAAGTCGACACGAGCATCGGACACGCTTACTTGCACAACGCACGCTCGCGTTCCGGGAGTCCCATCGGATCGATGTAGAACCTCTGCCCCACATACTCGCGCGGTATGGCCGCCTGGCCGACCTCGCCTTCAACGGTTGCAGCGGTGAGCTTCACCGGCTCGGCGTGGTTGCTGCTCGCAACAAGCAGCATGCAGAAGGTGCCTTCCCTGAGCGGGATGATGGACGAACTAGGTACCACTCCCACAACCACCGACGAGGCAGCGGAAAGCGTGGCACCCGAATAGGTGATCGCGAGGTCCGCCGACGCCTTGGTGACCTCCCCTGCGATGGCAGCATCCGATAGCGCATCGATGACGGCATCGAAATCGTCACGTGTCGGTGCCGGAGACCCCAGACGCACCGTCTCTTCCCCCGCTACGAGGTCGACGGCGCCCGGGGGAGCAGATGGAGGCCGATCTTCGCTCCCGGCAACGGTGAACGTGACTGACGTTGCGCGAGGTCTCACCGCCAGGAGCGGCGTGCCGATGTCCACGAGATCGCCGACATAGGTCTTCAGCTCCGACACGGCCGCTTCGGGGTATGGCAGGTAGATCGTCGATGGCGGATGGAAGATGCCGTCGATGGGTTCCCCAGCGTCCGACTGGAAGATTCTCACCGCTCGTTCGACGTTGTACCCGAACTGGTCATCGACCTTCGAGGGATCCAGCGCCTGACGGGCCACCAAGAAGTCGCACAGGGCGCGCACGTCGGGCCCGGAATCTCCCTTGCGGAGTTCCCTGTATGGGGGTACCTCTCCCGTGATGGCGAACACCGTTCGGCCGTCGATGGATACAAGCGGGTCTCCATTCGCGGGCCTGGTCCCGGCCGACACCGCGAGTCCTGTCACTGTGCCGGGCTGGGGCGACGAGAGATCGGGCACAAGCGGAAATGTGGCCTTCACGTCGATGCTCTGACGGAAGGAGAGCGTCCGCTCCCCGACCCGTGACAGCTGAGCCCCGGGCGGCCTTAGAGCCTCGTCTTCGAGCGCCCAAGAGGCGGGGATGAGCACGGCAGCAGCCGCGACGGGAATCCCCCACAAGAGGACGAGGACGAGGACGCTCCCCAGCGCACGACCCGACCGCCGCTCGGCTTTAGCCCACACAGGCGACCGTATCGATATGAGCGGCGATCAACTGATCGTACATTTCTCGCTCTGTGGCCCTCGGTTCGATCCCAGCAGCCACGAGACAGTCCCTGAAGCGCGCCGCCTGCGCGGACGTGTCCTCGCGTGAAACTTGCCACCGTGCGTCGACCTGCCGAAATTCCCTGTCGTAACACCGCGAGGATGTTCCGCCTTTCGAAGCGGCCTCTGGAATGCGGTAATCAATGACCTGATTGCTCTCGCCTACCTTTTCGACGACGAACCCGCCGGCCTCGAGACAGACGACGAACCTCGTGAAAGCGGCCTGGTACTCGTCATAGGTCACGTGCGAGTCCGCGAGTTCAGAACGCTGCTGCTCCGACATGCCCCCTCCCCCGAGCGACGTGTCCGAGGACGGCGAATCGCTCGAACACCCGCTCCCGACCACGAGCAGAAGCGAAAACACGAACACCTGGCACACCCGCGAGAGCCATCTCATAGAGGAAACGTATCAAACCTCAATATGTATTTATTAATTCGAACCTTAAGCGTGTGATTGCTATGTTTCCCGAGGAGGTATCAACAAATGAAGAAGATCACTCTTGCTATAGCCGGCATCATTGCCGCCAGTGTGGTCGCCACGGCTTCGGCGCCCGCCGCGTTCGCCAATGGCAACCGAACGGAATCGTGTGGAACAAGCGGCAAGGTTGTCGTGTCGTCCGCCTCGACCGGTGCCGTGACAACGCGTGTATCCGGAACCCAGAACTGCGAACCATACGGTGCCGCCGCAACGTATGTGGTTCCGACGACTGGTGCGCGCTACACCACCGGGTGGTATTACAGCTCGTCGCAGGCTGTAGCCAAGCCCGGATATTCAACCGTCGCGGGGCTGCACAATACGTCGTACGGCCGGCAGTGGACCACCTGATCGGCAACTTCTGACAGCACGATTCAGAGGAGAGCGCGCAATCAAGCGCGCCTCCTCTGAACCCCATAGCAGTACCTTGGTCCGCATGGACCCCGTCGACGCGCTGAACGAGATCGCCTTCTGGCTGGAGCGGGAGCTCGCGCCGAGCTTCAAGGTGCAGGCCTTCCGGCGCGCCGCCGCCATCATCGCCCCGTTCGACGCGGACGAGCTCGCCGAACGCGTCGCCGACGGACGGCTCAAGCGCACGAAGGGCATCGGCGACCGCACCTTCCAGGTCATCGCGCAGGCGGTCGACGGCGATGTCCCCGACTACCTGGCCGACCTCCGCGAACGCAACACGCAGCCGCTCGAGACGGCGGGAGCCGGCCTGCTCGCCCAGCTCCGCGGCGACCTGCACAGCCACACCGAGTGGTCCGACGGGACCGTCCCCATCGAGGTCATGGCTGCTGCCGCTGCGAGCCTCGGGCGCGAATACCAGGCGATCACCGACCACTCCCCGACCCTCACGGTGGCGAGCGGCCTCAGCGCCGAGCGGCTGGAGGAGCAGCTGGACGTCATCGCCGGCCTCGACACCGGCTCGGTGACCCTGCTCCGCGGGATCGAGGTCGACATCCTGGAGGACGGCACGCTCGACCAGACGCCCGACCTGCTCGGCCGGTTGGATGTCGTGGTCGGCAGCGTCCACTCCAAGCTGCGCTCCGACAAGCGGACGATGACGAAGCGGATGCTGGGTGGCATCCGCGATCCGCACACGAACGTCCTCGGCCACTGCACCGGCCGACTCGTGCAGGGGTCGCGCGGCACGCGCCCGCCGTCGGAGTTCGACGCGGACGCCGTCTTCGCCGCGTGCGTCGAGAACCAGGTCGCCGTCGAGATCAACTCGCGGCCGGAGCGCCAGGACCCGCCGGACGACCTCATCCAGCGGGCCCTCGATGCTGGATGCTTCTTCGCGATCGACACGGATGCGCACGCGCCCGGCCAGCTCGACTTCCTCGCGTACGGCGCCGCGCGCGCCGCCGCGAACGGCGTCCCCGCCGACCGGATCATCACCACCTGGCCGCTGGATCGCCTGCGCACCTGGCTCGCGAAGTCCTGACGGCATCGAGTCGTGACATCACGTCACGACGCGGCCCGAATCCGGACATCGGGTCACGACTCGATGCCGGTCAGAGTCCCCAGGCGGAGGCGGGGGCTTGCACGATCTCGACCGGGCGCGTGCTCCAGTGGGTGCCGTTGCCGTAGTGGCTGGTCGCCCACGGCGACGCCCAGATGGCGGAGGCGGTCGCGTCGGCGGACGTGCCAGCCTCGAGCCCGGCCACGATGCCCGGGTAGCCGCGCTGGAGGTTCTTGGCGCAGTACTCCGCCGCCGTGATCAGGTCCGGATAGCTTCCGAGACCCGCGCCACCGCCCGATCCGTAACCGTTGTTGAGAGGATTGTTACGGTTCCACCAGTCCGGCGGCCCGTTCTCCTGGCGCATCCAGCGCAGCATCACGGTCACGTTCGCGTCGGTCTGGGGCCAGCCGCCGAACATCAGCACCAGCTTCGCCCAGGCCTCGTTCGTGCCGACGCGCGCGAGCGTCTGCAGCCCGTCGGTCGCGCTGAGGTCCTCGCGGTTCACCACGGGCGCGGCGATCGTCGCATCCACCAGCAGCTGCTGCGCGGGCGCCGGCGGGGTCGTGTCGGCCGTTCCGTCGCCCGGCGCGAGCGTCGTCGACGGGGCGACGAGCAGGGTGGACGCGAGGGCGTCGTCCGTCGGGACGATCGAGAACCCGCAGACCAGGCCGATGACCGCGAGGGTCACGCCGATCCGGTGCTGCAGCGGCAGCAGGGGCCGCCGCCGCGACTTCGGAAGCCGGATCCGCACCCGCTGCGACGGCACAGCGGCGCTGCGGCCTGCCGAGCGGCGGCCGCGAGGGCGAAGGGGGGCGGATGCGGGGGGCATACCAGAGGAAGGGTACCAGCGTCCGGTCGGAACACCACCGGGAGAGCCGTCAGCGCGTGACCTCGTTGAGCCGGGCGAGCAGTTCGGCCAGGCGCCGCACATCCTCCTCGCCCCAGCGCCGGAGGCCCCGGTACAGCGTCGCCTGATCGGCGGCGCGCACCTCGTCGACCTTCTCGATCGCCTCGGGAGTCGCCGCGATGAAGCTGGCGCGCCGGTCGGTGGGGTCGGTCTTGCGCTCGATGAAGCCCATGTCCTCCAGCAGCTTCACCTGCCGGCTGATCACGCTCTTGTCGGTGTACAGCATCGCGGCGAGCGCGCCCGCGTGGATGGGACCGCTGCGCACGATCGTCGTCAGCAGCTTGTAGCCGCCCGGCTGCAGATCCGGGTGGATGCGCTCCGCCCGATCGCGCATCGCGGTGCCGACCTGGTTGAACAGCCGGGTGAACTGCTCCTCCACGTCGGAGATGGCGGCATCGCTCGCCGGTTCCGGTGCGGCGGGAAGGGTGGCGGCGGAACCCGCCGCCACCCGATCCGTGTTGTCCATGGCCGCGATCATAACGTGGCCGTCGAGCGCCCGTTCCCAGCGGTGCCCTCACCGGCGTCCCGGCGGACGGCGGCGACCGATCCGGTGGCCGGGGCGCCGATGAGGGCCTCCGCCACCTCCACCGCGTTCTCCTCTGCGGCCTCGAGCGGCGTCTCGCCGTTCTCTTCGCGCATCCGCTCGATCGCCGTCTTGCTGCCGAGCTTGATGTTCGGGAGGAAGAGGATGGCGATCACCGAGATGATCGCGAGCGGGACGGCGACCAGGAAGATGCCGGCGACGGCCTGGCCGTAGACCGACTCGACGATGGTCCGGATCGGCACCGGGAGGGTGTTGACCTCGGGGAGGGTCCCGCTCTGCAGCGACTTCGCGGCCGCGACGCCCTTCGCGCCGAGCTTGGCGACGGCGGTCAGGAGCTCCTGATGGCGGTCGGCCATCATGTCCTTCACCGCGGTGCCCAGGATGGATCCCATCACCGAGACGCCGATGGTGCCGCCGAGGCTGCGGAAGAACGCCACGTTCGAGCTGGCCGCGCCGAGCTGGTCGGGACGGACCGTGTTCTGGACGATGAGCACCAGGTTCTGCATCACCATGCCGACGCCGGCGCCCAGCACGAGCATGTACAGCGACACGAGCCAGTAGTTCGTGTCGTACTCGATCGTGCTCATCAGGTACAGCCCGGCGGTGAGCAGGAGGGAGCCGGCGATCATGAAGCCCTTCCACTTGCCGAACCGGCTGATGAGGTTACCCACGATCATCGAGGAGAGCAGCAGGCCGAGGATCATCGGCAGGGTCAGCAGACCGGACTCCGTCGGCGTCGCCCCGCGCGCGAGCTGCATGTACTGACCGAGGAAGACGGACGTTCCGAACATCGCGACGCCGACCGAGATGGAGGCGATCACGGCGAGCGTGAAGGTGCGGTTCTTGAACATCCCGAGCGGGATGATCGGCTCCTTGACCACGAGTTCGGTCACGATGGTCGCGATGATGAGCGCGATCGAGCCTCCGACCATCCACATGGTCTCGGCGCTCCACCAGTCGAAGTTCTTGCCCGCGAGCGAGACCCAGATGAGCAGGAGGGAGACGCCGGCGGCGAGGAAGATCGCGCCGAGGTAGTCGATGCGCACCTTCCGCGCCGGCCGCTTCGGGAGGCGCAGGGTCACCTGGAGCAGGATGATCGCGGCGACCGCGACGGGAACGCCGACGAAGAAGTTCCAGCGCCATCCGACCGAGTCGGTGAGCAGTCCGCCGATCAGCGGACCGCCGACCGTTCCGACGGCCATGACGCCGCCGAAGAGGCCCATGTAGCGGCCGCGCTCGCGCGGGCTGATGATGTCGGCCATGATGATCTGGCTGAGCGCGGTCAGACCGCCGGCGCCGAGGCCCTGGATGACGCGGAAGCCGATCAGCATGCTGGTGTCCTGCGAGAACCCGGCCATCGCCGATCCCGCGACGAAGATCACGAGGGCGAGCTGGATGAGCAGCTTGCGGTTGAGCAGGTCGGCGAGCTTGCCCCAGATGGGCGTCGAGACCGTCGTCGCGAGCAGCGTGCTGGTGACGACCCAGGTGTATGCGGTCTGATCGCCGTGCAGCTCCGAGATGATCCGGGGCATCGAGGTCGACACGACCGTGCCCGCGAGGATCGAGACGAACATCCCGAGCAGGAGTCCGGAAAGGGACTCGAGCACCTGCCGGTGCGACATCGCGACCGGTGACCCGTCCCTGGAGAGCGTTGTTGACATGTGGATCCTTCGCACAATTGGTTGACGACGATCAACCATATATAATTAGGTGACCGAAGTCAACTAACAAATGACATGACTGCAAAATTTCCATCTATGCAAACTTCATCCCCCGACGGACTCCGCGAGCGCAAGAAGGCGCAGGTCAGAGCCGACCTCGAACGCGCGACCCTGGAACTGGCCCTCGAACGCGACCTCGACGAGGTGACGGTCGACGAGATCTGCGCGCGGGTGCCTGTCTCGCATCGCACCTTCTTCAACTACTTCGACACGAAGGAGGACGCGCTCTTCGACATCCGCCGGGCCTGGGGCGACCCGGAGTGGATCGGCCGGCGCTTCGCCGACGCCTACCAGGGCAGCGTGGTCGGCGCGCTCGTCGACACCCTGTTCACGGCTTCCCTCCCCGACGAGCAGGATGCGGAACTCCGCGAGGCGCGCATGCTCATCGCCGCGCGGCACGCCGGGCTCCTCCGCCGCCGGCTCGGGCGATTCGACGACCTGCGATCGGGGCTCGTCGCGGCGGTCTCCGCCTTCCTGGCGGACGTCGCCGCCCACGACGACGCCGCACCGGACGCGCCACCCGGCGAGGCGGATGCCGCCGCGCAGGCCGAGCTACTGGTCGTGGCCTGCATCGCCGCCCTCCGCATCGCAGTCCGGGAGTGGGCGTCCGCCGGCGGGAGCGGCTCTGCGGCCGACGTCGCCGAACGCGCAGTGACGATCGCGCGGTCGATCGCGCCGTTCGTCCGCTGAACGTCTTCACACGCTCCAGCGGCGGACGTCCAGGCTAAGCCCGCGCCTCCTCTCTACTCTGAGGGGATGCACTCCAGGCGATCGACGTCGTGGGCCCTCCGCGCCCCCGCCCACTGGATCGTCTGGAGCATCGTCCTCTTCGCGGTCACGATCGCCCTCGGCTTCGTCGCGAAGGCGATCCCCGCCGTGCGGTTCGACGGACTCGACGCTGCCGTGAACGGGGTCAACTCGCCGTTGCTGGACGCCGCCGCACTCCTCCTCGATCGCCTCGACCATCCGGTGGTCGTCGCCGGCATCCTGGCCGTCGTCTTCGTGATCCTGCTGTTCGCCGTGGGATGGCGGCGGGCCCTCGGCACCTGCATCGTCGCGGGTGCGGGCTGGCTGACGACGCTGGTCGTCAAGGCGGCCGTCGCGCAGCCCCGGCCGTCCACCCGGGATCTGACGCACGTGCTCGACATCTCGCCTGCGACGCTCAGCTACCCGAGCGGGCACGTCGTCTTCGCGGCGGCGCTGGTGACGGCGATGGCCATGGTGTCGCGGGCCGGTCTTCCCCGGGCGATCGTCGTGATCGTCGGCACCCTTTTCGTGCTCGCCGTCGCCTGGTCGCGCCTCTACGTCGGCGTCCACTACGGAACGGACGTCGTCGGCGGGGTTCTGAACGGGGTCGCCGGCGCCGTGCTGGTCGCCGGCCTGTGGAACCTGGTGACACAGGGTCGCCGCCGCACCCGCTGAGCGGGCGGGTCGCCCGAGCTACGTAGTCTCTCCGCAGTCCGACGGTCACGTGACCGCGGGGACGGGCGGGATGGTGGGGCCACGCCATCCCCCGTCGACATCGCAGGACTTTCTTCCGCGATCGCGTCACGATTCGCAATTCGCTGCGTCCAAGTGAGTGAACGCCCGTACTGCACCTTAGGACCCGACCCTCATGACCGGTGAACTCGACGACCTCTCCGACGCCGACCTGATCGTCCGCGCCCGGGAGGGCGACTCGCTCGCCTACGGGGTGCTCTGGAAGCGTCATTGGCCGGCAGCGCGCACCATGGCGACGTCCATCACCGGTCGATTCGATCCCGACGATCTCGCGTCGGAGGCGTTCGCGCGCATCCTGACGTCGATCTGCCGGGGCAAGGGCCCGACCGCCGGATTCCGCTCGTATCTCGCCACCACCGTGCGCAACGTGGCCATCGACTGGTCGCGCCGCAAGACGACGCCGAACCTCGAGGACGCCGACGCCATCGAGGACTGGACCTTCAGCGAGGCCACCGCCCTCGACCGCATCGACCGGGAGACGATGGCGGAGGCCTTCTACGCGCTGCCGGTCAAGTGGCAGGAGGTGCTCTGGTACACCGAGATCGAGGATATGGCGCCGCGCGAGGTCGCGCCTCTCATGGGCCTCAGTCCGAACGCGGTCTCGGCCTTGGCCCTCCGCGCCAGGGAGGGGCTGCGCCAATCGTGGATCAACGCGCACCTGGCGAGCGCACCGTCCGAGGATCCGATCCACGGCTGGACGCTGAAGAAACTCGGCCCGCTCGTCCGCGGCCGCCTGACGAAGGCGGACCGCCGGAAAGTGCTGCAGCACCTCGGCGCGTGCCGGCGCTGCGCGGATGCCGCCTCCGAGGCGGACCGCGTCGGCTCGCGACTGGCGCTCGGCATCCTTCCGCTGTTTCTCGGGCTCACGGGGGCGACCGCGTATCTCTCCACGATCGGCGCGACGGAGGGCGCCGTCGCGGCCGGTGTCGCGCATCCGGCCGTCGCCCTCCACCACGGCGCCCGCCTGCGGCATCTGTCCGCCACGGCCGCCGGCAGCTCGAAGGCCGGCATGGCCGCGGTCGTGGCGAGTGTGGCGGCCGCCGCCGCGCTCACCTACGGCGCGGTCATCGCGGCTCCGCAGTCCGACCCCACTTCGGCGGGCGCCGGCGATGGCTCGACCTCGGGACAGCGGAACACGAACGGCGACGGGCCGGAACCCCAGGCCCGTCGCGTCACGCCGGAGCAGAAGGACGAGCTGAAGCCGGACGCCGCAGCGGAACCCCCGCCCGATGGCGGAGACGGCCCCGCACCCTCCGCCGGCGACTCCCCCGAGACGGGGTCGAGCGCACAGAACGCACCCAGAGAGCCGACCGACCAGCGCCCCGACGCTCCGCTCCCTCCAGATGCCGGCAAATCCGCACCGCAGGGCTGTGTCGCCGCCCTCGAGGCGATACCGGCGGCCGAAACGCTGTTCGCCTATCGGCTGGACGACGAAGCCGGCGCCTCGACCGCGACGGACCTCGTCCACGGGAACACGGCGAGATACACGGGGCACCCCGGAGACGGGGAGTGGAGCCTGACCGACAACTCGCTCCGCGACCCCGTCGACCGCTTCACCGTCCAGATCTGGTTCTCGGCGACCGCGGGCGGCGGGCGGCTGGTGGGCTTCAGCGGATCGACGGAGGGCGCCTCGGCGTACTACGACCGCCACCTCTTCCTGACCGACGACGGACGGCTCGTGTTCGGGGTCTTCCCGGACGCGGTCCGCACGATCTCCTCCGACGCGAGCTACACCGACGGCCGCTGGCACCAGGCCACCGCGACCCTGTCGGAGGAGGGCATGGCGCTCTACGTCGACGGGGAGCGGGTCGCTCACGACCCCTCCGTCACGCAGGCCCATCAGTTCTCCGGCCGCTGGCGCATCGGGGCGGACAACCTCGACAACTGGGGGCCGGGGACGCCGTCGTCCCGGCAGATCACCGGCAGCCTCGCTTTCGCCTCGGTCTACGGCACCGCCCTGTCCGCCGACCAGGTCCGCACGCAATGGAACCTGTGCAGCTGAGGATCTCGCGTCATGTTCATCCCCGAGCCACGTCTTCATAAGCGGAGAGCGCATCATCGGGCTTCGCGCGTCTCCAGGGGAGCGCCCGTCGCGGGCCTCTCTTTCGGAGTGGTCCGGTCCGTTCGTCGGGTATCGAACCGGCCGGGCCGCTCCGTGATCGACGCCGAGAGGACGAGATGAGGCTGATGCACTGGAACCCACGGGAGCGTGCCGCCGAGCTCGTCAGCGTGACGACCGACGGCTGGCGGGGTGAGATCGTCACGCCGCTCATACCGCGCGAGCCCACGTCGGCGCTCCGCTCCGCGCTCCTCAACGAGCGCGCCGAACGCCTGAGCGAGCTCCGCATCCTCGACTTCCGGGTGTACGACACGGTCCGGGTCGAAGAGAACGGCCCGGGCGACAGCTATCGGATCATCGACCGGTTCAAGATTGCGAACGTCGCCGAACGCACCGCCTGAGACTTCAGCCGTTTCCGAGGGTGACCGTGGTGGTCTGGCGTCGGCCGTCCCGTACATAGACCACGTCGACCCCGTCGCCGGGCTTGCTGGTCAGCTGGATGGCGGTCAGATCGTCCACACTGCCGACGGATCTGCCGTCGACCCGGACGATCACGTCCCCTGCCGCCAGACCCGCCTGCTGCGACGGCCCTCCCGGCGTCACGGACTGCACGTACAGGCCCGGCTGGTCGTTCTCGCCCTGGCCCGGCTGGATGGGCGTGACCGAGATCCCGAAGGTCGGGTACGTCACCTTCCCCGTCGAGATGATCTGCTGCGCGATCGGCATCGCCACGGCCTGCGGCACGGCGAAACCGATCCCCACGCTCCCTCCACCCGCCACCCCGGACGCCCCGGGGACCGTCGCGATCGCCGAGTTCACGCCGACCAGCCGGCCGCCGCAGTCGACGAGGGCTCCCCCGGAGTTGCCCGGGTTGATGGAGGCGTCGGTCTGGATCGCGTCCGCGAGCACCGCGTTGCGGTCGCTGTCGCTCTGCACGGGTACCGTGCGGCCGAGGGCGCTCACCACGCCGGTGGTGACGGTACTGGAGAGGCCGAGCGGGGCGCCGAGCGCCACAACGGGCTGCCCGACCTGGAGCGACGCGGAGTCGCCCTGCTCGATCACGGGGAGTCCGCTCGCCTCCACCTTCACCACGGCGATATCGGCACGCGGGGACCGGCCGACGAGCTTCGCCGGGTGCGTGGTCCCGTCGTTGTAGAGCACGGTGATGGTCGCGCCGTCGGCCGCCGGCGCGATGACGTGGTTGTTGGTGAGGATGTAGCCGTCGGCCGAGATGATCTCGCCGCTTCCCGTGCCCCCGGATCCGTCGCCCGCGACCACACCGATCGTCACGATGGAGGGGAGCACGTCGCGGGCGACACGCTCGGCGTCGCACACCGATGCCGAGGTCACCGGCGCGGTCCGGGTGAGCGACTGTCCGAGCGTCGAGCCCGCCGAGCGCAGGGTGAGCCCGCCGAGCACCCCGGAGCCGAGAAGGATGATCGCGCCGAGCACGGCGAGCAGCACTGTGGCCCACACCGGGAACCGCCCCGGCCGTTCCGTCCTCTTCTGATCCGTCGACGTCATCTGTCGCGCCCCCTCGCTTGCGTTCGGGGACATGGTGGCTCGGCCGGCCGAGACGTGGATAGACAGTGGGGGCTCAGGTTCGCAGCGGGCGACCCGAGGGCTAATGTAAACGCATGGATTTCGGCGACGACGTGTTCACCGCCTTCCTCGTGCACAGCGACGAGCCCGCACGGGACCGCTCGATCGAGCTTCCGGTGCTCGAATCGCATCCTCCCGTCCGGGTCCGCGTCCCCGTCGGTCATCCCGCCCCGCAGGACTCCGCCGGGCGGCCGATGGACGTCTACGAGCTCGTGACAGCCGACGACTGGCCTCGCGAGGCCATCTACCGGCACGTCGGGCGCGAGTCGTCTGCCACCTGACGACTCGATGGGCTAGCGGAACGGTCCGGGTAGGCGTCAAGCTACCTCTCAAAAGTCCGTCGATCTGCGGCAGGGAGGGGTGCGGTGGACCAGGACGCTGGTGCCTTTCCCGAGCCGGGCTCGCCGGCCTGGATGCGGGTGCAGAACCATCCCGACGTCGACACGATCGAGACGGTCGGCGGGACGGTGCGCGTCCGGCTGGTCTCCGGCGTCGAACTGGAGTGGAAGCGGGAGGATGTCCCGGCGGACAACCGTTCGCAGGAATGACCGTAGGGAAAACGCGTAGTCCCTCACGCACCGCCGAGGGTGCATCATGGCCTCGCCGCCATCGACGGGTCGACGCCCGCCGGGCGGGAGGAGGCAATGACGATGACTGACGAATTCGACTACATCCACCCGCCGCACCCTCCCCGGCTCCGTGAGCACGTCGGTCTGATCCGCTGGACCCGCGACGCGGAGGGCGGCTGGGTGACGGAGACGGTCACGGGCCAGTTCGCCGGCGGCGACTCGCGGCGCTGGCTGGTCCGGCTCTACTCCGGGGTCGAGCTCGAGTACGACCTGGAGAAGTGGGCGCCGTACCAGCCGCACCTGTGACGGCTGTCTTTCGAGCCGCATCCGCTCCTGACACCATGCGAGGAAGGACACCCGACCGGGGTGTCGGCTCGTGGGTCGGACGACGACTCCGGCCGGCATCCCGCCCGGCCGACAGGGGTCGGTATGCAGACATCGAGCTCGACGCACGGCCTCCCCGTGCGCCTGGACGCGATGGTCGGGCGGCGCGAGGAGGTGTCGCTGATCCGGCGGCTGCTGCAGACATCGACCCGGCTGGTGACCATCACGGGCACCGCGGGGGTGGGCAAGAGCCGCGTCGCGATCGCGGCCGCTGATTCGCTCCGGCGCTCGGTCGCAGGCGTCTGGTACGTGGATGTGCGCGGACGCGGACCCGACGTCGCGCTGGCGATCGCCCAGGAGCTGAGGGTGGACCCCCGGGACGACACGCTCGGAGCCGTCATCGCGGCGATCGCCGACGAGGATGCGCTACTGCTGGTCGACGACGCGGACGAAGCCGTGCCCGAGACGTCTGCGGTGATCGACGCGCTCCTGCTCGCGTGCCCGGGTGTGCGGGCGATCGTGACCTCCCGCGAGCCGCCGTCGTCCGCCGCGCAGGCGCTCGTCGCGGTGGGACCGTTCGCCCATCGCGACCTGACCGCGTCCAGTGACGCCGTCCGGCTGTTCGCGGAGCGCGCTGCGGCGGGCGACGCGCTCTTCTCGGTCGACGACAGCACCCTTCCCGATGTGATCGCGATCTGCGAGGCGACCTCGGGCGTCCCTCTGGCCATCGAGCTCGCCGCGGCGCAGCTGCAGTTCATGGATGTGCGCACGCTCGCTCGCCGCATCTCCGACCAGCTCGACACCCTGGAGCCCGCTGCCGCGGAATCGCGGTCGCTCCGCACGGCGGTGGAGGACAGCTGGGAGCGCTGCACGGACGCCGAACGCCGCGTGTGGTCGGATCTCTCGGTTCTCGCGCCGGGCTGGGATCTCGACCTCGGAGAAGCCATGGCCAGGCTGAGCACCGGCACCCGCCGAGACGCGAGTGCCGCGCTGAAGCAGTTGATCCGGCGCTCGGTGGTCCACCGACGCCGGGTCGAGGGCGATGTCCGCTACGAGCTGCTGCCCGCCCTGCGGGAGTTCGGAGCCGAGCGGGCCGTCCATCCCCACGACGCGCAGCGCCACTTCGTCTCGTGCATGCTGCTCCGGCTGCACGACGCGGAGGACGCCTGGTTCGGCAACCGTCAGCGCGAGATCCTGCGGAGACTCCGCGGAGACATCGCGAACATCCGTCGCGCTGTGTCGACCACCGCGGCGCTCGGCGACACCGACCGCGCCGTCGAGGTGGCGGTGACCGGCTGGCGGCAGGCGTGGATCCTCCACGGCAGCGGCGACGAGGTCTCGACCTGGCTCGGCACGGCGTTCGCCTCGGGCCGTCCGTCGCCGTTCTGGGCGGCTCAGGGGCACGCCCTGCGCGCCGCGGTCTTCGGCCAGACCGGAAAACCGGGCCTCGCCCGCCGGGAGCTGGCGCTGGCCGGAGCGGCCCTCGAGGAGGTCGCCGCCGGAGCCGACCGGGAGGCGGCCCGGGAGTGCGCGGTCATCGTGCGGAGCGCCGCCGAGGCCGTCGACACCGACGACCGGCGTGCCCTCGACCTGCTCCGCACCCTGATGGACGAGCTCGGCGAGGACGCCTACCGCTTCGGCCGCACGAACACGCCGCAACGCCTCGCGGCTCGACTGCACGCCCTGGGCCTGCGGGCGGAGGGTACCCGCGTCGACGACGACATCACCGAACGCGCCCTCGTCGTGGGCGACCGCTTCGAGCGGTCCTTCGCGCTCACCGCGCGCGCATCCGCATGCGCTGTCGCCGGCGAGTACGAGACGACGGAAGCGGATGCCAGGGAGGCGCTCGTCGTGAAACGCGGACTGGGCAACGGACTCGGCGTCGCCCAGTCGCTCGAGCTCCTCGCCGACGTCGCACGCGAACGCGCGGACCCGGCACGGGGCGCGACGTTGCTCGGTGCGGCAGCGGCCCGGTGGCGAGACGCGGGCGCGATCCGCGCCGACTATCCGCCCTATTTCCACGACCGCGCGACGACCGAGCGGGCGCTGCGTCGTCGTCTCGGCCCCGAAGCCTTCGATCGGGCGTTCGCGTACGGGGCGGCGCTCAGCGAGGAGGAGAGCATCGACTTCGCTCTGCACGGAGTCGTCGAGTCCCGCACGCGCACCGGCATCCCGTCGGCGGCACGGACACCGGAGCTGACACCGCGCGAGGCGCAGGTGGCGTCCCTCGTCGCAGACGGCGCCTCCAACAAGGCGATCGCGCGGCAGCTGTTCGTGTCGATCCGCACGGTGGAGACGCACGTGCAGAACGCGTTGGTGAAGCTGGGCCTGCGCTCGCGGACCGAGCTCGCGATCTGGCATCGAGAGCAGACCCCGCGGACCTGAGTTCCGCCCGACCGCTCACCCGGAGGGCACGGCGGCAGCACGCGTCCTCCGGGGCGGACATTCAGGCGGCGAGGAGGAGCTCCTCGTTCTGGGCGACCTCCGCCACCGCTGTGCGGAGACCGGCCCGAGCTCGGGCGGCGAGTGCCGCCGCGGCGCCGGGCGTCATGCCGAGGATCTCGGCGGCGGCGCCGACCGGGAGATCGTGCACGCAGGTCAGAAGCAGGATGCGCTGCCAGCGTTGCGGCAGGCTGCGGAACGGCTGCTCCAGCTCGCCCAGGCCGACGATCTCGAACTCGTACACGCCGACGCCGACCTCGTCGTTCAGGGGGACGAGGGGCATCCGGGCGTCCCGTGCACCCCACGTGGCCGCGACGGTGCGGATCGCCGTGCTGAGGTAGCGGGCGAAACCCTCCGTCGGCCCCTTTCCGTTTCGGAGCGCGATGAGCACCTTGGCGAAGGCTTCCTGCACGATGTCCTGCGCGTCGTACCGCGACGTCGTGCGGCGGGCGATCTGGTGGGCCCACCCCTGGTAGCGGCCCCACAGCTCTCCCAGGACCGCGTGCTCGCCCTGGCGGACGCGGTGCAGCAGTTCCAGATCTGTCGGCCGGACGGCGGTGGCGGGCATCCTGTCTCCCCGGTCGGCGGGCGGGATCGGCGGCGCGCCGCTCCCGTGACTTCAGAGTCCGCCACGGTCGTGTGCCGCCAGGACCGCGGGACTACCGAGTACTACCGAGACGCCGTTCCGCACGGGGTAGCGTGAGACGCATGAGCCTGAGCGTCGAGAAGCAGCCAGACCAGTCCCGCTACGCCCTCCTCCAGGACGGCGAGGTGATCGGCGTCGCCGAGTACGAACTCCGGCATGACGCGATCGTGTTCACGCACACCGAGGTGGACCCGGAGAAGCGCGAGAAGGGGATGGCGTCGACGCTCGTGCGGACGGCGCTCGACGACGTGCGCGACAACTCGGACCTGCGCGTGATCGCGTCGTGCCCCTACGTGCGGAGCTGGCTCAGCGAGCACCCCGACTACGCGGAGCTGCAGAAGCGGTAGCCCGGCCGTCCTCGCTCGGCGCCCTGCCCTCGGCGCGCTGCCCCTGACCGGCCGGACCGAGGTCGAGCGTGATCTTGCCGCCCTCCCAGGTGCCGTCGGCTTTGTCGCCGGGAAGGGGCGCGGGGGCGGGCAGGAGCGACTGACGGTCCATCTCCTGCTGCGCCTCGTGGCGGGCAGGAGCGAAGATCTCGTCGAACGAGCCGCCGATCGCGCCGCTCATGGTGCCGGAGCCGCGCTGCACCTTGTTCGAGAGGTCGATCCAGCCCAGCTTCACGGCGACGACGATCAGCGCGACGAACGCCGCGATGATGCCGAGAACCCACCAATTCACGCCGTCCAGGGTACCGGAGGACCTGTGCGATCCCTGAAGATCGGCTGGTTCGCCGACCGTCACGGTACGCGGTAGAGCCACTCCTCTGTCTCGAACTTCTCGGCGACAAGCTTCTCCGCAGCGGCGTACTCGGCGTCGGTGAGGTCGCCGTCGGTCGCGCCGTAGAGGCTCCGGAAGGTCAGCTTCATCTGCTCGATGATCTCCGCGCGGCTGAGGCCGGTCTGGCTGCGCAGCGGGTCGACGCGCTTCGCCGCGCTGGTGATGCCCTTGTCGCTGATCTTCTCGCGGCCGATGCGGAGCACCTCCGTCATCTTCTGGCCGTCCATGTCGTAGCTCATGGTGACGTGGTGCAGCACCGCGCCGGACCCGAGCCTCTTCTGCGCGGCGCCGCCGATCTTGCCGGACGGGCTCGTGATGTCGTTCAGCGGCTGGTAGACGGCGTCGATCCCGAGCGACTTGAGGGCGATGATCGCCCACTCGTCGAGGAAGGCGTAGCTGTCGGCGAAGCTCATGCCCTGCACCAGGTCGGCCGGGGCGTAGATGGAGTACGTGACGACCGATCCCGCCTCCATGAACATGGCGCCGCCGCCCGAGATGCGCCGGACGACCTGGATGCCGTACTTCTTCGCATTCTCGGGGTCGACCTCGTTCTTCACGGACTGGAAGCTTCCGATCACGACCGCCGGCTCGTCCCACTCCCAGATCCGCAGCGTCGGTCCGCGGCGGCCCTCGCCGACCTCGGTGGCGAGCACCTCGTCCAGGGCGAGGTGCATCTGCGGGGAGACCGCTTTGGCGTGCACGATCTGCCAGTCGTAGTCGCGCCAGCTCGTCGCCTTCGCGAGCGCGCGGCGGACGGTCACGGCGACGGCCTCCGGCGAGAAGCCGAGCAGGCTCGCGCCCTCCGGCAGGGCGCCCTTGACGGCCGCGGCGATCGTCTTCGCGTCGGACTCCGCCGGCAGGCCGTTCACGGCCTCGTTGATCGCCTCCAGGGCGGTGTCCGGCTCGAGGAAGAAGTCGCCGGCGAGCTGGAAGTCCGCGATCCTGCCGTCCACCACCTCCAGGTCGACGACGACGAGCTTGCCCCCGGGGACCTTGTACTCACCATGCATGCCACCAGCCTACGTCCGTCGCGGGCCGATCCGTCGGGCGGTCAGGCCGGCGGCGGCGTGCCTCCCGGCGGGGTCCTCGGGTTGCCCCATTCGTCCAGCTCGCGCTCCGGGTTGCGGGCGAACGTGACTCCCAGGCCGATGAGCAGGATGACGAGCAGCAGACCCAGGATCACCAGGATCCAGATCAGGTCGGTGTCGTGCCCGTTGTAGTTCGCCGGATTGTCGATCGGCGCGAACCGAGACAGTCCCATGACGATGTGTGCTCCCATGACGCCCTCCCGCCCTCAGTGTCCCCGCCCCCGCGCCGCCCGCGCTAGACACTTCCCGGGCCCTCCGCTCCCGCCGTCGAGTCCGCAAAAATTGCACGCTGATGGCCCGATCGGCGTGCAGTCTTTGCGGACTCGACGGGGGCGCAGGCTAGGTGCGGGAGGGGAAGCGCTCGGTGAGCCAGGCGGTGAGGTCGGCGAAGACCTCGGCGCGGTTGGTCTCGTTGAAGATCTCGTGCCGCGCGCCGTCGTAGACGATCGTCGTGACATCCGAGAGACCCGAGCGGATGCGGTAGGCGCGCTCCAGACGTCGGGCGCTCTCCGGGCCGCCCAGCGGGTCGTCCGATCCGACCTGGATGAGCACGGGCAGGTCGCGCGCCAGCCGGCGGACCGGCCGGCCGAGCAGGCGCGCGGCGTCCGCCATCCCGAACAGCTTCTGCAGCGGCGTGAGCGTCGTCAGCGGGTCGTCGACGAACGCCTGCGCCACGGCGGGGTCGCGGCTGAGCCACTCCGCCCCCGTCGTGCCGAGGTGGGCGTGCCGTTTGTTGAGGTCGCCGCCGTTCATCGATCCGAGCGTCCGGTACGCGGTGCCCGAGAGCACCATCCCGTCGTACTCGTCGCTGTGCCGGTTGAGGAGGATCTGCCCGATCAGCGATCCCCAGCTGTGCCCGATGTAGACCAGCGGCAGGTCCGGGTTCTCCGCGCGGATGAGGTCGCTGAACGCATGGACGTCGCGGATCGCCGCTCGGAGCCCGCCCGGCCCCAGCCGCCCGAGGCGCGTCGCATCGCCGTTCCACTGCTCCATGCCGGTGCGGCCGTGGCCGAGGTGGTCGTCGGCGTAGACGGCGTACCCCGCGGCCGCGAGGTGGGTGGCGAGCTCGCGATAGCGGCCGGCGTGCTCCCCCACCCCGTGCGCCAGCTGGATGGCGGCGGCCGGTCTCGTGCCCTCCGGCGTCGGCGCGTACACATCGAAATGGACGCGGACGCCGTCCTCGTCGTCGAAACTGCGGCCCTGCTCACTCTGCACGCGCCCAGTCTGGCGTACGCCGGCAGCGAAGGGGGTTTAGTTAGCCGACCTAATTTGTTAGGCTAACTATGTATGGGTGCACGATTGTCGACGAACGATCTCAGCGGCGCGCTCCGCATCGCGGTGGCGCGCCTCTCTCGGCGCCTGCGCTCCGAGAAGGAGGACCACGAGCTCTCCGACTCGCAGACGGCGGCGCTCGGCTACCTGGTGCGCGAAGGCTCCGCGACGATCGGCGCGCTGAGCGAGTTCGAACGCGTCAAGCCGCCGTCGATGAACCGCACCGTCAACCGACTGGAGCAGGCGGGCTACGTGGCCAGAACGGCCGACGAGGCGGACGGGCGCAAGGTCGTCGTCGTTCCGACCGAGCGTGGCATCGACCTGGTAGCCGAGACGCGCAAGCGCCGCGACGCGTGGCTGCACCAGCGTCTCCGCACGCTGACCGCCGAGCAGCGCGCCACCCTCGCCGAGGCCGCCCGGATCATGCGGGAGCTCGCCGACTCGTGAGTTCCATGTTCCGCTCGCTCGCCGGCGTCAACTACCGCATCTGGGCAGCCGGCGCGATCGTGTCGAACGTCGGCACCTGGATGCAGCGGACGGCGCAGGACTGGATCGTCCTCACCCAGCTCACCCACAACAACGCCGCGGCCGTCGGCGTCGTCATGGCCCTGCAGTTCGCCCCGCAGCTGATCCTGCTCCCGGTGACGGGATGGGCCGCCGACCATCTCGACCGCCGCAAGCTGCTCATGGCGACCCAGGGGGCCATGGGGATGCTCGGGCTCGGTCTCGGGATCCTCACCGTGACCGGCGTCGTCCAGCTGTGGCACGTCTACCTCTTCGCTCTGCTGCTGGGTGTCGTCGCCGCCTTCGACGCGCCCGCCCGCCAGACGTTCGTCTCCGACCTCGTCGCCGGACCGAACCTGTCGAACGCGGTCGCCCTGAACTCCGCGTCGTTCAACGCCGCCCGCCTCCTCGGCCCCGCCGTGGCCGGACTGCTGACCGCCGCCGTCGGAGCCGGCTGGGTGTTCCTGATCAACGCGGCCACCTTCGGGGCGGTGCTGCTGTCGCTGGCGATGCTTCGGCGCGACCAGCTCTACCGCACCGAGCGCGCGAAGCGGTCGCGCGGCAGCCTGGTCGACGGCTTCCGCTACGTGCGGCGCCGCCCGGACATCCTCGTCATCCTGATCATGGTGTTCCTGATCGGCACGTTCGGGCTGAACTTCCCGATCTTCATCTCCACCATGTCGGTGACCGTGTTCCATCAGGGCGCCGGGGAGTACGGCATCCTGTCGTCGATCATGGCCGTCGGGTCGGTGGTCGGCGCCCTGCTCTCCGCCCGGCGCGACCGGCCGCGCGTCTCCCTCCTGTTCGCCGGAGCCGCGCTGTTCGGGCTCGGCTGCGCCGTGGCCGCCGTGATGCCGACGTACTGGCTGTTCGCGGCCGCCCTCATCGTCATCGGCGTCTCGTCGCAGACCCTCATGACGACGGCCAACGGCACCGTGCAGATGACGACGGACCCGGTGCTCCGCGGTCGCGTCATGGCGATCTACATGGCCATCTTCATGGGAGGCACCCCCATCGGAGCGCCCATAGTGGGATGGGTGGCCGACGCGTTCGGCCCGCGCTGGGCGATGGGCGTCGGCGCCGCCAGCGGGTTCGCGGCCGCGCTGGTCGGCGTGATCTATCTCGTGAAGTACCGCGGCCTGCGCGTCCGGTTCACCGGGCTCCGCCCGCGGGTCGTGCTCGCGCCGCGCGAAGTGGTCCGCGAGGAGCTCCAGGAGGTGGAGGCGACGGCGACCCGCACCTCCTGACCGGATGCGATACCGTGCGGGGATGTTCCCTGCGATCGAGCCGTACGCACACGGATGGGTGGAGAACCCCGAGCAAGACCGCATCTACTGGGAGACCAGCGGCAACCCGGACGGCGTTCCCGTCCTGTGGCTGCATGGAGGACCCGGTTCCGGACTCGGGTCCGGCGGCTACCGCAAGCGCTACGATCCCGGCGCGTTCCGGCTCGTCGGCATCGACCAGCGGGGATGCGGGCGCAGCACCCCCTCCGTCGTGGATGCGCTCGACCGCATGCCCGCGAACACCACCGACGGTCTGATCGCCGACATCGAGCTGGTCCGTGCAGAGTTCGGCATCGACCGGTGGGTCGTGACGGGCGGATCGTGGGGGTCGACGCTCGCGCTGGCCTACGCGCTGGCGCATCCCGAGCGGGTGACCGGGATCGTGCTCGGCGCCGTCACCACCACCGGCCGCGACGAGGTCGACTGGCTCACGGAGACCATGGGACGCGTCTTCCCCGAGGCCTGGGAGGCGCTGGAGCGGTCGTCGCACCGGCGCCCCGGCGAGCGCGTCATCGACGCCTATGCGCGAGTGCTCGCGACCGGCACGCTCGAGGAGCGGATCGCCGCGGCCGACGCCTGGGACGACTGGGAGGCGACCCATGTCTCCCTCGACCCGAACGCCGTTCCCGGTCCGCTGCACACCGATCCGGCGCAGCGGCTGGTCTTCGCGACGCTGGTGACGCACTACTGGGCGAACGACGGCTTCCTGCCCGGCGACCGCGCCATCCTCCGCCGGGTGGAGGAGCTCGCGCACATCCCGGCGGTGCTCATCCACGGCCGGCACGACGTCAGCGGGCCCGTCATCACGCCATGGCTGCTGCACAGGCAGTGGCCGGCCAGCCGGCTGATCGTGGTCGAGAGCGAGGGGCACGGCGGTCCGCAGTCCTCAGAGCTCATGGCGGAGGCGATCTCCGGCTTCGCGCGCTGATCGCAGCAGAATGGGACGCGTGACCACCGAATCCACCGCCTCCCCCGTCTCGGATCTGACGGCCCTCGCCCTGCGCGCCATCGCCCTGGCACCGGCCGAGGGCCGGGTGATCGTCGGCGTCGCGGGCAGCCCCGGCTCGGGGAAGACGACGCTGGCGCACCGCGTCGCGCACCGCGTGGACGAGCTCGCCGGCGCGGGAACCGCGGTCCACCTCCCGATGGACGGGTTCCACCTCGCCAACGCGACGCTGGATGCTCTGGGGCGGCACGACCGCAAGGGCGCGATCGACACCTTCGACGGCTGGGGATTCGTCGCCCTGCTCCGGCGCGTGCTGGCCGAGACCGGCAACCCGGTCTACGCGCCGGCGTTCGAGCGGACGGTCGACGAACCGGTGGCGGGCTCCATCGTCGTGCCGCCCGCCGCGCGGGTCGTCGTGGTCGAGGGGAACTACCTCCTCGTCGATGCGGAGCCCTGGTCGCGCATCCCTGACCTCCTCGCCGAGTCGTGGTTCGTGGCGACCCCGGAGGACGAGCGGATGCGGCGGCTGGTCGACCGGCACACGCGTCACGGCCGCACGCTCGAGGCGGCGACGGCCTGGGCCCGGGATGTCGACGGCGCCAACGCGCTCCTCATCGAAGCCTCGGAGGCGCGCGCCACGCTGGTCGTCGACGGCACCACCGGACTCCCAGCCGCAGGCGCTTAGCCTGGAGCAATGACCTCTCCGACCGCGCCCTTCGACCGCGTGACCGTCTTCGGTGCCGACTGGTGCCGCGACTGCATCCGCTCGAAGTCCCTCCTCGACCGCCTCGGCGCCGACTACGAGTACATCGACCTCGTCGCCCGCCCGGAAGAGGCCGACCGCGCCCAGCAGATCAGCGGCCGCACGAACATCCCGGTGATCGTCTTCCCGGACGGCCGCCACCTGGTCGAGCCGACCGACCCCGAACTCGAGGCGGCCCTCCGCGCCTGACGAAGGCTGACTCCATTCATCGTCGGGACTGCGCAATCCCATCCACACCACCTGTTGGACATCTGACTCGGCGGGGCGTTGAGTGGCGGATATGGAGTACACACACCTGGGCCGGTCCGGCCTGAAGGTCTCGCGCCTCGTCCTCGGCACGATGAACTTCGGTCCGCAGACCAGCGAAGAGGATTCCCACCGGATCATGGACGCCGCGCACGATGCGGGCATCAACTACTTCGACACCGCCAACGTCTACGGCCAGCACAAGGGCCGCGGAGCCACCGAGACGATCGTCGGCAACTGGTTCGCCCAGGGCGGCGGCCGCCGCGAGCGCACGGTGATCGCCACCAAGCTGTACGGCGACATGGGCGACTGGCCGAACGAGAACCGCCTGTCGGCGCTCAACATCCGTCGCGCCCTCGACGCCAGCCTGCAGCGCCTGCAGACCGACTACATCGACATCTACCAGTTCCACCACATCGACAGGGACACCCCGTGGGATGAGATCTGGCAGGCGATCGAGACGGCCGTCGCGCAGGGCAAGATCCTGTACGCCGGGTCGAGCAACTTCGCCGGCTGGCACATCGCGACGGCTCAGGCGGAGGCGCGCAAGCGCAACCACCTGGGGCTCGTCAGCGAGCAGTCGATCTACAACCTCCTCACCCGCCAGGTGGAGCTGGAGGTGCTGCCCGCCGCCCAGGCGAACGGCGTCGGCGTCATCGCCTGGTCGCCCCTGCACGGCGGCCTCCTCGGCGGGGTCATCCGCAAGCAGAACGAGGGCAAGCGCCGGCTCGAAGGCCGCGCCGCCGAGACGCTCGAGAAGCACCGCGACGCGATCGAGGCGTACGAGGACTTCGCCGCCCAGCTCGGACACGAGCCGGGCGACCTCGCCCTCGCCTGGCTGCTGACCCGGCCCGGCGTCACGGGCCCCATCATCGGGCCGCGCACCCACGAACAGCTCGACGGCGGTCTGCGCGCGCTCGACATCCACCTCGACGACGCTGCGCTCGCGCGACTCGACGAGATCTTCCCGGGCCACAAGACGGCCCCAGAGGACTACGCCTGGTGACCCCGGGCACAACGAAGACGAAGGAGAACGAGTGAAGACACGTACTATCGGCGACGTCCAGGTCTCGGCCATCGGCCTGGGCGGGATGCCCATGTCGATCGAAGGACGCCCCGACCGCGAGCGTTCGATCAAGACCATCCACGCGGCGCTCGACGAGGGCATCACCTTCATCGACACCGCTGACGCGTACCACCTGCACGCGGACGAGGTCGGTCACAACGAGGAGCTGATCGCCGAGGCGCTCCGCACGTGGACGGGCGGGGACGCCTCCTCCGTGCTTGTCGCCACCAAGGGCGGGCACCTGCGCCCCGGCGACGGCTCGTGGACGCTGAACGGGCATCCGGACTACCTCAAGCAGGCCGCGAAGGAGTCGCTCCGCCGTCTCGGCGGCGACGCCATCGGCCTGTACCAGTTCCACCGGCCCGACCCCGAGGTCCCGTACGCCGAGTCGGTGGGAGCGATCCGGGACCTGCTGGACGACGGCGTGATCCGCATGGCCGGCATCTCGAACGCGAACCCGCAGCAGATCCGGGAGGCGCAGGAGATCCTGGGCGGCCGGCTGGTGTCGGTGCAGAACCAGTTCTCCCCCGCGTTCCGCTCCAGCGAGCCGGAGCTGCGCCTCGCCGACGAGCTCGGCATCGCGTTCCTGCCGTGGAGCCCGCTCGGAGGCATCACCTCGGCGGGCGACCTGGGCAGCCGGTTCGAGCCGTTCAAGGACGTGGCCGACGCACGCGGCATCAGCCCGCAGGTCGTCGCGCTCGCGTGGCACCTGGCGCAGAGCCCGTACGTCATCCCCATCCCGGGCTCGTCGCGCCCCGAGACGATCCGCGACTCCGTCACGGCCGTCGACGTCGAGCTCACCCCCGAGGAGCTCGAGCGCCTCAACGCCGCCTGACCCGGGCCTCCCCCACCGCCGGCTCCTGAGTTTTTCGCCCGCGCACGCGCTGCCGGGCGGAAGAACTCAGGAGCTGGCGGTGGCGGGGGCCAGGGCCACCGGATCGAGCTGGGCGAGGAACGCGGAAGCCGCCGGGCTCGGCTGCTCGGCCACCGCGACTGCGACGGTCCAGACCGGGGCGTCCTGGAGCCGGACGGCGCGCAGGGCGTCCGGACGCTTGCGCGCGAAGCTCTCCGGCACGACCGCGACCCCCAGGTTGTAGCCGACGAGGTCGAGCAGGGGATGCACGTCGTTGACCTCCATCGCCGCCCGGTAGTCGAACCCGGCGGCGGCGAACGCGCGCCGGCTCAATGCCTGAGCACCCCAGCCGTCCTGGAAGCCGACGAGCGGTTCCCCGCGCAGGGCCTCCAGCGGGATGCTCCGCTCGGCGGCGAAGGGATGCTCCGGGTGGCAGAGCACGAGCATCTGCTGCGTGCTCAGCGGCCGAAGGTGCACTCCGGCCGGCGTGTGACCGGTGTCCACGACGAGGGCGACGTCCGCTCGGCCGCCGGCCACCTCATCCACCAGCTCCTCCGAGCCCGAGTAGCGCAGCCGCACCTCGACCCCCGGGTTGGCGGTGCGGAAGGCGGCGAGCTCTGCGGGCAGGTCGACTGAGCCGAGGCACGGTTCCGCCCCGATCGTCAGGCGCCCGCGCACGAGTCCGCGCACCGCGGCGACGGCGTCGCGCGCTGCGGCCGCACTCGCGAGGGTGCGCACCGAGTCGGCCAGCAGCGCCTGACCGGCGGCGGTCAGCTCCACGCGGCGGGTGCTGCGGATGAACAGCGACGTGCCCAGCTCCTGCTCGAGCGAGCGGATGGATGCGGACAGTCCTGACTGGGAGATCCGCAGCAGTTCGGCCGCGCGGGTGAAGTGCCGCTCTTCGGCGACGGTGACGAAGTGCTCCAGCTGCCGCAGTTCCATTGTGCGATCGTACTGCTGAATCCCGCATGCCCGATACGCGGGGTCGATGCCCGCACGAGCGTCAGGCGACCGAGGCCTCCCTGGTCGCGTCGGCGCCGGAGATCCCGTCGAAGCGGAACGTCCGACGGAACCGGTCCACCAGGCGCCGGTCGCCGGTCTCGACGTCGAGCGGCGGCAGCTCACCACCGAGGAGATCGCCGAGCCGTTCCCGCTCCACGCGGAACTCCAGCACATCCTCCGGCGGGGCGATCGCCACCCGTC
Organism: Leifsonia soli; assembly: GCF_013408745.1. Classification (NCBI taxonomy): domain Bacteria; kingdom Bacillati; phylum Actinomycetota; class Actinomycetes; order Micrococcales; family Microbacteriaceae; genus Leifsonia; species Leifsonia soli. Next base: position 3,215,651 of record NZ_JACCBJ010000001.1, on the reverse strand, counting down.
GCTGGGGCTGCGGGAGAGCGTCGGGACCGACGTCCATCACGTCGAGGTCACCGGCGGCGACCACGGCGCTCACGGAGGTCTCTCCGGTGTGGATGAGGTACTCGGTCGGTGGGAACTCCCCCGCGACCTCGCCCCGGAAGGCCGCCCGCAGGGTGACCGCGAGCGCGTCGGCCGTCAGCACTTCCCCCTCGGCCGGTTCGCCGGGCGCCGCCCATCCCCAGCGCTCGAGGGCGAGCACGACCGGTTCGAGCTGACGGCCGAGCGGCGTCAGCTCGTAGCCGCCGCGCACGGTCGGGACGCGGCGGATGATGCCGGCCAGCTGCAGTTCTTTCAGCCGGTCGCTGAGGATGTTGGTCGGGATCCGCGGAAGGCCCGCCTTGAGGTCGCTGTAGCGGCGCGCGCCGGCGAGCAGGTCGCGGACGATGAGCAGCGCCCACCGTTCCCCGACCCGCTCCACCGCGCGCGCCACGCCTCCGGCCTGGCCGAAACCGCGGGGCGCCCGAGCCGCCATCCGGGAGGCCGAGTCAGGCCTGCGCCGGAGCGTCGGCCGCGTGCTCGGCCATGTACGCCTCCGGGCCCTTCTCCACGGCCTCGGGCGCCATGTAGAGGTAGGAGAGGTTGTTGCCGTCCGGGTCCTCCAGGTCGCGCGAGTACATGAAGCCGTAGTCCTGCGCCGGCCGCGGCTCCGTGCCGCCCGCCTCGAGGCCGCGGGCGACGATCGCGTCGACGTCCTCGCGGGAGTCCTGGCTGAGGGCGATGGTGGCTCCGGTCTGGGTGGCCGGGTCGATGATCTGCTTGTCCGTGAACGTGGCGAGGAACTCGCGCGTCTGGACCATGAAGTAGATGGTGTCGCTGAGGACGACGACGCAGGCCGCGTTGTCATCCGTGAACATGGGGTTGATGGTGTACCCGAGAGCCTCGTAGAAGGCCTTCGCGCGCTCGAGGTCGCTCGTCGGGAAGTTGACGAAGATGTTCGTTGCCATGGTGTCCTCCGGTCGTCGGTGTGGCACTAGCTTGCTCTTTGCAAGTTCACTTGTCAAGAACAAGTAAACGGCGCGAGCGTAGTTTGTGGATCGCCTCCCTGATCTCGCCGACCAGCGTGACCGACCCCGCCGCCTCCGCCGCTTCCAGCGCGTCGGCCTGCGCGGCATCCGCTCCGGAGAACCACGATGCGACCGTCACGCCGTGGCCGGGCCGCGAGAGCACCTCGATGCGGTCTCCCGCTCCGATGCCGCCCGACTTCACCACCGAGAGGTACGCCCCTGGGCGGCCCCGCTCGGTGAAGCGCTTGACCCACTGCGGCTCCTGCATCCGCCGCTGGAAGGTGGCGCAGGGCTCCCGGGGGCACGTCACCTCGACGACGACCTCGTCGCCGATCCGCCAGCGCTCCCCGATCTCCGCGCCGTTGACGTCGATCCCGGACGTTCGCAGGTTCTCACCGAAGAGCCCGGGCGGGATGGGGCGGTCGAGCTCAGCGGCCCAGTCCTGGGCGTCCTCGTCGGCGTACGCGTACAGCGCCTTCGACGCCCCTCCGTGGTGCTTGCGGTCGGCCTGCACGTCGCCGTGCAACCCGAGCGGCCGCACCCGCAGCCGCTTCTCCACCGGCCGCTTGTCGATGGCCGTGACGCCGATGGTCCCGCTGTCGGGGAGGAGCTGCTCGACCCGGCACACCGCAAGAATCTCTGCCATCGCCCCAGTATCCCAGCCGCCGCGCGCGAGCCCCGCGGTCGCCCTCACCGCACCCCGCGCATGAGCCGCAGCACCCACGGACTCAACAGCGCCAGCACCACGCCGATCGCGATGGCGATGCCGCCGATGATGCTGAAGTAGATGCCTTCTGGCACGGTCGTGAAGAGCTTGCCGAGCTGGCCGGCCATCGCCGTCCCGAGTGCCACCGAGAGGAAGTACAGCGCCACCATTTGCGCCTGGAACGACCGAGGCGCCAGCTTGGTCGTGACCGAGAGGCCCGGCGGCGAGATCAGCAGTTCGGCGACCGTGAAGACGAAGAGGATGCCGATGACGGCGAGGAGCGGCGTGCTGTTCGCGCCACCGCCGGCCCAGAACAGGAACAGGAAGAAGGCGAGACCCATGAGGACCGTCCCTGCCGCGAACTTTATCGGCGTCGACGGCTGCTTCTCGCCCCACTTCGTCCAGATCGCCGCGAAGACACCCGAGAGCACGATGATGAAGATCGGGTTGATCGACTGCACCCACGAGACCGGGAACTCCCAGCCGAACAGGGTGCGGTCGAGCCGCTTGTCGGAGTAGATGGTCACCACCGTGAACTGCTGCTGGTACAGCGTCCAGAACGCCGCGTTGGTGATGAACAGCGGGATGAACGCGAACAGCCTGCTGCGCTCGTCGGCGCTCAGGAGCTTCGAGCCCAGGATCACGACGAAGTAGGCGATCGCGGCCACGATCGTCACGCCGATCACCCACAGCGCCAGATTGGATGCGTTGATCAGCCCTGTCAGCACCAGCACGACGATCACGACGAGCCCCGCGACGCCGACGCCGATCATCAGCGGGTACCGCGAGCGCTCGAGGGGATGCGGCACATGGCGCGCCTCATCGGGGAGGCGTTTGCGGCCGAGCGAGTACTGGATCAGCCCGATGGCCATCCCGACCGCGGCGAGCGCGAACCCCCAGTGAAAGCCGAGCGTCGACTGCAGCAGCCCGGTCAGCAGCGGCCCGGCGAAGGCGCCGAGGTTGATGCCGAGGTAGAAGAGGGAGAACCCGGCGTCGCGCCGCGGGTCCTTCTCGGAGTACAGCGTCCCGACGATCCGGGTGGCGTTCGCCTTCAGCCCCCCGCTTCCCAGCGCGACCAGGAGCAGACCGACGAGCACTCCGGAGACGCCCGGGAGCACGGCGAGCGAGATGTGCCCCGCCATGATGACGACGGCGCTCCAGAACAGCACGCGCTCCGACCCGAACAGACGGTCGGCGAGCCAGGCTCCGAGGATGGTGGAGAGGTAGACGGCGCCACCGTAGGCGCCCACCACGCCGGTGGCCGTCGCCTCGTCGATGCCGAGGCCGCCGCGCTCGGCCGAGTAGTAGAGGTAGATGAGCAGGATGCCCTGCATGCCGTAGAACGAGAACCGCTCCCACATCTCCACGCCGAAGATGTTGGCGAGCGACCGCGGCTGGCCGAAGAAGCCGTGGCTGCTGTCGTCGCGTCGGTCCGGGGCGGTGTCCGTTCTGCTCATGGCGCCCATGCTCCCACCGTCGATCGCGCTGGTGAACGCCCGACGCCGCATCAGTGGACAACCGTCGTCGCGCCGCCTTTGTGCACAGAGACGCACAAAACGATCGCTTCTCTGGCTTATGCGCAACGATTCACCATAAGCTCACCCCGTGGACAATCTCGATCGCAGCATCCTGGACCTGCTCCGTCAGAACGCCCGGGCGGGATACGGCGACATCGGGTCCGTCGTCGGGCTCTCGGCCTCGGCCGTGAAGCGCCGCGTCGACCGCCTGGTGGCCGACGGGGTCATCCGGGGGTTCACCATCCAGGTCGATCCGGCGATCGATGGGATGAGCACCGAGGCGTACGTCGAGCTGTTCTGCCGCGGGACCGTCTCGCCGGAGGAGCTGCTGCGCATCCTGTCGGCCGTTCCCGAGGTCGTGGACGCAGGGACGGTCACCGGAAGCGCCGACGCGATCGTCCACATCCGGTCGCGCGACATCCCGAGCCTGGAGGCCGCGCTGGAGAAGGTGCGGCTCGCGCCCAACGTCGACCACACCCGCAGCGCCATCGTGCTGTCGCGCCTGATCAACCGCGGCCACGCCTGAGCGTCGCGAAACTTCAAGACCGCGCCGCCTCAGGGGATGAGACTGGCGGCATGAGTACGACAGCACGCGCAGACATCCACATCGACGCGTCCCGCGACCGCCTGTGGGCGGCCCTGACGGACCCCGACACCATCGCCCGCTACCTGTTCGGCAGCCGGGTCACCACGGAGTGGACGAAGGGAAGCCCGATCGTCTACCGCGGCGAGTGGGAGGGCGAGCCGTACGAGGACAAGGGCACGATCCTGGAGATCGTCCCCGGCGAGCGCCTGGTCACCAGCTATTACAGCCCGCTCAGCGGCAAGCCGGACATCCCCGACAGCTACCAGAACGTCTCCTATCTGCTCGCGGACGACGGCGACGGCACCCGCGTGACCATCACGCAGGACGGCTGCGCCGACGAGGCGGAGGCCGAGCGGTCGAGCGGAAACTGGCGCATGGTGCTCGACAGTCTGAAGTCGGTCGTCGAGCACGGCTGACCGTCTCCTGCGAGAACGTTCAGCGCTGCGACCCGGCGCGAGGGCGCCATCCGAGCACCGGCACGGCGAACAGTGGCACGATGGGCGCATGAAACTGCTCGTTGTCGAAGACGATCCCGACATGGGAGGCCTCGTCGAGCGCGGTCTGGCGGCCGAAGGGTACGACGTGACCCTGGTCACCAACGGCGTCGACGCTCTCATCGCCCTGCGCAGCGACGCGTTCTCCGCCGCGGCCATCGACGTCATGCTCCCCGGCATGAGCGGCTTCGAACTGTGCCGCCACATCCGCGAGGCGTCCAACCCGATGCCGATCCTGCTCCTGACCGCCCGCGACGCCATCGAGGACCGCGTGCACGGCCTGGACTCGGGGGCCGACGACTACCTGACGAAGCCGTTCGCGTTCGCCGAGCTCGCCGCCCGCGTCCGCGCGCTGCTGCGCCGCGAGCCGACAGGGATGCGGCCGCAGGTGAGCGTCGGACGCCTCACCATCGACTCGCACGAGCACCAGGCGCTCGTCGCCGGGCACGAGATGCCGCTGAGCCGGCGGGAGTTCACCCTCCTGCGTCTGTTCGCCACGAACCCGGACAAGACGCTGTCGCGGTCCGACATCCTCGAATCGGTGTGGGGCACGACCGAGAACATCGGCACCAATGTCATCGACCAGTACGTCTCCTATCTCCGGAAGAAGCTGGACGCGGCGGGCGCCGGACTGAACATCGTCACCGAGCGTGGCCGCGGCTACCGCCTCGATGCCCGCAATGCGGTCGACACCAAGCGCGCGACGCCGGGAGGCGACGCCGTCCCGAGCGGCCACGACACCGCAGCCACGCCGTGAACCGGCTGCGGCGCCTGTCGATCACGGCGCGCATCACGATCGGAAGTCTGATCGTCGCCGCGCTGTTCGGGCTGGTCGCCGTCGTCATCATTCGGGTGGGCGTGTCGTCCATCCTCCACAACGCGACGGTCACGCTGCTGAGCAATGATGTCGCCGCGCCGGTCGAATCGCTGCCGTCGAAGCCCACGGGGCCGTTCGACCTGCCCGGCGGCGGCCAGGAGCTGGCCATCGTCGCGGAGGACGGCACGATCCTCGCCTCGACCATGCCGCAGGCTCTCGAGGACCGCATCGGACGCCTGATCGATCAGGGCCGCGAGCCCCAGGAGGTGCAAGTGGGAGACGACCACTATGTGGTCCTCTCCCGGAGCGTCACGACCTCTGCCGGCGTCATGCACGTCGTCGCCGCGCGGAACGACGAGACGACCGCGCTCATCCTGGACCGGCTCACGGCCGCACTGCTCGCCGGCGCCGGCGTTCTCATCCTCGCCTTCGGCGCCGCCTCCTGGCTGCTCGCCCGGGCTGCGCTACGACCGGTCAGCCGGATGCGGGAGCAGGCGGACCGCATCGCCGGATCGACCCCGGAGGTGGCCGGGCTGCTGACCGTCGGTCCCGCCCAGGACGAGCTGTCGGAGCTCGCGACCACGCTCAACGATCTCATTCTGCGCCTGCGGGCCTCGGCCGAGCGCGAACGTCAGATGGTGTCGGATGCCAGCCACGAGTTGCGCACGCCGCTGGCCGTGCTGCGTGGGCAGCTGGAGCTGGCCGAGCTGGATGCGGGGGATCCCGACGCGCTGCTGAGCGACGTCCGCGCGTCGCACGCGACGGCGATCCGCCTGGCAGCACTGGCGAACAACCTGCTGGAGCTGTCGCGAATCGAGGCAGGCCCGTCGAGCGGTCGCATCGACTGGCGGACACTGGTCGACGAGCTGACGGATGCGATCGACCGGGCGCGGCTCTTGGTGAGCAGCGACGACGAGGCTTCGGGCGTCTCGGTGGACTTCGAGTACGACCCGCGCCGGCGGCCGGACCCCGAGGCACGCGTCGCCCTGTCTCCCACGGATTTCGGACGCATCCTCGACAACCTGCTGGCGAACGCGATCATCGCGATCCGTTCGTGCGGCGACGGCCGACCGGAGGCGACGGTCGTCGCTTCGCTGTCGCTCTCCGAGGGGACGGACGGCGTCGACTCGGTCGTGCTGACGGTCCGGGACTCCGGTCCGGGGATGCCGGAGGAGTTCATCCCCGTTGCCCTCGACCGCTTCACGCGCGCCGACGGCGCCCGGACGGGACAGTCGGGCGGTGGGCTGGGGCTCGCGATCGTCGGCGCGCTGGCGGGCGCTGCCGGCGGGCGCGTCCGTCTTGCGAACGCGGAACCCCACGGCCTCACCGTGACGGTGACGCTGCCCCTGCGTCGCGACTGACCGTCAGTGCCCGGACCGGTCGGAGTCGACTCCGGCGTCCGGCCCCTTGTCGAGCGTGTCGAGCGCGCTCAGATCGTCCGCGTCGAGCTCGAAGTCGAACACCGCGAGGTTCTGGGCCATCCGCTCGGGATCGCGCGACTTCGGGATGGCGACGAGCCCGTTCTGCACATGCCAGCGCAGCACGATCTGGCCGGGGGTGCGGCCGTGCTTGTCGGCCAGCCGGGCGAGGACCGGCTCGGCGAGCAGGTCGCCCGTGCCGCCGATGGGGCTCCAGGACTCGGTCACGATGCCGTGCTCGCTGTCGTAGGCGCGCTGCTCCCGTCGGGGGATGGCGGGGCTGAGCTGGATCTGGTTGACGGCCGGTGTGACGCCCGTCTCCGCGATCAGGCGGTCGATGTGCGCCGGCTTGAAGTTCGAGACCCCGATGGCGCGCGCCTTGCCCGCTTCGCGCAGCCGGATGAAGGTCTCCCACGTCGAGACGTACTGGTCGCGTTTCGGCAGCGGCCAGTGGATGAGCAGGAGGTCGACGTAGTCGAGCCCGAGCCGCGCCAGGCTGTCGTCGAGGCCGCCGACAGCGCGATCCTCGCCCTGGTACGTGCCGTCGAGCTTCGTGGTGACGAACCAGTCGTCCCGGGCGAGCCCGCTCCTCGTGAGGCCGCGACCCACGCCGACCTCGTTGCCGTACTTGACGGCGGTGTCGACGTGCCGGTAACCGAGCTCGGCGGCCGCGATGATCGCCTTCTCGACCTCGGCGTCGTCCAGCGGCCACGTGCCCAGGCCGATCTGCGGGATGCTGCCGCCGCCGTCGAGGGGCAGGGAGGGGATCGAAGGGGTCATGCCGGTCACAGTACGCGCGCTGCCTTCCACTCGGGTGTCGTCGGTGATGTCCGAAATCGGTGATGTGGGGGTCGGGGACGTCAGAGGAGGCCGTCCGACAGGTGCGTCGGATTGCCGAAGCGGTGGTTCGTGATCGAGATGGCCTGCTCGTGGAGGAACGTGAGCAGCTCCACCCGGCCCGACGGCGTCACGGGCCCGCTGTACACGGCGACGTCGGGGCTGCCGCCCAGCGCCGTCGCGAGCGCGACCGGGTCTCCTCCGATGAGCCGGATGCGATGCGCCGGGATGCGGCGCGCCCGCACGCGGGAGAGCCAATGCGCATCGGACTCGACCACGACCTCGATCTCCCGCTCGCGCAGGAGTGCGTGCATCCCGCGCGGCAGCTTCACGGGCGTGCTGACCGAGAAGGGCGAGCGGGCGACCGTTGCGGCCGCCATCACGCGCAGGAGCTCGGGAAGCGAGCTGCCCTCCGAGAGCCGGATGGCCACGGGGACCGGCCGGTAGCGGAACAGGTTGCGTTCGACGCCGAGTCCGGAGACGTCCGTGACGCGGTGGTACTCGGTCGCGACGGCGATGGCGTCGCTCAGGGCGGACCGCCGGACGAGGTCGAAGGAGGGGTAGTCCATCGACGACTGTCCGGACTCGATGAGGTCGGAGACCCGCGTCTCCAGCCCACGGAGGTGCAGGCTCGAGCTCGAGTGCCCCGCCTCGGGGACCCAGCTGCCGAGCCCGAACAGATAGTTCGGCCCTCCGGCCTTGGTGCCCGCGCCGACCGAGGACCGCTTCCAGCCGCCGAACGGCTGCCGCCGTACGATCGCTCCGGTGATCCCGCGGTTCACATAGAGGTTTCCGGCCTCGACGGTGTCGAGCCAGAGGGCGAGCTCATCGCTGTCGAGCGAGTGCAGACCGGCCGTGAGTCCGTACTCGACGGCGTTCTGGTACCGGATGGCCTCCTCCAGGTCACGCGCCGTCATGACTCCGAGGACCGGCCCGAAGAACTCGGTGAGGTGGAAGTACGAGCCGGGCTGGACGCCGGTACGGACTCCCGGGCTCCAGAGCCGCCCGGAGCCGTCGAGCCGACGTGGTTCGACCAGCCACTCCTCGCCTGCGCCCAACGTGGTCAGCGCGTGGAGCAGCTTCCCCGACGCCGGCTCGATGAGCGGTCCCATCTGGCTGGTCGGGTCGTGCGGGTACCCGGCCCGGAGACTGGTGACCGCATCCACGAGCTGGTTCCTGAATCGTTCCGACCGGGCGACGGAGCCGACCAGGATGACGAGGCTGGCCGCTGAGCACTTCTGGCCGGCATGGCCGAAGGCGCTCTTGACGATGTCGGAGACCGCCAGGTCGTAGTCGGCGCTCGGGGTCACGATGATGGCGTTCTTGCCACTGGTCTCGGCGAGGAGGGGGAGGTCCGGACGCCAGGAGCGGAACAGCTTCGCCGTCTCGTACGAACCGGTGAGGATGACCCGGTCGACCCGGCGGTCGGCGATCAGCTGCTGCCCGAGCTCATTCTCGGCGACGTCGACCAGGGCGAGCAGCTGGCGGGGGATGCCGGACTCCCACAGCGCTTCCACCATGACGGCGGCGGACCGCCGCGCTTGCGGTGCCGGCTTGATGATCACGCCGCTGCCTGCGGCGAGCGCCGCGAGGACCGACCCGGCCGGAATCGCGACAGGGAAGTTCCACGGCGGGGCGACGACGGTCAAGGCGCTCGGAACGAACTGCGCACCCTGCACCGCATCCAGTTCGCGAGCGCGGGTGGCGTAGTAGTGCGCGAAGTCGACCGCCTCGCTGACCTCGGGGTCGGCCTCCGCGATGGTCTTCCCCGTCTCGGCCGCCATGACCTCGATCAGGCGGTCGCGGTTGGCCTCGAGAGCGTGCCCGGCGCGGTCGAGCACCGCCGCGCGCTCGTGCCCGGAGCGCGACCCCCACTCGCGTCCCGCCTCCGCGACCATCCCCAGGATGGCGTCGAGACGACCGGCGTCGCGGACGGCCGCATCGGCGATGGTCTCCTCGCCGATCGTCGAAGCGGCGGAGCGGACCAGGATGCGCCGGCCCCAGGCGCGGTTCGCCGCACGCGACGGGTCCGTGTCCGGAGCGTTGTGGAAGTCGCCGGCCTGCTCCGTCGGGACCGCCGCCGGCGCGGCCTCCGCCGGCACAGCCCCCGCGGGTGCGTTCGGCGTCGGCAGCTCGATGCCGCCGGATCCGCGGGTCAACCCGAGCACTACGCTGGTGAGCCCCTGCTCGTCGGTGGCGGCGGGTGTGACCGGAGCGGGCGCGGGCGGACGGGTGAAGGAGGGCGCGGACGCTTCTTCCCACTCGCGCGTTCGGTCCTGCTGCCGGTTCGGGACGGGCGCGGTTCCCCGCGGTCCAGCATCGGCCTCCAGCTCGGCGACGGAGGCCAGGAACCGCTGCTTCTCGCGCTCGAAGAGCTCGGGGTCGGAATCGAGCTGGAACACGGCGGACATGAAGTTCTCGGGGCTGGCGTTCTCCTCCAAGCGGCGGATGAGATAGGAGATCGCCACATCGAACTCGCGCGGATCGACGACCGGCGTATACAGCAGGAGGCCGCCCACCGTCCGCTCGACCGCCTCCGCCTGCGCGGTGGCCATCCCGAGCAGCATCTCGAAGTCGATCCGTTCCGTGACCCCGCGCTTCTGTGCGAGCAGCCACGCGTAGGCGATGTCGAAGAGATTGTGCCCGGCGACGCCGATCTTCACCGCGTCCGCGTGCTCCGGCGTCAGGGCCCAGTCCAGCACGCGCTTGTAGTTCGCGTCGGTCGACTGCTTCGTGCCGTACGGGGCGAGCGGCCAGCCGTGGATCGCGGCATCCACCCGCTCCATCGCCAGGTTGGCGCCCTTGACCACGCGGATCTTGATGGGCGCCCCGCCCTGCGCCCGCCGCCGGGTCGCCCACTCGGTGAGCGTCTGCAGCGCGTCCAGGGCGTCCGGCAGGTAGGCCTGCAGCACGATGCCGGCCTCGAGCCCGAGCAGCTGCGGCTTGCCCAGGATGCCGGTGAAGACCGCCATCGTCAGGTCGAGATCGCGGTACTCCTCCATGTCGAGGTTGATGAACTTCGGCGTCGGCGACGCGGCGGCGAGCTCATAGAGAGGTGTCAGCCGCTCGACCACGCGCTCGACCGTCTCATCGAACGCCCACATCGACAGCTGCGAGGCGATCGACGACACCTTGATGGAGACGTAGTCGACGTCGTCTCTGGCCAGGAGGGTGCGGGTGCCTTCGAGGCGCCGGAGCGCCTCCTTCTCGCCGAGGACCGCCTCGCCGAGCAGGTTCAGGTTGAGACGGGCACCGGGACCGCCCGACGGATCCGGCGACCGCAGCCGGGCGATCGCAGGGCCCAGCTTCTCCGGGGTCGCATCCACCACGAGATGCCCCACCATCCGGCGAAGCACGCGGCGGGCGATCGGGATCACCACCCACGGCAGGACCGGACCGAACACGCCGCCCAGCCAGATCGCGAACCGCATGTACCACGGCAGGAACACCGGGATGCGTTTCGCCACCCGCTGCAGGTTGTAGCCCGCGACGAACAGGTCCTGCGGGCGGGCGACGCCGTCGACGAAGCCGACCGCGAAGTCGAGACCGTCGGGGTCGCTGAGCACCCCCGCGAGTCTCTCGGCGGCGGGATCCTGGCGGGGCGAGGAGCCGTCGGCCCCGCGCGCGCTCTCGGCGAGCCAGCGCTGCACCAGCCCGACCGCCTCGTGAGCGATCGTCGCCGGGCGCGCCTCGGCGCCATCCGTTGTGTCGACCATGATGACGACACTATTACCCGGCGCTGGGCGGCCCCGGGAGCGAACTGAAGATGCGGAGAACTGACCGTTCTCCACCGCGGCTAGAGTCGATTCCATGACCGACCGCTCCCCCTCGCCGTCCGCTGCGACCCACGACATCGTGATCGTCGGGGGCGGGCACAACGGCCTCACCGCAGCGGCGTACCTCGCGCGCGCAGGCAAGTCCGTCATCCTGCTCGAACGACTGGATGAGGTGGGCGGCGCCGCGGTCAGCGCCCAGGCCTTCCCCGGGGTCGAGGCACGCCTCTCCCGGTACTCCTACCTCGTCAGCCTGCTGCCGCAGCGCATCATCGAGGATCTCGGCCTCGACATCCGGCTGGCCCGCCGCCGCTACTCCTCGTACACGCCGGTCCCCGGCGATCCCGACGGCGCCGGACTGCTGATCGACAACACCGACGCCGCGGCCACCGCCGCATCCTTCACCCGGGTCGGCGCGGCCGAGGACGCCGAGGCCTTCGACGGCGTCTACGAGAGCACCGGCGAGCTCGCGCGCGCCCTCTGGCCCACCGTGACCGAACCGCTGCTGACGCGGTCCGAGGCGCGCGCGCTGGTCGGCGACGACGAGCTGTGGCAGGCACTGATCGAGCGCCCGATCGGCGAGTTCATCGAGGCGCGCCTGCAGAGCGACCTCGTGCGCGGCGTGGTGGCCACCGATGCTCTCATCGGAACGTTCGCCAGCCTGGGCGACCCGGGCCTCGCTCAGAACCGCTGCTTCCTCTACCACGTGATCGGCCAGGGCACCGGGGAATGGGACGTCCCGGTCGGCGGGATGGGCGCCGTCACCGGCGAGCTCGCCCGCGTCGCACGCGAGGCCGGCGCGCGCATCGTGACCGGAGCCGAGGTGACGAGGATCGATCCGGACGGAACGGTCGAATACCGCCGCAACGGGCACGATCGCAGCGTCGTCGGCCGCCACGTGCTCGCCAACGTCGCCCCCGGGGTGCTCGATCGCCTGCTCGGCGAACCGGCCGATCCGCCTGCGCAGAAGGCGGAAGGTGCTCAGGTCAAGGTGAACCTGCTCCTGAAGCGGCTCCCCCGCCTCCGCGACGAGGCGATCGACCCGAAGGCCGCGTTCGGCGGCACCTTCCACATCAACGAGACGTACACGCAGCTCGAGGAGGCCTACGCAGGCATGACCCGCGGAGTGATGCCCGAACTCCTCCCCTGCGAGATCTACTGCCACACCCTGGCCGACCCCAGCATCCTGGATCCCGAGCTCGCCGAGACGGGCGCGCAGACCATCACCGTGTTCGGCCTGCACACCCCCGACCGCTGGCTGACGGACGGGAACAACGATGCGACCCGCCGGCGGCTCCAGGATGCGGTGCTCGCCTCCCTGAACTCGGTTCTGGCCGAGCCGGTCGAAGACCTGCTGCTGACGGACGCGGACGGCAACCCGTGCATCGAGACCAAGACGACCCGCGACCTGGAGCAGGCGCTCAACATGCCCGGCGGCAACATCTTCCACGGCCCGCTGTCGTGGCCGTTCGCCGAGGACGACGACCCGCTCGACACCCCCGCGCAGCGCTGGGGCGTCGCGACGCGGCACCCGCGCATCCTGCTGTGCGGTTCCGGAGCCAGACGCGGCGGCGCGGTGAGCGGGCTCGGCGGACACAACGCCGCGATGGCCGTGCTCGAAGGCTGAGAGCACTCGCAAAGCGCCCTCTGCCGTTTCCGGGCGAGCGTGACTAGTGTGTGGATCACCAGAGGCTGAGCCGACGGAGGTCACGATGATGCCGCAGCCGACAGGAAGACTGGTCCGCAAGGATGACGGGGTCTACCTCGTCCTCGACCGGATGTTCAAAGCGCCGATCGAGGAGGTGTGGACCTTCTTCGGCCGCTCGCCGCGGCTCTCCGAATGGCTGGGCGAGTACAAGGGCACCGGGTCGACCGGAGCGGTCAAGTTCCGCATGACCGTCGAGGGGGACGACCCCGACTGGCAGGACGTCTCCGTGCTGGAGTGCTCGGCGCCGCATCGGCTCCATGCGGACGTCGGAGCTGCCGGCGCATCCCACCGGATGTTCGTGCATCTCAGCGAGGCGAGCGGTCACACCACCGTCACGGTCGGCCGGCGGTTGCGCTCCCTCGTGGAGGAGGCCGACGCCGGGCCGCGCTGGGACTACTACCTCGATCGCCTCGTCGCCGTGCACGATCACAAGCCGCTCCCGGAGTGGAGCAGCTACGGCCCCGCGATGGCGGAGCACTACCGGACGCTGTGCCGGGAGCTCGACCGCGACCTGCGATCCGAGCACTCCGCCGCCCGCGCGGAGACCGCCGGCTGACGTCGACCGCCGGCTGACGTCGACCGCCGCTCAGTGCCAGCGGTGTTCCTGCAGCGTCACGCGCGGGCCGCGTCGCTGGAAGCGGAAGCCGCTTGAGAAGATCAGCCGCACCACGCGCTGACGGTGTCCTGCCCAGGGCTCCAGCAGCTCGAGCATCCCGTCGTCGTCGACCCGCCGGCCGATGAGCGCCTCGCCGACCTGATGCGCGAGGTGATAGTCGCCGACGCTGACCAGATCGGGGTGGCCGTGGGAACGCTGCAGCGTCTCCGCCGCCGTCCAGAGGCCGACACCGGGGATGGTCTGCAGCACGGTCTCGGCGTCCGCGAGGGTCGCCGCCCGCTCGGTCGCGCGCTCGAGCGACGGTGCGACCGCCAGCACCGCCTGGATCGCGCGGGCACGCCGCGGGTCGACCCCGGCGCGATGCCACTCCCATGACGGGATGCCGCGCCACTGCTCCAGCGTCGGCGTCACCCGCATCCCCTCCGGGGCGGGCCCCGGCGCCGGCTCGCCGTACCACCGGAGCAGGCGCGACCAGGAGCGGTAGGCCTCGATACTGGTGACGCGCTGCTCGATGATCGCCGGGATCAGTGCCTCCAGCATCCGGCTCGTCCGTGCCAGCCGCAGGCCGGGATTGCGGTGCAGACTGTCGCGGAGCAGCGGGTGGCCGCCGACGTCGAGCCCCGACCAGTCGTCGTCCCGGCCGAGCAGGGCGGGCACCGCCCCGATGGCCCACTCGGCTCCCGGCCCCCACGCGGCGGCGGAGACGGCGCCGTCGGCGGACGGACGGTGGATGCGCAGAGTCGCCGCGCCCAGCGGCGTGCGCCAGGTGCGCCACATCCCCCGCAGATCCCACGTCGTGGTGGGGTCGTACGGACCACGGCCGAGTTGGGCGAGCGTTCCCGCGAGATCGAGCCTCCCCGCCGGCCGGTACACCGTCTCGGCATCGGGCGCCCGCGCTGCGGACGGAGCCGTCGCGCCCGCCGCTGAGGCGCGGGCGGAGGGCAGGACGGCGGACATGCTGGCATGCTACGTCACCCGCCTGACACCGGCTCGTCGGGAAGTTGGGGTTCCCTCATGTCGGTGGCCTCCCCTACATTTCCCCCATGGGAATCGAACTCGACACGAATGCTGTCGCGCGCCTGCGCGACGGCATCTCGGGAACCGTCTACGTCCGCGGCGACGAGGGCCTCGCAGCGGAGGTCGCCTGCTTCAACCCCGCCATCCGCCACGACCCGGACATCGTGGTCGCCGTCGCCTCCGACGACGACGTCGTGGAGGCCGTTCGCTTCGCCCGCGCGGCCGGTCTCCCGATCCGGGTGCAGGCGACGGGGCATGGAGCGGAGACGCCGATCGTCGGCGGCATGATCGTCTCGACGCGCGGTCTCGACTCGCTGTCCATCGACGCACGGTCCCGCCTGGCCCGCATCGGCGCGGGCCTGCGCTGGGCGCCCGTCATCATCGCAGCGGCGGAGCACGGACTCGCGCCGATCACCGGATCGTCGACCAGTGTCGGCGCGGTCGGCTACACGCTCGGCGGCGGGGTCGGCCCGCTGGCGCGCCGCTACGGGTTCACCAGCGACTGGGTCCGCGCCTTCCGCGTCGTCACCGCGCACGGCGAGCTCGTGACGGCCGACCGCGAGACGAACCCCGACCTGTTCTGGGCCCTCCGGGGCGGCAAGGGCGGCCTCGCCGTCGTCACGGAGATGACGCTGGAGCTGGTGGAGCTCCGCTCGCTGTACGGCGGCAGCGTCTTCTTCGACGGCGGAGCGATCGAGCCGGCGTTGCGCGCCTGGGTCGACTGGTCGGCCGAGCTGCCGGACGAGGCGACGACGTCCGTGGTGCTCCTGAACGTGCCCGACGTCGAAGGTCCGCCCCCGTTCCTGCGCGGCCGCACCGTCCTCAGCGTCCGCTTCGCGTACCCGGGCGACCCGGCGGAGGGGGAGCGGCTGTTCGCACCCATCCGGGCGGCAGCGCCCGTGTACCTCGACTTCGTCGCCGAGATGCCCACCACCGCCGTCGCGAGCATCCACAACGATCCGGAGGAGGGCGGCCCGACCTGGATCCGCGGCTTCATGCTCGACTCGTTCGACCAGGACTCCGCCGACGCCATCCTCGAGCTCGCGGGCCCCGGATCCGGGTCGCCCTTCATCGCGGTGGAGGTTCGTCAGCTGGGCGGGGCGACCGCGCGCGACCCGGAGGACGGCACGTCCGTCGGCGGGCGCGACAGCGGCTACACGCTCAGCCTGCTCTCGGGCGACCCGTCCACCTTCGCCGAGGCGGCACCCGCCCGGGCCGGCGCCATCGCCGAAGCGTTGCAGGAGTCGGTCTCGGCGATCACCAACGTCAACTTCGCAGGCGATCTGTCCGACCGCGCGGCCTTCGAGAGGGTGTGGCCGACGGCGATCTCCGAGCGCCTCCAGGTCGTCCGTCGGGAGTGGGATCCGGACCGCGTCTTCGCGTTCGGGCCGGCGTGACCGGCGTCACTCGCTCCAGATGCTCGGCGCGTCGACGCGCGTCGACGGGAGGGCGGCATCCGCTCCCCAGGTGCGAAGCCACTCGGGCACCGTGACGTCGGTCGGGGACGGCCCCACCGCATCCAACAGCTCGTCGATGGTCACGATCCCGCCGCCGCGCTTGAGGAAGCGCCCGCGGATGAACGCCTGCGTGTAGATCTCGCCGTCCACCGTGAAGCGCTGCTCGACGTAGACGGCCTTCTCGTCGAAGCCGAGGATGCGCGATTCGACGACGAACGGCTGCCACAGCTCCAGCGACTTGCGGAACGAGATGGTCTCCGATGCCACGACCGGATACCAGCCGCGCTTCTTGAAGATCGCCCACACGCCGTTGCGCGTCAGCAGGTCGAAGCGCCCGATGTCCGCGATGGAGAGATACACGCCGTTGTTCATGTGCTTCAGGATGTCGAGGTCCGTCGGCAGCACGCGGAACCTCGTGCGGGCCACATCCCAGTGGCCGAGCCGCGCTCCGAAGCGGGAGATGATCGCGTGAAGCATCGTCCGGAAGATCATGTGCACGGCGATCATGTTAGTGATCCGCCACCGGAGCGGCGCATCCCTTGTGCGATGTCTCCAAGGCGCGGCCGACCGTGCTGGATGCGGCTTGTGCGCACCGCATCAGCCGCGGGAGGCGGTCAGCTGATCCGGAGGCTGGCGATGCGGCCGTCGCGCAGCTGGAACTCCATCGGACCGGTGCCGTTGAACCCCTCGCCGGTCACCGTGAGGGTGACCACCCAGGCGCCGGGTTGCGTGCCTTCGCGGGCGTCGACGACTTCGAAGTGCGACTTCACACCGATGTTGTCGGTGCTGTCCCAGCTTCGGACGCCGGCGTGACCGTGGAACTCCCGGCCCCAGTCGTTCAGGTACGCGTCGTCCGTGAAGGTCTCGACGAATCCGGCGGAGTCCCCGTCGTTGGTCCGGTCGATGAACCGCTGGATCGGCTCGGGCAGTGCGTCGTGCGCCATGGCAGTCTCCCGTCGTGGTGAGTGCGTCCCAGAAGAATCCCAGCACGTTCAGCGCCGGAGGGGAACCTCTACGATGCTGGTGCCGGCGGGAGGCGCGGAGAGCGCCTGGTCGAGCTCGCCCTTGGTGCGGACGACGCTGTGCTGCCAGCCGTAGGCGGACGCGAGCGCGGAGAGGTCGACGGACTGCGGGGTGTAGAGGACGCGGTCGAACGCGTCCGACGTCGCGGTAGCGGCCACCTCCAGGCCGTCGAAGATCGTGCCGCCCCCATCGTTGCCCACGACGACCTGCAGGTGCGGGCGCGTCTCGCCGGAGCCCATCAGCAGCGAGCCGACATCGTGCAGCAGCGCCAGGTCGCCGAGGAGCACGCGGGTCACCCCGCTCGGGGCACCCGCCGCGCGGGCCGCGGCCTGGCTGGCCAGCGCGATCCCGGTCGCCGTGGCGATGGTGCCGTCGATGCCGGCCAGTCCGCGATTGGCGTGCACGGTGATCTTCTTGCCCGGAACGATCCGGTCGACGTCGCGGATGAGGCGGGATGCGCCGAGCACGAGCCGGTCGTGCGGCCAGGTGTATCGCCACACGGCCTCCGCGAGGAGCGCGCGCGTGATCGGCGCCCGGATGGCCGCGAGTTCCGCGGAGGCGAATGCGAGGGCATCGGCGGGGTCGAACGATCGAGCCTTCTCGACATCCGGTGCGACGGCGGCGGGGTCGGCTTCGCGTTCTGCCTGCTCGGCGATGCGTCTGCTCGCGAACACCCACCGGCCGACCCAGCCGCGCACCTCCGGCGAGCGCACGTCGATGGTGTCGGCGGCGTGCACACCGCCGACGATGCGGGCGCGGTGGCCGGGGTTGTACGCCTGCGCTCCCGCGGGCGCGACGACGACGACCTCCACGTCGGCACGGGTGAGCAGGAGCGGCACTTCGCGGCTGAGCGTGGGATGGCCGAAGACGATGGCGCGCTCGACCGCTCCCCCGAACGTGTCGTCGCGGAGCAGCTCCCGGTAGGAGACGACGAGATTGGGACCGAAATGGGCTCCGCTCGACACCTCGGCGAGCAGCGGGAAGCCGCCGTCGCGCGCGAACTCTTCGGCGACCGGTCCGGCGTCGGCGCCGGCGACGACGACCGTTCTCGGGCCGCCGCCGATCGTCAGGACGTCGCGGCCGAGCGCCTCCGGTCCGGCCATCGCGGGCAGCGTGCCCTGGAGCGGTCCGGGCAGCGGGGGGACGGCCACCGAGAGCGGCTCGCGGAATGCGACGTTGAGGTGTACGGGGCCGGGGTCCGCCGTGTCGGCGCCGACCGCTGCCCGGACCGCCGCTGCGCCGAGCGCGGATGCACGATCGCCCTCGTCTCGGGCTCCCGTCGGCGCGTCGACGTCCTCGGACCAGTGCACGGCGGCCGCATAGAGGCCGTCCTGCTGCGTGGTCTGGTTGGAGCGGATGCCGCGCAGCTCCTCCGGACGGTCGCCGGTGACGATGATGAGCGGGATCCCCGCTTCGTGCGCTTCCAGCACGGCCGGGTGCAGGTTGGCGGTCGCGGTGCCGCTCGTGGTGATGACCACGGCGGGGGCACCGGTCTCGCGGGCGAGGCCGAGCGCGAGGAATCCGCCCGAACGCTCGTCGATGCGCACGTGCAGGCGGGCCGAACCCGACCGTTCGAGCTCGGCCGCGGCGAGCGCGAGGGCCTGCGACCGCGAGCCGGGACTCACGACGAGGTCGCGGACGCTGTGACGGACGAGAGCGCTCAGAAGCGCGAGGGAGAAGTCCGTCGCCGGGTTGCCGGTGCCGACCGGACTCGTGCCGACCGGACTCGTGCCGACCGAGGTGACGTCGCCCGCGTGCGGGCGGTCACCCATCCCTGCGGCCGGTCTGATCGTTGTTGTCGGGACCGTTCTCGTCCAGCTCGGCGAGCTCCTTCTCGAGCTGACGGATGCGCTCCTCCTGGTCGTGGTCCATCCGGAGCTTGCCCAGGAACTCGGGGTCGTCGTCCGGTGCGCTCACGCGACGCGCGAGGTCCGCCTTCCGGCGGCCACGGCCGATCAGGAACCAGAGGATTCCGCCGATGACCGGGAACAGGATGATGACCAGCAGCCACACGGGCTTCGGGAGGCCGCGCACGCGCGAACGGTCGAACAGGGCGCAGTCTGCCACCGAATAGATGTAGAACACCACGGCTGCGACGCCGAGGGCTATCCAGAGGCGAACCATGGGTCAATCGTAACTCTCAGAGACGCTCTCTAAGCTGGGAGGGTGAAGCGGATTCCCTCTTGGATCACCTACACCGTGCTGCGCCTTCTGGTGTTCGCGGTGCCGCTCGTGATCCTGCTTCTGGTGGGGCTCGTGTGGTGGCTCGCGGTCATCGCCGCCGCCCTGATCGGCCTGTGCCTCTCGTACATCTTCCTGAGCCGTCCGCGCAACGCGGTGTCGGCCGACCTGTACGCGGTCCGCCATCGCGAGAAGCCGGTGCGGTCGGAAGACGACGACGTCGAAGACGCCGCGGTCGACGATGCGGCGGTCGGCGATCCGGCGACCGACCGTCCGGCGACCGACGGCGCAGCGGTTCAGGATGCAGCCGCCGCCGATGCACCGGCCGACCACGCAGCGGCCGACCACTCGACCGCTGAGCCGCAGGAGCGCAAGCGCGACTGACGGTCTCCCGTCAGAAGGCGTAGGCCGCGCCGAGCGCGATCCCGACCAGCAGTCCGGTGAGGCTCGTCAGCTGCAGGGCGGTGACCAGTTCGCGCGGAGTGCGACTGAAGAGCGTGATCACGCACGCCGGGAGTGCCGCCAGGAGGGCGAACATCCCGTACCAGGCGAATGGGTAGAACACGGCCAGGACGGCGAGGATCGCGAACGGCACCAGAAGCAGCACGCAGAAGACGATGCGGGATGCGACCCGGCCGAGCAGCACCGCCAGCGTCCGCTTGCCCGCCAGCTTGTCCGGTTCGATGTCGCGGATGTTGTTCACCATGAGCACGGCGCAGGCGATGAGGCCGGCGATGACCGCGCCGTACCAGGCCTCCTGATTGACGAGCCCGGCGAGCATGTAGGTGGTGCCGGCGGTGGCGACGAGGCCGAAGAAGACGAAGACGAACACCTCGCCGAGCCCGTAGTAGCCGTAGGGCCGCTTGCCGCCGGTGTAGAACCAGGCGGCCGCGATCGCGGCGACGCCGACGATCAGCACCCACCAGTATTGCGTGAGGATCACCAGGATCAGCCCGGCGACGGCGGCGAGCGCGAAGAAGGTGAGGGCGACGGTCAGCACCGCGCGCGGCGTGGCCTTGCCGGAGCCCGTGAGGCGGCCGGGGCCGACGCGGAACTCGTCCGTGCCGCGGATGCCGTCGGAGTAGTCGTTGGCGTAGTTGACGCCGATCTGCAGCAGGACGGCGACGGCGAGGCACAGCAGCGCCCGCACCGGGTGCCAGACGCCGGGACCCTCGGCGACCTTCGCGGCGCCGACGCCGATCAGGACGGGCGCGATCGCAAGCGGCAGGGTGCGGAGCCGCGCGCCGGCGATCCAGTCTGCGGTCGTCGCGGGCTTCGCGGGAGCGGAGGCGGCACCGGGGCGCCGGCTCCGGCCGCCGCGTGGTCCGCGGGAGGTCTGCGGAGCCATGCGCTCCATGCGGGGCTTGTTCTGACTCATCACAGAGCGAATCGTAACAACACGGGCTATGCCTCTCGTTCACCGGCCAGCCGGGCGAGTGCGACCCGATCCGGCTTGCCGCTCTCCAGCCGGGCGAGGCGGTCCACCACCACGATCCGCGCGGGGGCTGCCGCACGCCCCAATCGCTCTCTCACCGCCAGGCGCAGTGCCTCGAGCGCCGGAAGCGCCGCATCCCCGGCGGGCGTCTCGACGACCACGACCGGAACCTGACCCCAGCGGGCGTCTTCGACCCCGACGACGACGGCGTCCTGCAGCCCGGCATGGTCGCGCACCGTGCGCTCGACCTCGTCGAGCAGCACCTTCTCGCCACCCGAGATGATGACGTTGTCGGCGCGCCCCAGAACGCTCACGTGCCCCGCATCGTCCACGGTGCCGAGGTCGCCCGTCCGGTACCAGCGTGCGTCGTCGGCCTCGTAGAAAACCGCAGCCGTCCGCTCGGGATCGCCCAGATACCCTTCCGCGAGCATGGGCCCGGAGATCTCCAGCTGGCCGCCGACGACGCGCGCCGTGGCCGTTCCGATCGGGACGCCGTCGTACACGCACCCGCCCGCGGTCTCGCTCGACCCGTACGTGCTCACGATGCGCGCTCCGATCGACTCCGCACGCTCGCGGAGCGGCTGGGACAGCGCCTGCCCGCCCACCAGGATGCCGTCGAACCGCCGGAGCGCTTGCGCCACCGGCCGCGAGCCGGCCTCGGCCGCATCGACCAGCCGGGCCAGTTGAACCGGCACCAGCGAGGTGAACCGCAGGTCGTGGGCCAGCTGACCGGAGAGGGAGGCGAACCGTTCCGCATCGAAATGGCCGCCGCCGTACAGGATGGGCTCGGTCTCAGCGGCGAGAGAACGCACCAGTACCTGTGCGCCGGCCACGTAGTGGGCCGGGAGCGCCAGCAGCCACTGGCCCTGACCGCCGAGGGCGCCCGCCGAGGCGGCCGCGCTCGCCAGCAGGGCATCGGCGGACAGCGCCACCCGCTTCGGCACACCGGTCGAGCCGGAGGTCTCGATCACGAGGGACACGTTCTGCGGGACCCGTTCGCCCGTCCCCGGCCACGAATCTACGCCGGCCGACGAGCTCCGGGGGACGACCGCTGCCCCGCCGCCGCCGAGCGCCTCCCGGAGGGCGACGAACACGTCCTCGGGCCGCGATGCGTCGACCACGCGGAGCTTCCGGGTCATCGTCACGCCTCAGTACTGCCAGGGGAACGGCGACCAGTCCGGCTCCCGCTTCTCGAGGAAGGCGTCCCGGCCTTCGACCGCTTCGTCCGTCCCGTACGCGAGTCGTGTCGCCTCTCCGGCGAACAGCTGCTGCCCGACCAGGCCGTCGTCGACCGCGTTGAAGGCGTACTTGAGCATCCGGATCGCGGTCGGCGACTTGGTCAGGATCTCGTTCGCCCATTCGACGGCCACCGTCTCCAGCTCCGCGTGCGGGACGACCGCATTGACCGCGCCGCGCTCGTACGCCCGCTGCGCCGAGTACTCCCGCGCCAGGAAGAACACCTCGCGCCCGAACTTCTGACCGACCTGCCGCGCGAAGTAGGCGGAACCGTAGCCGGCGTCGAACGATCCGACATCCGCATCGGTCTGCTTGAACCGGCCGTGCTCTGCACTCGCGATCGTGAGGTCGCACACGACGTGCAGCGAGTGCCCGCCTCCGGCGGCCCACCCGGGCACGACCGCGATGACCACCTTCGGCATGAATCGGATCAGGCGCTGCACCTCGAGGATGTGCAACCGGCCGCCCCGCGCGGCGTCGATGGTCGACGCCGTCTCGCCCTCGGCGTACTTGTACCCGTCACGCCCCCGGATCCGCTGGTCGCCGCCCGAGCAGAACGCCCAGCCGCCGTCCTTCGGGCTCGGGCCGTTGCCCGTCAGCAGTACGACACCGATCCGCGGGTTGGTGCGCGCGTCTTCCAGCACGGAGTACAGCTCGTCGACCGTGCGGGGGCGGAACGCGTTCCGGACCTCTGGGCGATCGAACGCCACCCGCGCGATGCGCCCGCTGACGTCGTGATGGTAGGTGATGTCGGTGAGGCCATCGAAGCCGGTGACCTCGCGCCACACCTCCGGGTCGAAGAGTTCTGAGACGTCCGCTTGCATGGATCCAGCCTACGGTTCGCCGCCCCGCGCCGATCGGCTCGTGCAAAACTTGTGGAATGGTGCCGGACCTCGCCGACCTGTTGGCAACTTCACGCGTGGTCTCGCTTCCGATGACCACCCGCTTCCGCGGGATCACGGTGCGCGAGGCGGTGCTCATCGAGGGTCCGTTCGGCTGGACCGAGTTCTCGCCGTTCGTCGAGTACGACGACGAGGAGGCGACGGCCTGGCTGCGCGCGGCGATCGACTTCGGCTGGAGGGCGGCGCCGGAGCCGCTGCGTGACCGCATCCCGGTGAACGCGACGGTTCCGGCCGTCCCCGCCGACCAGGTCCCCGCGGTCCTGGCGCGGTTCCCCGGCACGCGAACGGCGAAGGTGAAGGTCGCCGAACGCGGTCAGACCCTGACCGACGACGTCGAGCGGGTGCGGGCCGTCCGCGACGCGCTCGGCGCGGAGGGCCGCGTGCGCGTCGATGCGAACGCGCTCTGGAACCTGGACGAGGCGGAGCACGCGATCCATGCGCTCGCGCCGTTCGATCTCGAGTACGTGGAACAGCCGTGCGCGACCGTCGACGAGCTCGCCGAGCTGCGGCGCCGCATCCGCTACATGGGCATCCCGATCGCGGCGGACGAGAGCGTGCGGAAGGCGGCCGATCCGCTCGCCGTCGCCAAGGCGGGGGCCGCAGACATCGTGATCGTGAAGGCGCAGCCCCTCGGCGGAGTGCACGCGGCGCGGCGGATCGTCGCAGAGGCCGGACTCCCCGCTGTGGTCTCCAGCGCGCTCGACACGTCGGTCGGGATCGCCATGGGAGCCCACCTGGCCGCCGCGCTCCCCGAGCTGGAGTTCGACTGCGGGCTCGGTACGGTCGCCCTGTTCGCACAGGATGTCGCCGACGAACCGCTTCGTCCCGTGGACGGGAGCATCCCGGTCGTCCGCCCCAGCGTGTCGTCCGCCCGGTTGGACGAGCTGCAGGCCGACACGGAGCGCACGCAGTGGTGGCTCGACCGGCTGGCGCGCTGCCACCGCATCCTCGAGCGCGGGCTCGCGCTCTGATCCGGCGTCAGCTGTAGAGGCGCTCCGGAACCTCGAGGCCGTAGATGGCGCGACCCGAGTTCCAGATCGCGGCGCACGCCGCGCGGAGCAGGTCGAGCTCGTCCGTTCCTTCGGACAGGATCCGGACGTCGTTGCCGTCGATCGCCACGGTCGCATCCCGCACGCTGACCGCGCCGTTCTTCGCTGTCTTGACCTCCGGATACGGCTCGCTGAGCCCGCGGAGGTCACGGACGATGAACGTGGGCCGCGATTCCGCGTCGGCGGAGAGCAACTGCTTTCCGCCGTCGATCCCGGTGAGGACGAGGACGGACGCGATGCCCGCCCGGTTGGCGCCGAGGATGTCCGTGTCGAGCCGGTCGCCGATGAACAGCGGCTTCTGCGCGTGGAACCGCGCGACCGCCTCGTCGAAGATGGCCCGCTCCGGCTTTCCCGCGACCAGAGGCAGCCGCCCGACCGCGGTGTGCACGGCCGAGACCAGCGTCCCGTTTCCTGGCGCGATCCCCCGGGCGACCGGGATCGTCCAGTCCGTGTTGGTGGCGATCCACGGGCGCTCGTCGTCGGTGCGTCCCTGCAGCGCGAAGGACGCCTCGGCCAACTCGGCCCATCCCACGTCGGGCGAGAACCCCTGGATGACCGCGGCCGGCGACTCGTCGGCCGAGCGTGTCACGGTGAAGCCGCCCTTCTCGACCTCGGCGACGAGACCGTCGCCGCCGACCACCAGGATGCGGGAACCGGCGGCCACGTGCTGCGCAAGCAGCCGCACGGCGGCCTGGGGAGACGTGACGACGTCGGTCGGCGCGACGCGCAGTCCGAGGCGGGTGAGGTGCTCGGCGACGGATGCATCGGTGCGCGACGCGTTGTTCGTGATGTAACCGACTCGCAGGGTTTCAGCGACGGCGTTCAGGCTCTCGACGGCATACGGGATGGCGTCCGGGCCCTTGTAGACGACGCCGTCGAGGTCGGCGAGAACGAGGTCGACGCCATCGAGCGGCGCACGCCCCTCAGTGCTCCGTCGGAACAGCGCCATCGGTCGGCTCACCCTCCTCGTCGTCTGCCTGGTCGTCGTCCCCGGCCTGGTCGTCGGTGTGGTCGTCGTCGACGAGGTCATCGCCGTCATCCTCGCTGAGGAGCGCTTCGACTTCGAGCTCGTCCTCGTCGAGGAGCGGCTCGTCGGACGACTCCTCCGGGTCGAGGGGCACCTCCTCTTCGATCACGTCGATCGTCTCGAGCTCGTCCGTCGGGTTCGCCTGGTCGAAGGCTTCCTCCGCCCGCTGCGCCAGCTCACGCCAGCGCGCGGCGTCCCCGGCGCGTCCGAGGTCGTCGAGCACCTCCGCATAGGCGTGGAAGAGATCGGCGCTGTACGAGAACGCGCGGGTGGGATCCAGCTGGGGGATCTCGAGCTCGGCCAGCGCGGCTTCCGGCTGGCCGAGGTCGAGCCGGGCACCCGACATGGCGATGGCCAGTGACACCTGGACATCGGCCGGGAGGGTGGATCGGTCGACGGAGCGGCCGAGTTCGAGCGCACGGTCGGGCCGGCCGACGCCACGCTCGCTGTCCACCATGAGCGGCAGCTGGTCGTTGGACCCGGAGATGCGCCGGTATGTGCGCAGTTCACGCAGCGCCAGGGCGAAGTCGCCGATCGCGTACGCGGTGATCGCCAGCGTCTCGCGGACGACGGCCACGCGTCCCGCCCGGCGCGCGGCCGAGAGAGCGTGCTGGTGCGCCAGCTCCGGGTCGTCCTCGATCAGGCGGCTCGCCATGACCAGGTGCTTGGCGACCCAGTCGGCGTTGTCCTTGCTCAGGGTCTTCAGTTCGACGCGAGCCTCACCGGGAAGATCCCGGGCCTGGACATCCTCGGGGATCAGCGGGTCGTCGTGGCGCGGACGGACGGACTGCAGCTCGCGGGCGAGCTGGGCCTCTTCGTCGGTGCGCCAGCTCTCATCGCGAGCGTCCCTGTCTCCGCGCGCTGGTCGACCTTCGCGCGTCCAGAGTCCGTCGTTCTTCGGGGGACGGCCCTGCCTGTCGTCGCGGAAACCGCCGGAACGCGGGCTGTCGCCCGCCCGCGCGGGGCGACCGTTGTACTGTCCGCGGTCACCGCTCGAGCGATACCGGTCGCCGCCCTCGGTGCGCGGCTTGCCGCCACGCGACGGTCGGTCATCGCCGCCACGCGGCTTCCACTCACGAGCGGGACGGCCATCGTCAGAACGCGGCTTCCACTCACGAGCGGGACGGCCATCGTCAGAACGCGGCTTCCACTCACGAGCCGGACGCCCGTCGTCAGAACGCGGCTTGCCGCCACGCGACGGTCGGTCATCGCCGCCACGCGGCTTCCACTCACGAGCGGGACGGCCATCGTCAGAACGCGGCTTCCACTCACGAGCTGGACGCCCATCGTCACGCGAGCGGCCGCGATCGCGGTCGGCTCCTCTGCCCTCGGTGCGGTCGCCACGGTACTGCGGCGCCCCGCCGCGATCGGAGCGATACCCGCCCGAGCGGCGCTCATCGCTGCCGGCACCATCCGTCCGGTTGCTGCGCCAACTCCCACTGCTCGACACCGAGCGGTCGCGCGAGGCGCCGCCGCCCGTACCAGGCCGGCCACCACGGTCTCCGTCGTTCCGGGCGGGCCGGTATCCGTCGCCGCCGGTACGCGGGCGGCCGGTTGCGCGGTCGTCGCGGGAACGATAGCCGTCGCCGCCCCGCGGCGAACCACTGCGGGCGTCGCCGTCGTTCCGGCCAGGCCGATACCCGTCGCCGGTGCTCCGTGAACGCCCCTGCTGACCGCCGCCATCGCGCGACGGTCGGTACCCGTCGCCCCGCGGAGCGCGGCCACCCTGGTCGCCGTCCCGGGACGGTCGGTATCCGCCGTTCTCGCGCGGCCGGCGACCTTGACCAGAGTCGCCCCGATCCTGCCGGTACCCGGCACTCCCACGGTCGGAACGGTCGGGCTGCTGGCGCCGCGGTCGCTCGTTCCGGGCGTTCTCGTCTGCCGGTGTGTCGCTCACGGCTTCTCCTGTCGAGTCGGCGGGTCGAGCCCAGCCTATGCTTCGTGCTGCTACTGACCCCGTTAACGCGAAATGGCCACCCATCACTGGGTGGCCATCTCACAAAGAAGTCCGGCGGTGTCCTACTCTCCCACAGGGTCCCCCCTGCAGTACCATCGGCGCAGAGAGTCTTAGCTTCCGGGTTCGGAATGTAACCGGGCGTTTCCCTCTCGCTATGGCCGCCGAAACACTATTGATGTATCAAAGTGAACGATCAAGCTTCGCTTGAATCAGTTCTCGACCGTACATCGAGAACCACATAGTGGACGCGAACAATCTTGGCCCCTCATAGCTGCCTTACAACGTTTATGAGAGTGGTGATTATCAAGTTATCGGCTTATTAGTACCGGTCAGCTCCATGGGTCTTTAGTCCCCACTTCCACATCCGGCCTATCAACCCAGTAGTCTAGCTGGGAGCCTCTCGCCCGAAGGCATGGAAATCTCATCTTGAGGCCGGCTTCCCGCTTAGATGCTTTCAGCGGTTATCCATCCCGAACGTAGCTAATCAGCGGTGCTCCTGGCGGAACAACTGACACACCAGAGGTTCGTCCAACCCGGTCCTCTCGTACTAGGGTCAGATCCTCTCAAATTTCCTACGCGCGCAGCGGATAGGGACCGAACTGTCTCACGACGTTCTAAACCCAGCTCGCGTACCGCTTTAATGGGCGAACAGCCCAACCCTTGGGACCTACTCCAGCCCCAGGATGCGACGAGCCGACATCGAGGTGCCAAACCATGCCGTCGATATGGACTCTTGGGCAAGATCAGCCTGTTATCCCCGAGGTACCTTTTATCCGTTGAGCGACAGCGCTTCCACAAGCCACTGCCGGATCACTAGTCCCGACTTTCGTCCCTGCTCGACTTGTCAGTCTCACAGTCAAGCTCCCTTGTGCACTTACACTCGACACCTGATTGCCAACCAGGTTGAGGGAACCTTTGGGCGCCTCCGTTACTTTTTGGGAGGCAACCGCCCCAGTTAAACTACCCACCAGGCACTGTCCCTGAACCGGATTACGGTTCTAAGTTAGATATCCAGAGTGACCAGAGTGGTATTTCAACATTGACTCCACCGACACTGGCGTGCCGGCTTCAAAGTCTCCCACCTATCCTACACAAGCCACACCGAACACCAATACCAAGCTGTAGTAAAGGTCACGGGGTCTTTCCGTCCTGCTGCGCGTAACGAGCATCTTTACTCGTAGTGCAATTTCGCCGAGTTCGCGGTTGAGACAGCTGGGAAGTCGTTACGCCATTCGTGCAGGTCGGAACTTACCCGACAAGGAATTTCGCTACCTTAGGATGGTTATAGTTACCACCGCCGTTTACTGGGGCTTAAATTCTGAGCTTCGCCGAAGCTAACCCTTCCTCTTAACCTTCCAGCACCGGGCAGGCGTCAGTCCGTATACATCGTCTTGCGACTTGGCACGGACCTGTGTTTTTAGTAAACAGTCGCTTCCCACTGGTCTCTGCGGCCTTCAAACGCTCCAGGAGTAAATCCCTTCACGCCTCAGGCCCCCCTTCTCCCGAAGTTACGGGGGCATTTTGCCGAGTTCCTTAACCACGATTCTCTCGATCTCCTTGGTATTCTCTACCTGACCACCTGAGTCGGTTTGGGGTACGGGCGGCTGGAACCTCGCGTCGATGCTTTTCTTGGCAGCATAGGATCACCCATTTCGTCAATGAAGACTACGCATCGTGCCTGGGCCTATATGAGAGACGGATTTGCCTATCTCTCGGCTTACACACTTACACCGGGACAACCATCGCCCGGCTGGGCTACCTTCCTGCGTCACACCTGTTAATACGCTAGCCGCACCAGCATGGGGTCGAGCGTTAGGCCCGGACCTTCACCCCGAAGGGATCCGTGTCCAGGATTAGGACTCTTAGCACCACTGGATTAGCTTGGGCGGTTCTTCGCCGGTACGGGAATATCAACCCGTTGTCCATCGACTACGCCTGTCGGCCTCGCCTTAGGTCCCGACTTACCCAGGGCGGATTAGCCTGGCCCTGGAACCCTTGGTCTTTCGGAGGACGGGTTTCTCACCCGTCTTTCGCTACTCATGCCTGCATTCTCACTCGTGTGGCGTCCACGGCTGGTTCACACCGCCGCTTCACTCGCCACACGACGCTCTCCTACCCATCAACACGGCTGGACCACGAAGGCCTACCAATAATGTCAATGCCACAACTTCGGTGGCGTGCTTGAGCCCCGTTACATTGTCGGCGCGGAATCACTTGACCAGTGAGCTATTACGCACTCTTTCAAGGGTGGCTGCTTCTAAGCCAACCTCCTGGTTGTCTGTGCAACTCCACATCCTTTCCCACTTAGCACGCGCTTAGGGACCTTAGTTGGTGGTCTGGGTTGTTTCCCTCTCGACGATGAAGCTTATCCCCCACCGTCTCACTGCTGCGCTCTCACTTACCGGCATTCGGAGTTTGGCTGACGTCAGTAACCTTTTGGGGCCCATCGGCCATCCAGTAGCTCTACCTCCGGCAAGAAACACGCAACGCTGCACCTAAATGCATTTCGGAGAGAACCAGCTATCACGAAGTTTGATTGGCCTTTCACCCCTATCCACAGCTCATCCCCTCAGTTTTCAACCTAAGTGGGTTCGGTCCTCCACGACGTCTTACCGTCGCTTCAACCTGGCCATGGATAGATCACTTCGCTTCGGGTCTAGGACATGCGACTGAATCGCCCTATTCAGACTCGCTTTCGCTACGGCTACCCCTCACGGGTTAACCTCGCCACATATCGCTAACTCGCAGGCTCATTCTTCAAAAGGCACGCTGTCACCCCTACAAGGAGGCTCCAACGGTTTGTAAGCAAACGGTTTCAGGTACTATTTCACTCCCCTCCCGGGGTACTTTTCACCTTTCCCTCACGGTACTTGTCCGCTATCGGTCATCTGGGAGTATTTAGGCTTATCAGGTGGTCCTGACAGATTCACACGGGATTTCTCGGGCCCCGTGCTACTTGGGATACTCTTCGCGCCATTGGACCATTTCGGCTACGGGGTTGGCACCCTCTATGACTGGCCTTTCAATACCATTCGCCTATGATCCTTTGTAACGCTTGCAGTTCGGCAGAAGCTGCTGAAAAGTCCCGCAACCCCGACCATGCAACGCCTGCCGGCTATCACACATGATCGGTTTAGCCTCTTCCGGGTTCGCTCGCCACTACTAACGGAATCGCTTTTGCTTTCTCTTCCTGTGGGTACTGAGATGTTTCACTTCCCCACGTTCCCTCTACCCGCCCTATATATTCAGGCGGGAGTCACTGGGTCACCCAAAGGGCCCAGCGGGGTTTCCCCATTCGGAAATCCTCGGATCAAAGTTCGCTTATCAACTCCCCGAGGCTTATCGCAGATTGCTACGTCCTTCTTCGGCTCCAGATGCCAAGGCATCCACCGTTTGCTCTTAGAAACTTGAAATCACATGAGTTTTAGAATCGATCGACTCATCCGAAGATGAGCAGATTGACCAATGATCTAATAAATCAGATCATCTTTGTGATCCGAACCCGAAGGTTCGAATCTAAGATGCTCGCGTCCACTGTGTAGTTCTCAAAGTACGGGCGGTACCTTCTCCGCCGGCCGAGTTATGACCGACAAGAAAAGGTCCAGAGGTTCGGGTTCTCATCCGATCGGATGAGGTCCGGTCCCTCAGGACCCAACAGCGTGCATGTGCGAAGCTTCGCAGTCCGAACCGTTCCTATCCCGAGGGATGTACTGAGTTCGAGCCGTTCGGCTCCGCACCAATGTCAATGTTCCACCCATGAGCTACCGGCTGAGACGTTCGCTCAGATCCGGCGCCTGGACACCCGAGGGTGCCAGTTGCTCCTTAGAAAGGAGGTGATCCAGCCGCACCTTCCGGTACGGCTACCTTGTTACGACTTAGTCCTAATCACCGATCCCACCTTCGACGGCTCCCTCCACAAGGGTTGGGCCACCGGCTTCGGGTGTTACCGACTTTCATGACTTGACGGGCGGTGTGTACAAGGCCCGGGAACGTATTCACCGCAGCGTTGCTGATCTGCGATTACTAGCGACTCCGACTTCATGAGGTCGAGTTGCAGACCTCAATCCGAACTGAGACCGGCTTTTTGGGATTCGCTCCACCTTACGGTATTGCAGCCCTTTGTACCGGCCATTGTAGCATGCGTGAAGCCCAAGACATAAGGGGCATGATGATTTGACGTCATCCCCACCTTCCTCCGAGTTGACCCCGGCAGTCTCCTATGAGTTCCCACCATTACGTGCTGGCAACATAGAACGAGGGTTGCGCTCGTTGCGGGACTTAACCCAACATCTCACGACACGAGCTGACGACAACCATGCACCACCTGTTTACGAGTGTCCAAAGAGTTGACCATTTCTGGCCCGTTCTCGTATATGTCAAGCCTTGGTAAGGTTCTTCGCGTTGCATCGAATTAATCCGCATGCTCCGCCGCTTGTGCGGGCCCCCGTCAATTCCTTTGAGTTTTAGCCTTGCGGCCGTACTCCCCAGGCGGGGCGCTTAATGCGTTAGCTGCGACACGGAAACCGTGGAATGGTCCCCACATCTAGCGCCCAACGTTTACGGCGTGGACTACCAGGGTATCTAATCCTGTTCGCTCCCCACGCTTTCGCTCCTCAGCGTCAGTTACGGCCCAGAGAACTGCCTTCGCCATCGGTGTTCCTCCTGATATCTGCGCATTCCACCGCTACACCAGGAATTCCATTCTCCCCTACCGCACTCTAGTCTGCCCGTACCCACTGCAGGCCCGAGGTTGAGCCTCGGGTTTTCACAGCAGACGCGACAGACCGCCTACGAGCTCTTTACGCCCAATAATTCCGGACAACGCTCGCACCCTACGTATTACCGCGGCTGCTGGCACGTAGTTAGCCGGTGCTTTTTCTGCAGGTACCGTCACTTTCGCTTCTTCCCTACTAAAAGAGGTTTACAACCCGAAGGCCGTCATCCCTCACGCGGCGTTGCTGCATCAGGCTTGCGCCCATTGTGCAATATTCCCCACTGCTGCCTCCCGTAGGAGTCTGGGCCGTGTCTCAGTCCCAGTGTGGCCGGTCACCCTCTCAGGCCGGCTACCCGTCGTAGGCTTGGTGGGCCGTTACCTCACCAACTACCTGATAGGCCGCGAGTCCATCCTTGACCGAAATTCTTTCCACGTACAGGAGATGCCTCCGTACGTCATATCCGGTATTAGCTTCCGTTTCCGGAGGTTATCCCAGAGTCAAGGGCAGGTTACTCACGTGTTACTCACCCGTTCGCCACTAATCCCCTAGAGCAAGCTCCAGGTTCATCGTTCGACTTGCATGTGTTAAGCACGCCGCCAGCGTTCGTCCTGAGCCAGGATCAAACTCTCCGTAAAATGTTTAGCTCCACGATCGCAAGCGACCGGGAAACATAGTGCAGGCTTGGACCGGAAATAGGTCCGCGCACTGCGAGTTTGTCTTGACTAGTTTCGAATATCTACTGACATTCTGTTTCTAATCCAAAGGAATCTCGCATCGACCACTAGACTAGGTCTAGACAGTCAATGCCGAGGTTGTTTGGCATTTGACATTGTGCACGCTGTTGAGTTCTCAAGGATCGGACGCTCTCGCCTTCCAGCCTGTCGGCTTTCTCTGCGAGGCAACTTCTCTACCTTACCACTCTCAGTCAGTTTGTCAAGTCGGCGTTTCGTGTTCCTCGTTGGCCCGATATATGGTGGGCACAACCGATCACACGATCCGAACCGGTTAGACCTGCTCAGTGAGTGGGTGTTAATCCTAAGCGCAGCAACCGAACTAATTCAAGTTCAGGTTTGCCGCTAGGCTAAGGATTTGGTCCCGCTTGAGGCCGGGGAGCTCTTCCGCTCTCCCGCACCTTTGGGGTGACAAGTAAGTACTTTACGCAGGCCTCCGTGGACGTGCAAATTCGGCCTGCGGCCCGGGCGTGTCGCGCTTGACATCCCCGGAATTCCGCGGATCTCTCCCCCGGGAGGCCGCATCCCCCGCCGAAACGCCAGAACCCCCTCGGGGCCGAAGCTCCGAGGGGGTTCTGTTCAGACGGGCGGATCGTCTCGGGTCACAGCCCCGAGTAGGCGTGCAGACCGTGGAAGAACACGTTGACGATCCCGAAGTTGAAGAGCACCGCGGCGAATCCGATGATCGCCAACCACGCTGACCGCGAGCCCCGCCATCCGCGGGTGGCGCGGGCGTGGATGTAGCCGGCGTAGATCACCCAGATGATGAACGTCCAGACTTCCTTGGTGTCCCAGCCCCAGTACCGGCCCCATGCCTTCTCCGCCCAGATCGCTCCGGCGATGAGGGTGAAGGTCCAGGCGATGAAGCCGACGATGTTGATCCGGTAGGCGAGGTTCTCGAGAGCCACCGAACTCGGGAGCGTCGCCAGGAAGCGGAACTGCTGCGGACGGGACTCGGCCACCTGCCGTTCCCTCCGGTACTGCAGCAGCTGCAGTCCGGACAACGCGAACCCGAGGGCGAAGAACGCCGTGCCCAGCACGGCGACGATGATGTGGATGACGAGCCAGTACGACTGGAGCGCCGGCTGCAAGGGGACGACGGGCACGTAGTACCGCAGTAGGGCGATCCCCTGCAGGACGAGCACCAGACCCAGCACGAACGTTCCGACGTACGCGATCGGCCACTTGAGGTTGGCGATGAGGAACACGCCGATGATGACGAGCGTGCCCGTCATCGAGAACTCCCACATGTTGGCCCACGGCACACGCGCGGCGGCGATCCCCCGGAGCACGACCGCGACCAGGTGGAACGCGAAGCCGACGATGGTGAGCGCGAACGCCCATCGCATCGAGAGGGAGTTCGCGGATCCCGCGACGAGGTCGTCCTCGACCCGGCTGCTGATGCGCGAGGACAACCGGCCGAGCGCGGAGGACGGCTCGGGCGGAGCGTCACTCGGTCCGCCGCCGATCACGGTCGTCGCGCCCGCTCCCACCGGAGCGGCGACTTCCGCCCTGCGCGCCACCGCGCTCGGGACCACCGCCGCCTCGACCGCCGTCGCCCGCGCCCCGCGGCGCGCGAGATCGAGGGCGAAGGCGATGAACGCCGCCGCGTAGAGTCCCATCGCCGCGTACAGGAACACGGTCGACAGCTGAGCGAGTGTCTCGGTCACGATGCAAGCCTATGTCTTCGGGGAGCCCGCCAGGGCTCGGGAGTGCTGATCGGCGACCGCGGTCACGGCCGCCAGGAGGTTCGGGTCCTCTCCGCGGGCGAGTCCCGCGTACTCGAGGGTCAGGGACCCGTCGGGGTTCTCCACCGCCTTGACCCACAGACGTCGCCGAGGGACGAACAGCGAGGTGAGCAGGCCGGCGAGGATGAGGATGGCGAAGACGAGCACCCAGATCTGGGCGGGATCGTGGTGGACCTCCAGCGTCGCGAACCGCTTGACGCCGTCGAGGGAGATCGTGCCGAGCCCGTTCGGGAGCTCCACCGTCTGCCCGGGCTTCAGCTGCAGGGCCTTCGTCTTGGTCGGCGGTCCGGCGAGCTGCTCGAGGGTGTCCGTGTTCAGGCTGTAGACGGACTGCGGGACACCGTCGTCGACGCCGAGATCGCCCGCGTACACGTTCAAGCTCAGGACGGGATCGTTCAGCCCGGGGAACTTGGACGCCAGCGCGCCGCCCCCGGTCGAGCTCTCCGTGACCGTCGGGTAGAAGAAGCCGATCATCCCGACCTGCTGCTTCAAGCCGTCCGGCACCTTGACGAAGCCCAGGGACGTCAGGTTCGGGTCCGCCTGAGGGATGAACGGGACGGAGTCGTTGAAGACGACCTTGCCCGCCGGGTCCTTCACCGTGATCGTCGGTGCGTAGCCGTTGCCGAGGAGGTACACGTTCGTCCCGCCGATGGCGAGCGGCTCGTTGACCTTGATCGTGGTGTCGGAGGACGCATCCCCCGGGCCCGTCGTCTTCACGTGCGCCGTGTAGTCGAGCGGCGTGCCGATCGCATCCCGGTTCTTGGTCTCGTACGCGACATCCAGCTTGTCCACCCCGATGGAGAACGGCACGAGCGATGCGTCGTTGAAGAACCGGCCGGGATTGAACGAGTTGTACGAGGGCAGGCTGTTCACGAAACTCTGGCCTTCGACCACGATCTTCTGACCGGTGTAGCCGAAGCCGCCGCCGACGCCGATCGCGAGCAGAACTCCGAGCAGGGCGATGTGGAACACCAGGTTGCCTGTCTCGCGCAGGTAGCCGCGCTCCGCGGAGACGGAGGTCGACCGCGCGTCCTGGTACAGGGCGACGCGGTAGCGATTCGCCTTGAGCACATCCCGGGCGGTGAGGATCGGGTCCGGGGCGTCGGGCCGGAGCGCCGCCGGGAGGATGCGGGCCTGGAACCCGGACATGCGCGTGAGGCGCACCGGCGTGCGCGGCGGCTTGGCGCGCATCGCCTCGAAGTGGTGCCGCGTGCGCGGGATGATGCACCCGATCAGGGAGGCGAAGAGCAACAGGTAGATCGCCGAGAACCACACGGAGGTGTAGACGTCGAAGAACTGCAGCTTGTCGAGCACGGGCGCGAGCGACGGGTTCTCGCTGAAGTACTTGGTGACGCCGTTCGGGTCCGAGCTCCGCTGCGGGACGAGGGACCCGGGGACGGCGGCGATGGCGAGCAGCAGCAGCAGGAACAGCGCCGTGCGCATGCTGGTGAGCTGACGCCAGAACCAGCGGATCCACCCGGTCGGGCCCAGCTTCGGCTGGACGACCTCCGGGTCCTCCCGCTGGGGAGGCGCGTCGATGTGATCAGAGGGCCGGCTCAAAACCTTGGATCACCGCCAAGAACTGGGACATGAGTTCGCTCCACAGGCCGGTCACCATCAAGACTCCGATGGCCACGAGCAGAACGCCTCCGATGATGTTGATGACACGGATGTGCCGCTTGATGAAGGCGACGGACCCCGCCACCCAGTCGAACCCGAGGGCCACGAGGAGGAACGGGATGCCGAGGCCGATGCAGTAGAAGAGCCCCAGCAGGGCGCCGCGCCAGGGCGAACCGCTTCCGACGCTCAGCGCGCTGATGGCGGCGAGCGTCGGCCCGATGCACGGCGTCCATCCCAACCCGAAGACGATGCCGAGGAGGGGGGCGCCGATCAGTCCGGTGGCCGGGCGCCACGAGGGCTTGATGGTCCGCTGCAGGAACGAGAACTGGCCGATGAACACCAGACCCATGACGATCACGAGGGCTCCGAGCACCCGGACCACGACATCCTGCCAGCGCACCAGCCAGTAGCCGAGCGCTCCGAACGCGGCCCCGTAGGCGACGAACACGATGGCGAACCCGAGGACGAACAGGGCGACGCCCGTCAGCACGCGGGAGCGGTCGCGCTTGGCCCCCGGGTCGCTCATCCCGCCGACGTAGGCGAGGTACCCCGGCACCAGGGGCAGGACGCACGGAGACGCGAACGACACGAGCCCGGCGAGGAGCGCGATCGGCAGCGCCAGCAGGAGCTGACCGCTGAAGACGATCTGACCGACGTCGCCCACGTCAGTTCTCGGCCACGGCGTCGGAGATGAGCGTGTCGAGGATGCTCTTGCCGGGGATCGCTCCGAGGATGCGCGCGGCGACGCGGCCCTCCTTGTCGACGACCAGCGTCGTCGGGGTGGCCTTCGGCGGGACGGTCTTGCTGAATGCGAGAAGGACGGATCCGGTGTCGCGGTCCAGGACGGACGGGTACGTGACGCCCTTCTCCTTCTCGAAGCTCTCGGCCGTCTGCGCGGAGTCGTACAGGTTGACGCCCAGGAAGGTGACGCCCTCGGACTTGTACTTGTTGCTGAGCGATTCGAGGTCCGGCGCCTCCACCCGGCACGGCGGACAGCCGGCGTACCAGAAGTTGACGACGAGAACCTTGCCCGCGTAGTCGGCGGAGGACACCGTGCTTCCGTCCTGCAGTGTGCCGGTGAACGACACCGCATCCCCCCGGTTGCCCGCGGCGAACTCGCTGACCGTTCCATCGCCGGCGATGTAGTTCTGGCC
Source organism: Leifsonia soli (assembly GCF_013408745.1). Lineage (NCBI taxonomy): Bacteria > Bacillati > Actinomycetota > Actinomycetes > Micrococcales > Microbacteriaceae > Leifsonia > Leifsonia soli. The sequence continues at coordinate 3,178,884 of NZ_JACCBJ010000001.1, read as the reverse complement.
GTTGCCGGAGCGGTACTGGTTCGCGAGGCCGTCGTTCGCCGTGCAGCCGGAGAGTGCGAGCGCTGTCGCCGCAGCGAGGGCGGCGGCAGGCAGGAGGATGCGGGAGCGGAGGCGGGACACGGAGGTCACACGGCCCCCACATCGGTGGCGGCGGACTGGAGGCTCGCGGCGGGCTCGACGTAGCCGACCTCGACCAGACGCTGGGCTTCGGGTGTGCGGCCGGGATGGACGGGAGGCTCGGCCTGGTCGGTCGGGACCTCCGAGTCGGCGTTCACCCGCTCGAACGTGGTGATGCTGGAGAGCGCGCAGCGGCGCTTGCGCGGATCGTGCGCGTAGCGCTCTCCCGCGACGGAGAGGTGAGCGACCCAGATCGGCAGCTGGTGGCTGACGAGGACGACATCGCCCGACTCGACCGAATCGAACGCGTCGTGGATGGCGGCCATCATGCGGCGCTCGATGCTCGTGTACGCCTCACCCCAGCTCGGGCGAAGCGGATTCACCAGGTACGGCCAGTACGCCGGATTGCGCACGGCGCGCTTCATGCGCGTGCCCTCGAAGCGGTTGGTCGGCTCGATGATGCGCTCGTCGATGACGGGCTCCAGGCCGAACTCCGCCGCGATGGGAGCCGCGGACTCGCGCGTGCGCTGGAGCGGCGAGACGCGGAGTGCGCTGACCGGCCGCGACCGCTCGCGCAGGTCGTCTGCTGCGGCCTGTGCCATGCGATGGCCGAGTTTGGAGAGGCCGAAGCCCGGCAGCCTGCCGTACAGGATGCCGTCGGGATTGAACACCTCGCCATGACGGACGAGGTGAACCTGGCTCGCTACCACCGCTCCAGTCTACGGAGGGGGTTCCCTTGAATTCACTGAGCGCCCGCGCGGCACGTCCGGCCGGAACCGTCCCCAGGCTGAGAGGGCTCGCACTTCTCCACAGATTCCCGCGACCGGCCCGGCCTGAGAGGGGGTCTTCGTAGCGTCGACTCATGGCCGACGACGAAGAAGAGGACGTGGCACTTGCGAACATCCCGAACCACGACCGCCCCCGCGAGCGGATGCGGCGACTGGGCGTCGGATCCCTCACAGACGACGAGGTGCTCGCCCTCGTGCTGGGGTCCGGGCAGACCGGGCGTAGCGTCCTCGCACTGGCGCGATCGGTGCTCCGCAGGACCGGTGGCTTTCCCGGGCTGGCCACGATGGACTTCGCCCGGCTCGAACGACTACCGGGAGTCGGGCCGGCGACCGCGGGCCGACTCGTCGCGATCATCGAGATCTGGCGGCGAGCCGGGGCGTCGTCCACGTGGACCAGGCTCACCGACCACAAGGCCGTCGCCGATGTGGTCCGGCCCGAGCTCCTGCACCGCGACTCGGAACGCTTCGTGGTCGTCGTCGCCGATCGCGCGTCGCGTCCGCTCGAGCTGGTGCTCCTGCAGGACGGCGGCGTGGATGAGACGAGCGTTCAGCCGGCCGACGTCCTTCAGGCGGTACTCACCCGCGGCGGCCGGTCGTTCGCGGTCGCGCACAACCATCCGTCCGGAGTGCTCGACGCATCCGTCGCCGACCTCATGCTCACCCGCCGGCTCGACCAGTCCGCGGCGACACTCGGCCTCCGCTTCCTGGGGCACGTGCTGGTGGCGGGCGACAGCTGGACGGCTCTGCCCACCGCCGGCTCGGGCGCTACGGCGTCAGGCGGGTCGGCCCACGGAAGAGGTAGGTCGTCTCGCGCAGGTTCGAGAGGTGCAGCATGAGCATCAGCACGCGCGCAAGGCCCATGCCGAAGCCGCCGTGGGGCGGGATGCCGTACCGGAAGAACGCCAGCACATCCTCGAGCTCCTCGACGGAGAGACCCTTCTCGACCGCCTGCTTCTCGAGGATGTCGACGCGATGCTCGCGCTGAGCCCCCGTCGAGATCTCGACGCCGTTGAAGATCAGGTCGTAGCTGCGGGTGATCGACGGGTCCTCGGGATGACGCATGTGGTAGTACGGCCGGATGCTGGCGGCGTAGTCCGTCAGGAAGACGAACTCGTGGCCGTAGGTCTCCTTGACGTAGGCCGAGATCTGGCGCTCGCCCTCCGGGTCCATGTCGTCGTCCTCGCGCTGGACCTCGTAACCGCGCTCGGCGACGATGCGCTTCGCCTCGGCGAGCGGGATGCGCGGGAACGGCGTCGACGGCACGGTGATCTCGACGCCGAACAGGCGCTCGATCTCCTCGCCGTGCTTCTCCTTGACGGCGGTGAAGCCGGCGACCAGGAGGTCCTCGTGCACCTTCATGACGTCTTCGTGGCTGTCGATCCAGCTGATCTCGGTGTCGACGCTCGTGAACTCGGTGGCGTGACGGCTGGTGAAGCTGGGGTCGGCACGGAACGCCGGGCCGATCTCGAACACACGGCCGAAGCCGGCGGCCTGCGCCATCTGCTTGAAGATCTGGGGGCTCTGCGCCAGGTAGGCGGTGGTCTCGAAGTACGGAAGCTCGAACAGCTCGGCGCGCGACTCGGAGGCGGAGGCCATCAGCTTGGGCGTGTGGATCTCGACGAAGCCGTTCTCCACCCAGTACTGGCGGAGGGCGTGCTCGAAGGTCGTCTGCACGCGGAAGATGAGGTTGTGGCGCGGCTCGCGCAGGTCGAGGAAGCGCCAGTCCATGCGCTTGTCGATGCCGCTGTCGGCGGCGATCGGAGTCTCCGGGATGGCGGCCGTCTCGACCTCGAGGGAGGTCAGTCTGATCTCGATGCCACCGAGCTTGACGCGCTCGTCGTGCTTCAGCTCGCCCGTGGCCCGCACAAAGCTGCCCTGCGAGAGAGCGGAGATGGTGGTCGCGGGCTCATCGGCGATCACCACGCCGTCGTCGCCGACGGTCCGCGGGTTGACCAGCTGGACGGCTCCCGACTCGTCGCGCAGAACGACGAACTGCACCTTCTTCTGGTCGCGGACGGTCTCGACCCATCCGGCGACGCTCACGGGGCCGTCGGGGAGGGCGGCCAGGTCCTTGATCAAAACGCGTGCAGTCACGAGCCCCAAGCCTACCGGTGCGCCCGTCGTGCGCGGTGTGACAATGGGAGGACCAGGCACGAAGGAGTAGCCCATGAGCACCGAAGAGGTCGTCATCCTGTCCGCCGCGCGCACGCCGCTGGGGAAGATCAAGGGGGCACTCGCCTCACTGAGCGCGGTGCAGCTGGGGACGATCGCCGTGAAGCAAGCGCTCGACCGGTCGGGAGTCGGGGCGGACGCCGTCGACACCGTCCTCTTCGGTCAGGTGCTTCAGGCGGGAGCCGGACAGAATCCGGCCCGTCAGACGGCGATCGGCGCGGGGATCGGGTGGGACGTGCCCGCAACCACGATCAACAAGGTGTGCCTGTCGGGCCTCGCGGCCGTGATCGACGCTGCTCGGCTGATCCGAGCAGGCGAGGCGACCGTGGTCGTGGCGGGAGGGCAGGAGTCGATGACGAATGCGCCGCACATCCTGCCCGGGTCACGGCTCGGCTGGAGCTACGGCTCCATCCAGGCGCTCGACTCCGCGGCGCACGACGGGCTGACGGATGCGTTCGACGGGATCTCGATGGGTGCCTCCACCGAGAGCTACACGGAGAAGCTCGGGCTGACGCGGGAGGCGCAGGACGACTTCGCGGCGCGATCCCACCAGCGCGCGGGAGCAGCAGCCGCAAGCGGGGTCTTCGACGACGAGGTCGCGCCGGTGACCATCCCGCAGCGGAAAGGCGAACCGCTCGTCGTGCGGACGGACGAGGGGGTGCGACCCGACTCGACGGCCGAGACGCTCTCGCGACTGCGGCCGAGCTTCGCGGAGAGCGGGACGCTGACGGCGGGCAACTCCTCGCCCCTGAGCGACGGGGCGGCGGCGCTGGTGCTGACCAGCCGCGAGAACGCGGAGCGGCTCGGGCTGCCCTGGCTCGCGCTGGTGGGGGCGAGCGGACAGGTCGCCGGTCCGGACAACTCGCTGCACTCGCAGCCGTCGCGGGCGATCGACGCAGCACTCCGGCGGACCGACTGGAGTGCGGCGGACCTCGACCTGGTCGAGATCAACGAGGCCTTCGCAGCGGTAGCACTGCAGTCGATGGCAGACCTGGGTCTCGATCCGGACAGGGTGAACATCCACGGCGGCGCGATCGCCGTGGGGCATCCGATCGGCGCGTCCGGCGCGCGGCTCGCGGGCCACGCGGCGCACGAGCTGGCGCGGCGAGGCTCCGGGCGAGCTGCGGTCGCGCTGTGCGGCGGTGGCGGACAGGGAGACGCTCTCCTGCTCTACCGCTGATCCGGTGGTGCCGACGAGCGCTGCGGGCCACGGTGGGCGCAGCGCTGGCGGCGGCGACGGACGTGGCGTCAGCGCTGGCGTCAGGGCTGGCGTCAGCGCTCCAGGTGACGCTCCGCCGGGCCGGTGTACTGCGACAGAGGCCGGATCAGCGAGTTGGCCGCGTACTGCTCGAACACGTGCGCGGTCCAGCCGGTGACCCGTGCCGCTGCGAACAGCGGGGTGAACGTCTCGGTGTCGAAACCCATCAGGTTGTAGGCAGGGCCGGACGGATAGTCGAGGTTCGGCTTGATGTTCTTGCGCTCGCCCATGGCGTTCTCGAGAGCGTCGTACAGGTCGAGGAGATCGCGGCGGTCGTAGTGGTCGGCGAGCACCACCAGGGATGCGTGCATGGTCGGCACCCGCGAGTCGCCGTTCTTGTACACGCGGTGACCGAAACCCATGATCTTGCGCTTCTCGGCGAGGGCCGCGTCCAGCCACTCCTCAGCACGATCGGCGGTCCGGATCTCCTCGAAGGCGTGCATGACGGCCTCGTTCGCCCCACCGTGCAGCGGGCCCTTCAACGCGCCGATGGCGCCGGTCACCGCCGAATAGACGTCCGACAGTGTCGAAGCGATCACCCGCGCCGTGAACGTGGAGGCGTTGAACGAATGCTCCGCATACAGGACGAGGGAGACACGGAACGCGTCGACCACGACGTCGTCGGGAACCTCGCCGAACGTCATCCAGAGGAAGTTGCGCGAGTAGTCCAGGTCGTCGCGCGGCTCGACCGGGTCGAGTCCGCGACGGCGACGCTGGATGTACGCCACGATCGCCGGCAGCTGCGCGAACAGGTAGAGGGCGCGGCCCTCGTTCAGCTCCGGGTCCAGGATGCTGTCGGGCTGCTGAAGCGTCGCGTCGAGGCCTCCGAGCTGACTCACCGCGGTACGGAGCGCGTCCATCGGGTGGGCGGACGCCGGGATGTCGTCGAGGGCGCGACGCGTGCGATCGTCCAGGCGACGCAGCGAACGCTCCAGGGACTCGAAGGCGACCAGCTGCTCCGGCGTGGGCAGTTCGCCGTGCCACAGCAGATAGGCCACCTCCTCGAAGGAGCAGTGCGCGGCGAGCTCCTGAACCGGGTAACCGCGGTACAGCAGCGAGTTCGTCTGCGGGTTCACCGAGGAGATGGTGGTCGTGTCCACCACGACGCCGGCGAGGCCCTTGTGGATCTCAGGGTCGGTCATATGAGCTCCTTCGCTGCTGACGGGATCGCCGCCGACGGACGGTTTCGAGAGAGGGCGCTACTTCCGCACGTCGAAGTTGTACACCGACGTGTCGAAGGCGTTGTAGCCCTCGTAGTCAATCAGGTCGTACAGGTCGGCGCGATGCTGCATGTCGTCCAGCATCGGCTTCAGCGTGCCCGAATCGACCAGCTGGTCGAGGCCGCGCTCGGCGGCGCCCATCGCCAGACGCAGGAGAGACACCGGCCAGATGACGATATTCACCCCGACATCGCGCAACTGGTCGACGGTGAAGAGGTCGCTCTTCCCGAATTCGGTCATATTCGCCAGCACCGGCACGTCCACGGCAGCGCGGATGGCCTCGAACTCGGAGAGGTCCGCCATCGCTTCCGGGAACAGCGCGTCGGCGCCCGCATCGACGAGCGCCTTCGCGCGGTCGATCGCGGCGGCGAGCCCCTCGACCGCGCGGATGTCCGTGCGGGCCATGATCAGGAGGTTGCCGTCGCGGCGAGCATCGACGGCGGCCCGGATGCGCTTGAGCGCCGTGTCCTCGTCCACCACCTGCTTACCGTCGAGATGGCCGCACCGCTTGGGGTTGACCTGGTCCTCGATGTGCAGACCGGCGACGCCGGCATCCTCCAGCGCCTGGACGGTACGGGCGACGTTCATCGGCTCGCCGAATCCCGTGTCGGCGTCGACCAGGGCCGGAAGGTCCGTCATCCGCGTGATCTGAGCGGATCGGGCGGCGACCTCCGTCTGCGTCGTCAGACCGATGTCCGGCAGCCCCAGATCCGCGGAGAGGACGGCCCCCGAGATGTAGACGCCCTCGAAGCCCTTCCGCTCGATCAGGCGGGCACTCAACGGATTGAATGCCCCCGGCATCCGGATCAGCTCACCCGACGCCAACCGGGCGCGGAAGGCCGCGCGCTTCTCATGCGCGGGAACGGACGAATACAGCATCTAGAAGAGTCCCTTCGGCGAGGGGGTCGCGGCCAGAAGTCCCGGCCGTGCGGTGATGGTCAGACCGCCCAGCTCGGAGGCGCTCAGTTCGGGCAGGCGGCCGGCGAGCGCGAGGAACCGCTCGATCTCGTCCTGCTCCAGCACATCGGCCGCCAGCATGCGGAACTTCGCGACATAGTCGGCTCGCACGAACGGCCGAGCGCCGAGCGGATGGGCGTCTGCGACCGCGATCTCGTCCTCGATGACGCGGCCGTCCGCCAGACGGATGACGACGCGGCCTCCGAAGGCCTTCTCCGCCGGGTCGGTCGAGTGATAGCGGCGGGTCCACTCTGCTTCCTCGGACGTCGTGACCTTCCCCCACAACTCGACGGTGTCCGGACGCGCGGCACGCGAAGGGAGGTAGGACTCCACGTGATGCCAGCCGCCGTCCTGCAGGGCCACCGTGAAGATGTACGGGATGCTGTGGTCGAGCGTCTCCCGCGAGGCCGTCGGATCGTACTTCTGCGGATCGTTCGCACCCGAGCCGATCACGTAATGCGTGTGATGCGACGTGTGGATGACGATGCTCTCCACCTGCGACGGATCAGCCGCCTCCGGGTGCTCGCGGTGCAGCTTCCTCGCGAGGTCGATCCATGCCTGGGCCTGATACTCCGCAGAGTGCTCCTTGGTGTACGAGTCGAGGATCGCCCGCTTAGGCTCCCCGGCCTCCGGCAGGGGGACGTCGTACGACGCGTCCGGGCCGTCGAGCAGCCAGGCGATCACCCCGTCCTCCCCCTCGTAGATCGGGGTGGGGCTGGTCTCACCGCGCAGTGCGCGGTCGATGGCCTCGACCGCCATCTTCCCGGCGAAGGCGGGCGCATGGGCCTTCCAGCTGGAGATCTCGCCCTTGCGGGACTGCCGGGTCGCGGTCGTGGTGTGAAGCGCCTGGCCGATCGCCTGATAGATGGTCTCGGGTGGAAGGTGCAGCAGAGTGCCGATGCCCGCCGCAGCGGACGGACCCAGGTGCGCGACGTGGTCGATCTTGTGCCGATGCAGGCTGATCGCTCGCGCCAGATCGATCTGGATCTCGTAACCGGTCGCGATGCCGCGAACGAGGTCCCGCCCGGTCAGGCCGTAGGCGCGTCCCGCGTGCTGCGCGACCGCGATGATCGGGGGGATGTTGTCGCCCGGGTGGGAGTACTCCGCGGCCAGGAAGGTGTCGTGGAAGTCGAGCTCGCGCACTGCGACCCCGTTCGCCCAGGCGGCCCACTCCGGCGACACACGTACGGCCGGCTCCTCGCCGAACACCGTCGAGCCGTCCTGCGGGTGATCCACCGACTCGGTGAGCTCCTCCAGCTGCCGCGACGGGATCGGATGCGCGAGGGCCTGCGACCGGGCCGACACGACAGGTCGCCGGGTCAGGGAGGCTGCGGCGACGGCCGCGTTGTCGATCACCCGGTTGATCACCATCTCGGTGACCTCCGCGTCGACCTCCACCGGGTCGGCCGCGACCTCCGCGATCTTCCACGCGAGCTGGTCCTGACGGGCGAGGTTCTCCTCGCTGCTGTGCACACGAACGTTGTGGAGCTTCACGTAACGAACCTACCTCCCCTACGCTCGGCACATGGTCCCCGGCCCGTCACTGCTCGCGTTCGCCCTCGCGTCGATCGCGCTGATCGTGATCCCGGGACCGAGCGTGCTGTTCGTCATCGGGCGCTCCCTGGCCCTGGGGCGGCTCGGCGGTCTGCTCAGCGTCCTCGGGAACGCGCTCGGGATGCTCCCGCTGGTGATCGCGGTCGCCCTGGGGATCGGGGCGATCGTCGCGGAGTCGCTCGTCCTGTTCACGATCATCAAGTTCGCAGGCGCCGCCTACCTCGTCTACCTGGGCATCCAGGCGATCCGTCATCGACGGCACACCGCCGTCACGCACGAGGCGACCCCGCCGCGGCGATCCTGGGCGCGCATCCTCGGCGAAGGATTCGTCGTCGGGCTGACGAACCCGAAGTCGCTCGTCTTCTTCGTCGCGGTGCTGCCGCAGTTCGTCGACTACCGGGCGGGCGGGATCCCCCTGCAGATGTTCGAACTGGGCGTGGTCTTCCTCGTGCTGGCGCTGATGTTCGACAGCGTCTGGGCGCTCGCCGCCGGCACCGCTCGGCAGTGGTTCGGACGCTCGCCCAAACGGGTGGAGCGCCTCGGAGCGACCGGCGGTGTGCTCATGATCGGGCTCGGCGGCGTGCTCGCCTTCACCGGCGTCAAGCACTGACCGGACGCGCCGACTGCGGACTGGGCCCGCGGTCGAAGCGGGCCTCCGGCGATCAGATGTCTCCCGCCGTGGCGATCGGCGCGATCACCGCCCGGGCGAGGGTGTGGAAGTGCGCGTTGAAGCCCAGGACGGCCGGCGTCGACTCGGGGTCGAGGTCGAGGCGCTCGACATCCAGTGCATGCACCACGATGTCGTAGCGGTGGGTTCCCGTTCCGGGCGGAGGCCCGGCGCCCGTGAAGCTCTTCGACCGCATCTCGTTGGAGAGCATGGAGGCGCCGGCCGGAAGGTTCGCGCCGCCCTCGGCGCCGGCACCGGCGGCCAGCTCGGTGACGGAGGCGGGGATGTTGTAGACGGCCCAGTGCCAGAACCCGGAGCCGGTGGGGGCGTCCCGGTCATGGATGGTCACCGCGAAGCTCTTCGTCTCGGCGGGGAAGCCGCTCCACGAGAGCTGCGGCGAGATGTCGTCGCCGCCACCGCCGGCGCCCCACTGGGCGCGGGACAGGGGACGCCCGTCCGCGACGTCGTCGCTCGAGACACGGAAGAGGGGTACAGCGCCGAAGCGCTCCAGGGGATCGTTGGCCATACCGCCACGCTACGCCCGCGCTGCGGGTTCCGGTTCCACCGGGGAGGGATGCCTGCGGAAGCGCCGGGGCAGACCGGCCAGACCCCACAGCGTCACACGGAGCATGGCCTCCACCACGATCCCGCCGCCCATCTTCGAAGCGCCGCGTTCCCGCTCGACGAAGGTGATGGGCACCTCGACGATCCGGAGACCCACGTCGTGTGCCCGACGCGTCATGTCGATCTGGAAGCAGTAGCCCTGGCTCTCGGTGCGCTCGTAGTGCAGGCGCTCCAGCGCGTCCGCCGTGAATGCCCGGTAGCCGCCGGTGACATCCCGAACCGGCAGCCCGAGAGCAACGCGGGAATACGCGCTGCCTCCGCGGGAGATCAGCCGGCGGCGGGCCGGCCAGTTCACCACTCCCCCGCCGTCGACCCAGCGCGAACCCAGGACGACGTCCGCTCCGGCCGGCGAATCGGGCGACCGGACCGCACCCAGCAGGCGCGGAAGCTGCTCTGGCTGGTGCGAGCCGTCCGCATCCATCTCGACGATGACGTCGTAGCCCGCGTCGAGCGCCCACTGCATCCCCGCGCGGTAGGCGGCCCCGAGGCCTTCCTTCCCCGTGCGGTGCAGCACATGCACGCTGGCGTCCGTTGCGGCGAGCGCATCGGCCAGCTCACCCGTGCCATCCGGAGAGTTGTCGTCGACGACGAGCACGTCCGCGTCCGGAACGGACGCACGCACGCGTCCGACGATCGAGCCGACGTTCTCTCGTTCGTCATAGGTCGGGATGATGACCAGGGTTCGCAACAACCCGCCTTTCTGTCAGGGGCACGCTCCGGAGGGGCGTTCTCGACCCTGTCCTACCAGTCTGAACGGGAGGCGAACTAGACTGCGGGCGCTCACAGCCTTCACGATCCTACGATTCGGCCGGCCGCGGAACCACTCGCCTACGATGAGGCGGTGGCCGTCCCCAAGATTCTGCTGTTCTACGTCTTCGCGCCGCTGCCCGACCCGGAGGCGGTCCGGCTCTGGCAGCGGGAACTGTGCGAACGGCTGGGACTGCGGGGGCGCATCCTGCTCTCGGCCCACGGCATCAACGGAACGCTCGGCGGCGAGCTCGATGCGCTGAAGCGCTACCTCCGCGTCACCAAGGAGTACGGGCCGTTCCGCGGCCTCGAGGCCAAATGGAGCGAAGGATCCGGCCTGGATGCGGACAATTCGAGCGCCGACTTCCCCCGGTTGTCGGTCAAGGTGCGGGACGAGATCGTGTCGTTCGGAGCTCCCGATGAGCTGCTGGTCGATGAGAACGGCGTGCGAGGCGGCGGCGAGCGCCTCTCCCCCGACCAGCTGCACGCGCTCGCCGAGGAACGCGACGACCTCGTCTTCTTCGACGGGCGGAACCGCTTCGAGGCCGAGATCGGACGGTTCACGGACGCCGTCGTGCCCGATGTCGCCAACACCCGCGAGTTCGTCGCCGCGCTCGACAGCGGCGCGTACGACCACCTCAAGGACCAGCCCGTCGTCACGTACTGCACCGGAGGCATCCGCTGCGAGGTGCTGTCGTCGCTGATGCGCTCCCGCGGCTTCCAGGAGGTCTATCAGCTCGACGGGGGGATCGCGCGATACGGCGAGACGTATGGCGACGACGGCCTCTGGGCGGGCGCCCTCTACGTCTTCGACGGACGGGGCTCCCTCACCTTCAGCGACCACGCCGCCGTCCTCGGCCGCTGCGTCACCTGCGGCGCGTCGACCAGCCGGATGCGCAACTGCTCCGACCCGGCCTGCCGGGAGCAGCTCGTGGTGTGCGACGACTGCGGAACCGCGACCTGCGAGGCCCACGCCGCCTGATCCCGGCGGCGAAACCGTCCACATCGCCGAGGGCGAACACGTTCTCCACCGACTCGCGGGAAACCTTGGCGGCCTCTTCGTGTTGCCGCCATCATGAACAGCATGGATCCGGTCTCCACCATCGTCTGGATCGTGTCGTTCGTCGTCGTCACGGTCACAGTCACCGGCCTGTCGCGCAGGGTCGGCTGGTCGGCCCCCGTCGTGCTCGTCTTCGTCGGGGCCGCCGCGTCCTTCGTGCCGGGCGTGCCGGAGGTGGCGCTGGAACCCGAGGTCGTCCTGTTCGGCCTCCTGCCTCCCCTGCTCTTCGCGGCCGCCATCCAGACCTCGATCGTTGATGTCCGGGCCAGGCGAGACGGCATCCTGCTGCTCTCCGTCGGTCTGGTGGCGTTCACGGTCGTCGTGGTGGGGTTCGCGACCTACCTGGTGGTCCCGGCGATCACCCTCGCTGCGGCGTTCGCCTTCGGGGCGGTGGTCGCCCCGACGGACACGGTGGCCGTGCAGGCGGTCGCCGGGCGGGTGAAGCTGCCGAGACGACTCGTGACCGTGCTGGAGGGCGAGAGCCTGCTCAACGACGCGACAGCCCTGGTCGCGCTGAACGCCAGCATCGCGGCCATCGTCAGCGTGGTGAACCCGGTGTCGGTCGGCGTCGACTTCGTCCTCGCCGTGGTGGTCGGCATCGGCGTCGGACTCGTCGTCGGGCTCGTCCTCGCCACGATCCGCAAGCAGCTGCGTTCGCCCGTCCTCGACACCTCGCTCGCACTCGTCACGCCCTACCTCGCGTTCATCCCGTCGCAGCTGCTCCACGGTTCCGGGGTGCTCGCCGTGGTCGTCGCCGGGTTGTACCTCGGCTATCGCTCGCCGACCATCCAGACGGCCGAGGCCCGGATCGCGGAGACGATCAACTGGCGGACCGTGAGCTTCCTGCTCGAGAACGCCGTCTTCCTCTTCATCGGGCTCGAGCTGCGGTCCATCCTGACGGCCGCGTTCACCTCGGGCATCACGATCCCTCAGACGATCGTCATCAGCATCGTCGTCCTGCTGGCGATCTTCCTCGCCCGCTTCCTCTGGATGATCGGCACCACCACGCTCTACCGGTACGGTCCGCAGCGGTTGAGGGAGCGCGGCTGGTCGTGGCCGACGGGCATCGCCGTCTCGTTCGCGGGCATCCGCGGCGTCGTGACGCTCGCGGCGGTGTTCCTGCTCCCCGAGGACACCCCGCACCGTGAGTTCCTGCAGTTCCTCGCCTTCGTCGTCGTGGTCGGGACGCTGCTCGAGGGGCTCGCGCTGCCCTGGATCATCCGCCGGCTGAAGCTGCCGCCTCCCGACTTCGCGCAAGAGGCCAGCGAGATGCAGCGGCTGCTCGCCGAGGCCCAGTCCGCCGGGCTGGAGCACCTGGAGTCGCAGGTCACCGGCGATGAGGACGATCGGGTGATCGAGCGACTGCGGATCAATGCACTGTTCCTGTCCGACGCCCTCGAGAACCCGTCACCGGACGATCGCGCCGACCTGCCGCTCGAGTATCGGCGGCTGCGTCGCACGATGATCACCGCGGAGCGCCAGGCCGTGCTCGAGGCGCGGGCCGAGGGGCGCTACCAGGAACCCGCGGTGCGGTCGGTGCTCGCGTTCCTGGATGCCGAGGAGTCTGCACTCAAGGCGGGCGGGGCGGACGGGAAGAAGCCGCTCATGTGAGGGTCGGCGAGTCCGCCGGCGCCGAATCCACCGGCGGCGGGCCTGCGGCCGTGACGGGCGCAGCGGCAGGACGGCCGCGACCGCGGCGAGCGTCGCGACCGTCGCCGCGCGGGCGACGTGCCCACAGTCGCGAGCGCTTCGACGACAGGGCAAGGACCACCAGGATGTCGAAGGCCAACCCGAGCAGATTGTTGCGCAACGAGATCTGCGGGCCGCCGTTGAAGTAGTCGATCGCCGAGATCACGATGATCAGCGAGCTGTACGACATCGCGGCGATCCGCGCCCAGTTGCTGCCGAAGAACACCAGCAGGGCGAGCACGAAGTACAACACAAGACCGGCCCCGAAGACCCCCATCGCGATGCCGAGCACCAGGCTGACCGCGCTCCGCTCGCTCGCCGTCACCACCTCGCCGGCGAGCTCCGACATCACGAAGCGGTCCCAGCCGAGCAGATTGAGCACGATGTAGCCGACACCGGCCACCACCCGCAGCGCCATCAGCAGCGCACCGAGCGCCGTCGGCACCGGGCGGCGCTCCGCGAGGGCCGCGCGACGGGCGGCAGCGTCGGCCGCGACCATCGCTGCCCGTTCGTCCACCGCGACCTGGCGGAGGTCCACGATCGGGAGATCGCCGTCCGTCTCGATCGTGTCCCCACCGCCGTTCCGCGCGTGGTAGCCGGTCGAGAAGTCGCGGATCACCGACACGTCGACGCCGACATCCGCATCCAGCAGTGTCGAGACGATGTGATCGCGCTCGATGTCGGTGTTCGCGTCGATCTTGTGGGTGATCTGCAGCGTGAACAGGGAGAATCCGACCGACCGGTCGAACGTCCCGGCGGCCAGCCAGTCCACGCCGTGCCCGCCCGGGAGCAGCCAGCCCTCTGGACACCGCCAGAACCGCACGTGATGCCGTTTCGCCGGGTTGCCCTTCACCTCCTGCTGGTACGCGACATCCTGCTGATGCCCGAACAGGAACAGCGGGCTCACCGGTGCCTCGTCATAGCTGCGGCGCAGCAGCGTCGACGTGATGATCCGCCGGCTGGAGCGGAAGGTGACGTCATCCGCGCGCGTCCAGCCGGCCTCCCGCATGGCGTCGTCGAGCTGCGCCTCCGAGCCGAGCAGCGCGAGGTTGATCGGGTCGCCGAGCAGCCCGTCACTCGTGCGCGCCCGGCCGATGAAGTAGTCCGGCACGTAGATCTCGGTCAGGATGCGATGCAGCCGCGGCAGGACCAGGTAGGCGAGCACCAGCCAGAACACCACGAAGAACAGGATCAGGAACCAGCCCCACTCGAAGCTGTCCGTGAGAAGCAGGATGGCCAGCCAGACCGCGGCGACACCCCCGAACACGAAGAACGCGTAGTCGATGACCGAGCTCACCGAGACGCGCCGACCGAGCGCCGAACGGCTCTTCGGCACCTCCATCGGTTCCCCCGCGCGGGCCATGCGGCCATCCTAGAGCGACGAACGTCCGCGCCGTAGGGTGTGCCCATGACGAACATCCAGGCGCGTGGCGCCGAACTCCGCCGACTCCACGACGCCCCGGAACTGCTCCAGGTCGTCAACGTCTGGGACGCGATCAGCGCACGCGTGATCGCTGAGCTGCCCGACACCCGCGCCCTCGCGACGGCCAGCCACTCCATCGCGGCGACGCTCGGCTACGAGGACGGCGAGAACATCCCGCTCGACCTCATGCTCGACATGATCGGGCGCATCGTCGCGACCACCGACCTCCCCGTCAGCGCGGACCTCGAGAGCGGATACGGAGACGCGGGCGAGACCATCCGGCGCGCGATCGGCGTGGGGGCCGTCGGCGCCAACCTCGAAGACCGGCTCCGTCCCTTCGATGAGGCGGTCGCCGCCGTGCGGGCCGCGATCCAGGCGGCGGAGGCCGAAGGCGTGCCGTTCGCCCTGAACGCCCGTACCGATGTGTTCCTCCGCGGCACCTTCCCGACCGACCACGAGAAGGTCGAGGAGGCGATCCGCCGCGGCCGCGCCTTCCTCGACGAGGGGGCCACCTGCGTCTTCGTCCCCGGCAAGCTGGACGAGCGGACGGTCGAGCAGCTCGTCGGCGGCCTCGGCGAGCGCAGGTTGAGCGTCATCGCCGTCCCCGGATCGGTCCCGCCGAAGCGGCTGGAGGAACTGGGGGTCGCGCGGGTCTCGTACGGGCCGTGGACGCAGCGGGTCGCCCTCACCGCCCTCAAGAACACGGCGCTCGAGCTCTACGCGGGCGGGGCGCTCCCACTCGGCACGGAGCAGCTCAACTGAGCCTCACCCGGGCCGTCTCGACCCTCCGGCGTAGGGTGAGGCCATGAGCGATTTCCGGGCGATCGTGATCGAGCAGCAGGTCGACGGCGGACGGATCACCGCCCACACCGCGGAGATCCGGCGGGTCACCGACGACTTCCTGATGCCCGGCGATGTGACGATCGACGTCGAGTTCTCCGACCTCAACTACAAGGACGGGCTGGCCGTCGGCGGGCGTCCCGGCGTCGCCCGCACCTCGCCGCTGATCCCCGGGATCGACGTGGTCGGAACGGTCGAGCGCTCGGACGACCCGCGCTGGCGGCCGGGCGACCGCGTGACTCTCAACGGCGCGGGCCTGGGCGAGAACCACCACGGCGGACTGGCGGAGAAGGCGCGCGTGAGCGGCGACGCGCTCGTCCGCATCCCCGACGCGATCACGTCGGAGCAGGCCGCCGCCATCGGAACGGCGGGCTTCACCGCGATGCTGGCCGTGCTCGCGCTCGAACGGAACGGCGTCGACCCGCGAGAGGTCGCCGAGCGCGCCGACAGCGTCCTCGTCACCGGGGCGGCGGGAGGCGTCGGCTCCGTCGCCGTCGCCCTGCTGGCGAAACTGGGTTACCCGGTCACAGCATCCACGGGCCGGGTGGAGGAGGCGGGCGACTACCTGACCGACCTCGGCGCCACCGCCATCATCGACCGGTCGGAGCTCGACGCCCCGGGCCGGCCGCTGCAGTCGCAGCGGTGGGCCGGCGCGGTCGACTCCGTCGGCAGCCAGACGCTGGCGACCGTGCTCGCGCAGACCCGCTACGGCGGGACGGTCGCCGCCTGCGGCTTGGCGCAGGGCCCGGACCTTCCGACGACGGTGCTCCCCTTCATCCTGCGTGCGGTCTCCCTGGTCGGCATCAACTCGGTGGATGCGCCGCTCGCCCTGCGCGAGACCGCCTGGCGCCGGCTCGCCACCGACCTCGATGAGGAGGCGCTCGCCGCGATGACCCGATTCGTCTCCCTGGCCGAGGCCATCCCGGCGGCGGAGGACATCCTCGCCGGGCGACTGCGCGGCCGGACGGTGGTCGACGTCCGCGCCTGACCGCGCCGTACGTTCGTTTCCGCGAGACGCCAGGCCGGCGGACGCTCCGCCCGGCGCACGCTGGGCCCGGCACACGCTCGGCCCGGCGAACGCTCGGCCCGGCGAACCCTCCGCCTCGCAGGACGCTCGATATGCTGGCGCCATGATCGTCGTCGCCACCGTCGTGGTCACCCTCGCCGCCGCCCTCCACATCGCGATCTTCTTCATGGAGAGCGTCGCCTGGACCCGTCCGACGGTCTGGCGCCGGTTCGGCGTCGCCAGCCAGGAGGCGGCCGACACGGTGCGGCCGATGGCCTACAACCAGGGGTTCTACAACCTCTTCCTCGCGATCGGCGCGGTCGTCGGCCTCGTCCTCTACGGGGTCGGCCAGCACGCGGCCGGTCTCGCGCTCATCATCTTCACGACCGCGTGCATGGTCGCGGCGGCCATCGTGCTGGTCACGACGGGGCGCGGGTACCTCCGCCCCGCGCTCATCCAGGGGTCGCTCCCGTTGATCGGGCTGGCCCTGCTGCTGATCGGGCTCGCGACCGGCCAGAGCTGAGTCTCAGCGGAGCTCCGGAGACACCGACTCCGGCAGCAGCCCGCGGCCGATCAGCCGGGAGCTCACCACCTGCACGGCCGGCGTCGCCACGGCGAGCGCCGCCCGCAGCGGTGCGGGCATCGGCTCCGGCAGCAGCCGGACGCCCTCCGGCCGCGAGATGGTGCGATGAGCCGCCAGCTGGATGCGCTGCATGGCCGCGACCGCGGGCATCCGCCGCCGCTGGATGCCGTCGAGCAGCCGCAGGTCGACCTCGGCATCCGACCCCGCCGCCGGCCCGAGCTCGCGGAGCGTCGCCGTCAGGGCGTTCGCGGTCGCGACCGCGTCCTGCACCGCATAGTTGACGCCGACGCCGAAGGCCGGGGACATCGCGTGGGCCGCATCCCCGATCGCGAGGTAGCCGTGCCGGTACCAGCGCGGCAGCCGGTCGATCTGCACGCTGAGCAGCTTGACCTGGTCCCAGTCCGTGACGGTCTCGAGTGCGGCGCGCAGGTGCGGCGCCGCGTCGATCACGGCCCGGCGGAAGGCGCCGAGGCCGCCCGCATGCAGCTCTGTGTAGCCGCCTTTGGGGATGATCAGCCCCGCCTGAACGTAGTCGTGGCGCTCGATCGTGACGACCATCCCGCCTCCGCCCACGTACGCGAGCGTGTGCGCGGGAAGGTCGTCCGGCTTCGGGATGCGGAACCACAGCACATCGATCGGCACTCCGAACCGGCGGGGCCGGAGCCCGGCCTGGGACCGCAGCCCGGAGGCGCGGCCGTCCGCCGAGACGGTCAGCCGGGCGCGGATCTCGACGTCGCCGTCCGGGCCGTGCGCCAGGACGCCCCGCACCGCATCCCCCTCCCAGAGCAGCTCCGCCGCCTCGGTCTGCATCAGCAAGCGGAAGTTCGGGTGACGCCGGGCGTCCTCCGCGAGGAAGTTCAGGAAGTCCCACTGCGGCGCGAGCACGAGGAAGTCGTCCGGCGGCGCGAGCCGGCCGAAGTCGATGGGGTGCAGGCGGTTGCCGTTCACCACCACGTCCAGCGCCCCGACGCTGGTGTGCGGGAGTCCGAGGAACCGCTCGCGCAGCCCCAGCTCGCCGAGCACGCCGATGGTCGACGGGTGGATGGTGTCCCCGCGGAAGTCGCGGAAGAAGTCGGCGTGCTTCTCGAGCACAACCACATCGACGCCATTGCGCGCCAGGATCAGGCCGAGCATCATCCCGGCCGGGCCGCCCCCGACGATGACGCACGTCGTCTGCAACGTCTCCATGGTCGGCAGCGTATCCTCCCGGCATGGCGATCATCGGGAGCATCCTCATCGCCGCGGCGGCGCTCGTGCACCTCGGGTTCTTCGCGGTGCAGAGCGTGCTCTGGTCAGGACCGGGCGTGTGGAGCAGGTTCGGCATCGGCTCCCAGCACGACGCCGACGTGGTGCGGCCCGTCGCGTACAGCCAGGGCTTCTACAACCTCTTCCTCGCGGGCGGGTCGCTGGTGGGGCTCGTGCTCTACTGGACCACGCTCCGCGATGTGGGGTTCGGCCTCATCTTCTTCTGCGGCGTCTGCATGGTGCTGGCGTCGCTGGTTCTCCTGACGATCGCCCGGCGGTTCTGGCTCCTGGCACTGGTCGAGGGCGGGATCCCGGCGATCGGCCTGATCCTGTTCGTCGTCGCCGAGAACAGCTGACCGTCAGTCGATGATGCCGTCGGCGGCGAGTTCGCTGCCGTCGACGCGGAGGGCCTCCACCAGGCGGGCGGCATGCGGCGTCGACACGATGACGCGGGAGTACTCCTCCCCGTCGAGATCGATCACCACCGCCGCGCGCTGCTTGCCCTTGATGAGCAGGAAGTCCTTGCCGCCGTGGAACTTCCACGTTCCGATCGACAGCGTCAGCGGGACGGCGGCCCCCGGCGCGCGGATACCGCGGATCCAGATCCACGGGTCCTCGGTGATGGCGACCGAGCGGATGCTGTCCCGCGGCACCACCAGATCCTCGCGCTTCATGGCCAGCACCTTCTCGGCCCGCGTGAGGTGGATCTCCAAGCGGTCGGGGTGAACGTGCAGATCGGCCATAGCTCTATCCTGCCAAGCCGGGCGGTCCGGATGGTCATAGGAATCTCACAAACGCATTACTTTCACTTGTGATCGGCCGCCGTGCCCGGCCATGTATCCTTCTCGTCGTGGCAACGCAGCGACGAACTCCGGGTTCGCAGACTTCACTTCGTGAAGCCAACCGAGCCCGCATCGTCGATGCCATCAAGAAGCACGGCGGCCTCACGCAGGTCGAGCTCGCCGGCGCGACCGGGCTCTCCCCCGCGACCGTCTCGAACATCGTCAAGGAGCTCTCGACCTCCGGCGTCCTGCACACGACGCAGAGCATCCGCTCCGGCCGGCGCGCCCAGCACGTCACCCTGGCGCACGCCCTCGGACTGGTCGTCGGCGTGCACTTCTCGACCAGGCACCTGCGGGTCGCCCTGGCGGATGTCGCCCACACGGTCGTCGCCGAGAACCACATGCCGCTCGCCCGGGACCACCGGGCCGACAACGAGCTCGACAAGGTCTCGCTGCTCCTGAACGACATGCTCGAGTCGGTGGATGCGTCCCGCGACGACCTGCTCGCCGTCGGCATCGCCGTCCCCGCCCCGATCGACCGCGCCAGCGGGACGATCGCCCGCAGCGGCATCATGCGCGGGTGGGACGGCGTCGTGATCGCCGAGTCGATGGAGCGGAGGATCAAGCGCCCGGTCTTCGTCGACAACGCCGCCAACCTCGCGGCGCTCGGCGAGTCGCGCTTCGGCGCCGGCCGCGGCAAGCGCAACACCATCACCATCGACGTCGGCGACGGGATCGGCGCGGGCCTTCTGCTCAACGGCCAGCTGTTCCGCGGCAACCACGGGGTCGCCGGCGAGTTCGGCCACACCACGATCCGCGAGAACGGACCGCTCTGCCGCTGCGGGAACCGGGGATGCCTGGAGGCGCTCGCGGGCGGCCCCGCCATCCTCGACGAGCTGCGCGACCACCTCGGCAGCCTCAAGCTCGGCGACGTCGTGCTGCAGGCGATGGCCGGGGATGCGCGCTGCATCCGCGCCATCGGCGACGCCGGACGCCACATCGGCGTCGCGACCGCGAACCTGTGCAATCTGATCGACCCGGAGCGGGTGATCGTCGGCGGCGAACTGTCGCGCGCGGGCGAGCTGCTGCTCGGCCCGCTGCGGCATGCGGTCGAGCGCTCGATCATCGTCAACCCCGACCTCATGCCGGACATCGTCCAGGCCCAGCTCGGGGTGCGCGCCGCGGCGCTCGGCGCGGTCGCCTACGCCGTCGACTGCGTCTCCCTCTCACCGGACGGCGTCTCGTACTGATCCTCCCGGCGGAGTGTCCCCCGAAGACGGTCCGAACCGTTATCGAAACCATTGTCTTCAACTCTTGACGCCAAACCCCCCGGCTGGCACACTCAACCCAGCCGCCAACGAAGGCGGTGCCGAATCGGAGGTTTTTCAATGAAGATCGCCACCAAGAGAGCGGTCATCGCGTCGGCCGCGATCCTGCTCACAGCCGTCACTCTCACAGCCTGTTCGAACGGATCCGGAAACGGCTCCGGCGGAGGAAGCACCGGCGACGCCGCAAACGCCCAGATCGGTCTGCTCCTGCCTGACTCGGTCACCGCCCGCTACGAGGCGGCGGACAAGCCCTTCTTCGAGGCGAAGGTCAAGGAGCTCTGCTCCGGCTGCAAGGTCCTCTATGCGAACGCCGACGGCGACGCCAGCAAGCAGCAGCAGCAGGCGGAGTCGATGCTCACCCAGGGCGTCAAGGTGCTCGTCCTCGACCCGTTCGACGGCGAGGCCGCCGCATCGATCGTCGGCGAGGCCAAGGCCAAGAACGTGCCCGTCATCTCGTACGACCGTCTCATCAACAGCCCGGACAGCGACTACTACATCTCGTTCGACAACGAGAAGGTCGGCCAGCTGCAGGGCCAGGCCCTCGTCGACAAGCTGAAGAAGGACGGCGTGCCCTCCGGCAGCGGCATCCTGATGGTCAACGGCTCGCCGACCGACAACAACGCGACCCTCTTCAAGAAGGGCGCGCACAGCGTCATCGACTCCAGCGGCTACAAGGTGCTCGCCGAGTACGACACACCCGGATGGGACCCCGCGAAGGCCCAGGACTGGGTGTCCGGCCAGGTCTCGCAGTTCAAGGACCAGATCAAGGGCGTCTACGCGGCGAACGACGGCACCGGCGGTGGCGCGATCGCGGCCATGAAGGCGGCCAACCTGAGCCCGCTCCCGCCCGTCACGGGTCAGGATGCTGAGCTCGCCGGCATCCAGCGCATCCTCGCCGGCGACCAGTACATGACCGTGTACAAGGCGCTCAAGCCGGAGGCCGAGAAGGCGGCGGAGCTCGCCGTCGACCTGACCAAGGGCAACAAGCCGAAGGGCGACACCACGGTCGACACCGCGGGCGGCGCGGCGATCCAGTCCTTCCTGCTGACCCCGGTGTCGGTGACGACGGACAACATCGAGAGCACGGTGGTCAAGGACGAGTTCTACGGCTCGGACTCGGCTGCCAAGATCTGCACCGCCGACTACAAGGCCGACTGCGAGAAGTACGGCATCAAGTAACCGATCGACGGATGCCCGGCCCGGACAGCGCCTCCCGCCTTCACAGCGGGGGGGCGCCCCGGGCCGGGTTCCGCTCTACCCTGAGAACAGGAAGCATGCTGCGCACAGCTCGAAGGAGAACGCCGTGACCATGGAATCCGCGATCGTGGACGAGGAGCGGTCCTCACGCCGCCCCGTCCTCTCCCTGCGGGGGGTCTCGAAAGGGTTCGGCGCCGTCCAAGCGCTCACCGACATCCACCTCGACGTCTACCCGGGAGAGGTCGTCGCCCTGGTCGGCGACAACGGCGCCGGCAAGTCGACGCTCGTCAAGATCCTCGCGGGCGTCCACCCGCAGGATGCGGGGACGATCGAGTTCGACGGCCAGGAGGTGAGCATCCCATCGCCCGCCGCCTCCCGTCAGCTCGGCATCGCCACCGTCTTCCAGGACCTCGCCCTGTGCGACAACCTCGACGTCGTCTCCAACCTGTTCCTCGGCCGCGAGATCAGCAAGGGCACGCTCGACGAGGAGGAGATGGAGAAGCGGTCGTGGAGCCTGCTCCGGCAGCTGTCGGCGCGCATCCCCTCCGTCCGCATCGCCGTCGCGTCGCTGTCCGGCGGCCAGCGGCAGACCGTCGCGATCGCCCGGTCGCTCATCGGCGACCCGCGCGTCGTCATCCTCGACGAGCCGACCGCCGCCCTCGGCGTCGCACAGACCGCCGAGGTGCTCAACCTCATCGAGCGGCTCCGTGAGCGCGGGCTCGGCGTCATCCTGATCAGCCACAACATGGCCGACGTCCAGGCCGTCGCCGACCGCGTCGCCGTGCTGCGGCTCGGCCGCAACAACGGCGACTTCCGCGTGCCGGAGGTCAGCTACGAGGACATCATCTCCGCCATCACCGGCGCGACCGACAACGTCGTGGTGCGTCGCGCCGAACGGCTCATGGAGGCCGAAGAATCCATCGAACGGAGCCCGGAAGCATGACCAAGGCACCAGAGACGCCTGCCGAACTGGCGGCGGACCTCCAGGACGAGCGGATCATCCGCGACGAAGGGCTCGGCGGCGCCGTCCGCGCCTTCGGGCGCCGGGTGCGCGGCGGCGACCTCGGATCGCTGCCGGTCGTCATCGGACTCGTCGTGATCTGGGTCGTGTTCCAGATCCTCAACCCCAACTTCCTCAGCGCGAACAACCTGGTCAACCTGACCCTGCAGTGCGCCGCGATCGGCACGATCTCGATCGGCATCGTGCTGGTGCTGCTGCTCGGCCAGATCGACCTATCTGTCGGGTCGGTGAGCGGTGTGGCGGCGGCCATCCTCGGCGTCGGCTTCACGCAGCTGCACTGGCCGCTCTGGCTCACGGTGATCGTCGCCATCCTCGCCGGTTCGGCGATCGGCCTGCTCTACGGCTTCCTGTTCACCCGGTTCGGCGTCCCGAGCTTCGTGATCACGCTGGCCGGTCTGCTCGGCTTCCTCGGCCTCCAGCTGTGGATCCTCGGCGCGAACAGCTCGATCAACATCCCCTACGACTCGTGGATCGTGAAGTTCGCGCAGCAGTGGTTCCTGCCGCCGTGGGCGGCCTACGCTCTGGCGGTCATCGCGGCGGGCGGGATGTTCTTCTCCGACTTCCGGCGCAACGTGCGACGCAGGAACGCGGGGCTCTCCGAGGGGTCGATGGCGGTCGTCGCCATCAAGGCCGCTCTGCTGCTCGTCGGACTGTGCATCAGCGTCTGGTACCTCTCCACCGACCGCGGCACGGGCGCCATGTTCCTGTTCTTCGTGGTGCTCGTCATCGTGATGAACTTCTTCCTCACCCGCACCCGGTGGGGACGCTCGGTCTTCGCCGTCGGCGGATCGGTGGAGGCGGCGCGTCGAGCCGGTATCCGGGTGAACCGCGTGTTCATCAGCGTGTTCATCCTCTGCTCGACGTTCGCGGCGGTCGGCGGCTTGCTCGCGGCCGCCCGCCTGGCGTCGGTGGGCGCGGGCTCCGGCGGAACCGACACCAACCTGAACGCCATCGCGGCGGCGGTCATCGGCGGAACGAGCCTGTTCGGCGGGCGCGGCTCCGCGTGGTCGGCGCTGCTCGGCATCCTGGTCATCCAGTCGATCTCGAACGGCCTGACGCTCCTCAACCTGGACTCGTCGTACCGCTTCATGATCACGGGCGCCGTCCTGCTGCTCGCGGTGATCATCGACTCGCTGTCGCGGCGCTCGAGGGCGTCGCACGGCCAAGCCTAGGGACTCCGGTCCCGTCCTCCGGGCGGGCGTGGGAGAGTGGTGGGATGACCCGGACCACCACCTTCCGCGCCCGCCTTCTCCGTTCGGGCGCGGAGCCGCAGACGGTGACCATCCGCTCATCGTCGGACGCACCGCCGCGCACGCTCCGCCGTGCCGCCGGCGGCGGTGGAACGCTCAACTTCGACGTCTACGCCCTGCTGGATGCGGACGGCTGGCCCGCGACAGCCACGTACACCTACGTCGAGTCCCTCTCGCGCGAACCCGCCGCTCCCGACGCCTGACGGACATCGAGTCGTGACTCGTTGCCGGAATCCGGGGTGAGTTGCGACATGATGTCGCAACTCGGCGGAGGGGCGGGGTCAGGCGGCGGGGGTGGCGGCGGCCGCGGCGCGGGCGGCCGCGGGGAGGGCGTTCAGGATGCGGTCGACGGCCGCGTCGTCGTGCGCCGCCGTGACGAACCACGCCTCGAACACGCTCGGCGGCAGCGAGACGCCCTGGTCGAGCATCGCGTGGAAGAAGGCGCGGTAGCGGTACGCCTCCTGCGCCTGCACCTCGGCATAGGTGCGCGGTGCCCGCTCGAAATCGCCGAAGACGACGCTGAACAGGTTGCCCGCGTGCTGGACCCGATGGGCGACGCCGGCAGCCGAGAGCGCCTCGGACACCGCCGACGACACCGTGTCGGCGACCGCGTCGAGGCGGTCGTACACGGCCTCGTCGGCGTTCGCCAGCGTGGCCAGCCCGGCGGCGACCGCGACCGGGTTCCCGGAGAGCGTCCCCGCCTGGTAGACGGGACCGGCCGGTGCGAGGAAGTCCAT
The DNA here is from genome assembly GCF_013408745.1 of Leifsonia soli. Lineage (NCBI taxonomy): Bacteria > Bacillati > Actinomycetota > Actinomycetes > Micrococcales > Microbacteriaceae > Leifsonia > Leifsonia soli. Next base: position 3,154,619 of record NZ_JACCBJ010000001.1, on the reverse strand, counting down.
GAGCTCCGCGCGTCCGCCGAGAGCGGCCAGCGGCATCCCGCCGCCGATGACCTTGCCGAAGGTGACCAGGTCGGGCGTGTAGCCGCGGTCGAGCCCCCAGAAGCCGGCGTCGCTGACGCGGAAGCCGGTGAGCACCTCGTCGAGGATGAGCAGCGCCCCGAACTCGTGAGCGAGGTCGGTCAGCGCGGCGTTGAAGCCCTCGTCCGGCGGGACGACGCCCATGTTGGCGGCGGCGGCCTCCGTGATGACCGCGGCGATGTCGGGGCCCTGCGCCTCGAACACCGCGCGCACCGCATCCAGGTCGTTGTACGGGAGCACGATCGTCTGCGCCGCCGTCGCCTCGGTGACCCCGGCCGAGCCGGGAAGAGCGAGCGTGGCGAGACCGGAGCCCGCCTCGGCGAGCAGGCTGTCCGAGTGCCCGTGATAGTGCCCGGCGAACTTGATCAGCAGCGGCCGGCCCGTGAACCCGCGGGCGAGCCGGATGGCGCTCATCGTCGCCTCGGTGCCCGTGGACACCAGGCGCAGCTTCTCGACGAACGGGACGCGGCCGATCACGGCCTCCGCCAGCTCGGTCTCCGCGGGTGTGGATGCGCCGAAGGACAGGCCGCGCGCTGCCGCCCGCTGCACCGCATCCACGACGGCGGGATGCGCGTGGCCGAGGATCGCCGGACCCCACGACGCGACCAGGTCGACGTACTCGCGGCCGTCCGCATCGGTCACATACGGACCGGACGCCGACACGAGGAACCGCGGGGTGCCTCCGACCGAGCGGAAGGCGCGCACCGGCGAGTTGACCCCGCCCGGGATGACGCGCTGCGCCCGCTCGAACTGCTGCTCGTTCACGTCGTTCAACGCAGCCACCCGGCCACCTCCGTCGCCCAGTAGGTCATGATCGCGTCGGCGCCGGCACGGCGTGCGCCGATCAGCGTCTCCTCGATGATCCGGTCGCGGTCGATCCAGCCGTTGGCCGCCGCGGCCTCCACCATCGCGTACTCCCCCGACACCTGGTACGCCCAGACCGGGACGTCGCTGATCGCGGCGACATCGCTGAGCACGTCGAGGTAGCTGAGCGCGGGCTTCACCATGAGGATGTCGGCGCCCTCCTCCAGGTCCAGCCGCGCTTCCCGCAGGCCCTCGCGGCGGTTCGCCGGGTCCTGCTGGTACGCGCGCCGGTCGCCGGAGAGCTGCGAGTCGACGGCCTCGCGGAACGGCCCGTAGAAGCCGGACGCGTACTTCGCCGCGTAGGCGAGGATGACGACATCCGTGTGCCCGGACGCGTCGAGCGCGTCGCGGACCGCTGCGACCTGGCCGTCCATCATCCCGCTGAGGCCGAGCAGCTGAGAGCCGGCCTCGGCCTGGGCGACGGCCATGTCGCGGTAGCGGACCAGGGTGGCGTCGTTGTCGACGTGGCCGCGCGCATCCAGGACGCCGCAGTGCCCGTGATCGGTGAACTCGTCGAGGCAGAGGTCGGTCTGGACCACGAGGGCGTCGCCCACCTCGGCGGCGAGCACCCGGGTGGCGACGTTGAGGATGCCGTCCGGGTCGGTCGCTCCGGACCCGACGGCGTCGCGCGTCTCGGGCACGCCGAAGAGCATCAGCCCGCCGACGCCGGCCTCGGCGGCTTCGGCGGCCACGCGCCTCAGGGAGTCGAGGCTGTGCTGCGAGACCCCGGGCATCGAGGCGATCGGAACGGGTTCTGTTGCGCCCTCGCGCACGAAGAGGGGAAGGATCAGCTCGGCGGGGTGGAGGCGGGTCTCGGCTGTCAGCCGGCGCATCGCCTGCGACTGCCGCAGCCGTCGGGGGCGGATGACGGGATGCAGTTCACTCACTCACACGAGCCTACGCCCGCCGGACTGAGCGTCCTCCCAGAAGCTCAGTAGTCGTCGGCCTCCGCGGTCCGCGACTGGGCGACCTGCACGACGGCGTCGATCAGGGAGGCGGCCGTGCGCTCGGCGGCGACCACATCCACCCGCAGACCGAACGAGCGGGCGTCGCGGGCGGTCTGCGGACCGATCGCGGCGATCAGGGTCGACTCGGGGATGGGGCCGAGCTGCTTCTGCACCTGCTCCGCAACCGATCCGCTGGTCACCAGGATCGCCTGCACCAGCCCGTCGCGCACGTCGCTCACGACGTTCTCCGGCACGGGGACGCCGACGGTGCGGTAGGCGACGACCGACTCGACATCGTGGCCGATGCGGCGCAGCCCCTCGGTGAGGAGGGGCTTCGCGATCTCCGAGCGGAGGGTGAGGATGCGGAGCGGGAAGGCGCCCTGGGTCGCGGCCTCCCACTCGGCGAGCAGGCCGCGGGCCGAGTTGTCCTCCGACGGGACGAGGTCGACGTGGTACCCGGCGGCGGCGAGCGCTGCGGCGGTCGTCTCGCCCACCGCGGCGACCCGCGTCGAAGGCGGGACGACGGCTCGCTGGGCGCTGAGCACATCCACCGTCGTGGCGCTCGTGACCGTCATCCAGTCGAACCCGCCGTCTGCCAGCCGGGCGAGCGCCGCCTCGAGCGCCGAGGCATCCGCCGTCGGCGCGAAGTTGATCATTGCGGCGACGACCGGCGACGCACCCTTCGCACGCAGGTCGGCAGCGACGGAGTCGCCCCACGGGCCGCCGCGCGGCACGAGCACGCGCCAGCCGGCGAGCGGCTTCGGAGTCGGGGCGGTGTTCGTCATCGGTCGCTCCCGAGCGGTGCCAGCGACGCGGCCCCGGCCTCCAGCAGCTCGGCGACGACGCGGGCGCCCACATCCTCCGCGGCCTCCGCGAGGTGGGCGGCGCTCAGCGAGTCCGGGGTGGCGGCGTGGGATGCGGTGAGCTTCTCCGAGCCGTCCGGGCGGTACACGGTCGCGGTGAGGAAGAGCAGGCCGTCGTCGACGAGTGCCGTCGCGCCGATCGGAGCGGCGCATCCCGCCTCGAGCCCGGCGAGCACGTGCCGCTCGGCGACCACCGAGGCGTGCGTCGTGACGTGGTCGACGGCGGAGAGGGCGCGCGCGATCGGGCCGCGGCCCTTCTCGTCTCCGGCGCGGACCTCGAGCGCGAGAGCACCCTGACCCGGAGCCGTGGGGACGAGGGAGAGCGGGAAGTAGTCGGTCACGGCGTCGAGGCGGCCGAGCCGGGTGAGGCCGGCGGCCGCGAGCACCACGGCGTCCAGCTCGCCGTCGGAGACCATGCGCAGGCGCGTGTCGACGTTGCCGCGCAGGTCGACGACGTCGAGGTCGGGGCGCTGCGACTTCAGCTGGGCGACCCGGCGGGGCGATCCGGTGCCGACGCGAGCGCCATCCGGGAGGTCGTCGAGCGTCAGTCCGTCGCGCGCGGCCAGGGCGTCGCGGGCGTCAGCGCGCTTCGGCACCGCGCCGAGGACGAGCCCGGGAGCCGGAGCCGTCGGGAGGTCCTTCAGGGAGTGCACGACGAGATCGACTTCACCGGCGCGCAGGGCGTCGCGCAGCGCGGTCGCGAACACCCCGGTGCCGCCGAGCTGCGCAAGCGACTCGCGCGACGTGTCGCCGTGGGTGGTCACCGTGACGAGTTCGACATCCACGCCGGTGGCGCGCGCGATCGACTCGGCGACCGCCGTCGTCTGCGCGACCGCCAGCGCGCTGCCCCGGGTGCCGATGCGCAGCACCCCGTCGCGGCGCTCGGCGGCGCCGTCGACCCTCGTCACGGTCCCGCTCACGGCGCGAGCCCCGCAGCGGCGGGCTTGAAGCCGAGCCGGACGTTCTCGCAGCAGCCCGGCCGGCACACGTCGTACCAGGGGCCGAGCGACGTCATCGCCGGGCGCTGGTCGACCGGGACGGCGTCGCGACGCTCGAGGACCAGGTCGACCAGGCCCTTCACGTACGCCGCGTGGGTGCCGGGGGTCGGGACGCGGACGGCGACCAGGCCGTTCTCGTCGCTCGTCTCCATGGCCTCGTTGTCGAGGTCCCAGAGGACCTCCATGTGGTCGCTCACGAAGCCGAGCGGCACGATGACGACGGCCTTGATCCCGAGCGCGGGGAGCTCGGCGATGCGGTCGTTGATGTCGGGCTCCAGCCACGGCATCGACGGGGGGCCCGACCGGGACTGGTAGACCAGATCCCAGCCGACGGTTCCGCCGGTGGCGGCGTGCGAGACGACCTCGGCGACCGCGAGGTGCTGGGCCGCGTAGGCGCCGCCCTCGCCGAAGCCGCGCTCGGCCGGACCGGACTTCGCCGCGTCGGTCGACGGGATCGAGTGCGTCGAGAACAGGATGCGCACCTCGGTCGCCGGGTCGATGCCCGGAAGCTTCTGCTGCAGCTCGCCGATGGCGTTCTTCACACCCTCGATGAACGGCTCGACGAAGCCGGGGTGGTCGAAGAACTGGCGCACCTTGTCGATCTGGATGCGCCCGTCCAGTCCCGTCGCCTCCAGAGCGCCCGCGAAGTCCTCGCGGTACTGGCGGCAGCTGGAGTACGACGAGTACGCGCTCGTCGCGATGGCGATCAGCTTGGTGAAGCCGCGCTCGTCGGCCTCGCGGAGCGCGTCGGCGAGATACGGGTCCCAGTTGCGGTTGCCCCAGAGCACCGGCAGGTCGATGCCGCGCTCGGCGAGCTCCGCCTCCAGCGCGGCCTTGAGCTCGCGGTTCTGGTCGTTGATGGGGCTGACGCCGCCGAAGTGGCGGTAGTGGTGCGCGACCTCTTCGAGACGCTCCTCCGGGATGCCGCGCCCGCGCGTGACGTTGCGGAGGAACGGGATGACGTCGTCCTGCCCCTCCGGACCGCCGAAGCCGGCGAGCAGGATGGCGTCGTAGGCGGTCGGCTCCGTCACGTGCTCGGGGCCGGCGGCCGCGGCCGGGGTCGCCCCCAGCACCCGCTGGTCGGTCTGCGCGTCCGTCACTGCAGGACCTCCACGACCTCGGCCGGCTGGATGCGGCGACCGGTGAAGAACGGGACCTCTTCCCGTACGTGGCGACGGGCCTCGGTGTAGCGGAGCTCGCGCATCATGTCGACGAGGTCGGTGAGCTCGTCGGCCTCGAGCGGCAGGATCCACTCGTAGTCGCCGAGCGCGAACGAGGCGACGGTGTTCGCGAGCACCGACCGGAAGGCGGCGCCCTTTCGGCCGTGCTCCGCGAGCATCTTCGAGCGCTCCTCATCGGGCAGCAGGTACCACTCGTAGCTGCGCACGAACGGATACACGCAGAGCCATTCCTTCGGCTCCTTGCCCCGGAGGAAGCCGGGAACGTGGGCCTTGTTGAACTCGGCGTCGCGGTGCACACCCATCGCGTTCCAGGTCGGGAGCAGCGCCTTCAGCAGGCGCGTGCGGCGCAGCTGGCGGAGTCCCCACTGCAGCGCCTCCGCCTCGGGTCCGTGCAGCCAGATCATCACGTCGGCGTCGGCGCGGAGGCCCGAGACGTCGTAGAGCCCGCGCGTGGTGACGTTCTGGAGTTCGAGGTCGGCGATCACACCTTCGAGCTCGGAGACGGCGGTCGGCACGTCGGTGCCGTCGAGGTCGTCCGGTCGGGCGGGATCGCGGCGCAGCACAGCCCAGAGGGTGAATCCGGTCGGGGTGTCGCTGGGGGTTTCGGGGGTGGTCGACTCTGCCGGAACGGCAGCCGGGGTACTCATACCCACAGTCTCCCTCTCAAACCTGAGAAGGCCAAAAACGCGGGGGCGCTCACCGGCGGAGGAGACGGACGACGCCCCAGACCGTTCCGGCGGTCACGAGGGCCACGGCGACGGAGATCCCGACCAGTGCGAGCGGGTTGTCCTGCCGGAGACGCGCGAGCCTCTCGGCGGTGCGCTTCGGCACGTTGAGCTTGTATTCGATCGCCTCGACCGTGGCGGCGAGCTCGGCCCGCGCCCGGTCGACGTCGCTGCGGTCAGTTGTCATACTTCCCCAGTCCCTTCAGCGCGTCGGCGTCTTCCTTGATGCTGGCGATGGTCTGCGATGGCGCGACGCCGTCCATCTTTTTGAACGACCGGACGCCGACCAGCGCCAGAATGACGGCGAGCACGACCAGGGCACCGAACACGATGAGCGCGGCGGCCCATCCCGGAAGCGCGACCGCGATGCCCAGGATGGCCGCGGCGACCAGCGTCGCGAACGCGAAGAAGAGGAAGAAGGCGGCGCCGGCCAGCAGCCCTATGCCGATGCCGGCATACTTCGCCTTCTCGGCGAACTCGGCCTTGAGGTGCGCGAGCTCCGCCTTCAGCAGCTCGACGATCAGGCGCGGAAGATCGGAGATCAGCTGCACCAGTGGTCGCGCCTTCGCACGGTCGGCGCGAGCACGGTCTCCCGGGGTCGGAACGGGCCGCGGTCCGGACGCGCCGGCAGCGCCTGCGGCTCCCCGCTCAGGGTCGGTCATCGGCGTCTCCCCTCGTCGCTTCCGTACAGTACTCCGGTCAGGACGACGTGTCGCTGCGCCCGTCGCCCGCGCGGATGGCCGCCTCGGCGGCAGGAGACGGATACGGAGCCCGCGCCTCACGACGACGGCTGTTCGCCTGCACCACGAGCTTCTTGACGGTGATGTACACGGTCTCCGGGAACTCCCCGACCTTCCGGGACACGAAGTCCTCCGCCGCGTGCACCTGCTTCTGCACCGCAGGCGACTCCCAGGCCTTCGCGGCCGCGGCCTTCAGCTGGTCGTAGCGTTCGCGTCCGGCTCGGGCGCCGAGCACGTAGCCCACCGCCGCTCCGGCGACGAAGAGGAGTTTGCCGCGCATTCCGTCTCCTAAGTGTCGAGTCCCTGTTCGGTGGCCGAGTTGTCGTCCGCCTGGAGGGCGGCCGTCAGGGCCTTCCAGCGTAGACCTCTCGCGCGCTCGGCTGCCCGGCGCGCATCCGGGATGACGGAGGCGAGGCCTGTACCGGTCAGCCAGGAGCCAGTGACCTCGAGACCCTCGACGCCGTCGACCTCGGTGCGGACCCGCTGGATGCGTTCCCGCTGCCCCACTGTCGCATACGGGAGGGCGTTCGTCCAGGGGGTCCTGGCGAATGCGGTCACGCTGGATTCCGCGATCGGAATATTGAGCAGCCGGGAGGCGTCGGCCACCGCGACGGCACGGAGTGCCGCGTCGTCGAGCTCCCGGGTCTCGGCGGGCCGGCCGGCTCGGCCGTAGGAGAGCCGGACGACGTGGTGCCCGTCTCCCGCCGCCTCCGCGACCCACGCCCACTTCGCGCTGGAGTGGGTCATGGCCTTCGCGCGCACGTCCGTCCCCGGCATATCCGCGACGAGCACGCCCGTGCCGACCGAGGAGGCGGCGAGGCGGTCGTCGGCGACGACCAGCGTCACCAGTTCGACGCTGGAGGCCGCGGGCCAGTCGAGCTCTCCCAGCCCGGCGAGCGCCGGATCGAGCGAGGAGAGCAGACGGAGCGAGTCGTCGGCCGGAGAGGCGAGCACGACGACGTCGGCCGGGAGCGTGTCCCCGTCGGCCGTCCGCGCGATCCATCGGGCCGGGCGAGCAGCCTCCGCGTCCGCAGCCGTCTGCGCCGGCGCCGTCGGCTCGCTGTCCTCCAGCGACTCGGCCAGCACCGCCTCGATGACCGCCCGCGCCGTGTCCTCGGCGTCCGGCGCGCTCCACCGCTCGATCGTCTGCACCGGCGCGCCCGTGCGCACGACGCCGCCGCGCGCGCGGATGTCCGCGGCGAGCGCCTCGGGCAGCCGCCACATCCCTCCACGGATGCCGCCGACGGCGCTGCCGGCCTTCGACGCCGACCGCAGCTCGCCGACCGCGCCGGACAGCGAGCCGAGACGGGTGAGTGCCGAGTTGAGCCCGGGGGCGACGACCTCGACGTCCAGGTCGTCCGGGGCGGCCGAGTACACCCCGGTCACGACCGGCGCGACGAGGAGGTCGAGCACCCCGCTGCCCATGCGCTTGCGGACGAGGGTTCCGAGACGGCGCTCCGTGCCGATCTTGAGCACGGGCATCAGGCGGTCCAGGTAGGCACGCAGGGCGCCAGGCCAGCCGATCGCCGCGACGACGTCCTTCGCCAGGGGCGAGCTCGGGATGCCGAGCAGCCCGGCCTTCGGAAGCGGAACGGAACGGCTCCCGTGGCGCACCCAGGCGCCGGAGGGGTTGGGCTGCACGATGTCGTCGCCGAGGCCGAGATCGGCGAGCAGTTCGGCGACGTGACCGCCGCGCGTGGCGAAGCTCTCGGCTCCCGCGTCGAGCGTCATCCCGGCCAGCGGGAGCGGCGCGACACTGCCGCCGACGCGGTCCGACGCCTCGAGGACCGTCACCTCGAAGCCCGGCCGGGCGCACTCGCGCGCGGCGACCAGGCCGGCCATGCCGCCGCCGACGACGACGATCCGGGTGGGCGGCGCCTCGACCGCGTGGCGGATCTCCTCGCCGATGTCGGCGCCCGGCTCCGTGGGATCGCCGGGCGTCGTGCCCTCGCCGCTCACTCCGGTCGCCACCCGTGCACGAGCTCGACGACGCGGGTCAGGACGGTGGGGTCGGTCTCCGGCGGGACGCCGTGGCCCAGGTTGAGGATGTGCGCCGGCGCCTCCCTGCCGCGGTCGAGCACGTCGCGGACGTGCGCTTCGAGCACCGGCCATGGCGCGTCCAGCATCGCCGGGTCGACATTGCCCTGCACCGGGACGACGTGCCCGAGGCGACGGCTGGCCTCGTCGAGCGGGATGCGGTAGTCGACGCCGACCGCGTCCGCCCCCACCTCGTGCATGGCCTTGAGCAGCTCGCCGGTGCCGACGCCGAAGTGCACGAGCGGAACGTTGCGGACGACACCGTCGAGCGCAGGCTCGGCGTCGCCCGCGGCGGTCGCGGCGCGCGGCAGCTCGTACGCCAGGTCGCGGACGTGCGACAGCGCCCGCGCCGAGGCGGGGGCGACGTGCGTCACGTAGTCGTGGAGCGACAGCGACCCCGCCCACGAGTCGAAGAGCTGGGCGGCGCTCGCCCCGGCGAGCACCTGGGCGCGGAGGAAGGCGCCCGAGATGTCGGCCGTCCACTCCATGAGGCGCGCCCACGCCTCCGGGTCGGCGTGCATGAGGGTCCTCGCGCGGATGTGGTCCTTCGACGGGCCGCCCTCGACGAGGTAGGCGGCCAGCGTGAACGGAGCGCCGGCGAAGCCGATCAGCGGGGTGCTGCCGAGCTCGGCCACCGTCAGCCGGACGGCCTCCTGGATGGGCGCGAAGACGCGGTCGTCGAGCGACGCCGGGTCGATCGCGGTCAGGCGCTCGACGTCCGCCGCCGTGCGGACGGCCTGCGCGAACACCGGGCCCTTGCCCGGCTGGATCTCCACCTCGACGCCCGCGAGCTTGAGCGGGACGACGATGTCGCTGAAGAAGATGCCGGCGTCCACCCCGTGGCGCCGCACCGGCTGCAGGGTGATCTCGCTCGCCATCGCCGGGTCGAGGCACGCGTCGAGCATCCGCGTGCCGACGCGCAGTTCGCGGTACTCGGGCAGCGAGCGTCCCGCCTGACGCATGAACCAGACCGGGGTCACCTCCTGCCGTTCGCCCTGGTAGGCCCGGACGAGGGGGCTGGAGGCGGTGAGGCCGGCGGCGAGGGGATGGTCGGAGGCGAGGGTGGTCACTACACGATTGTGCCAGGGCCATCCCGCGAGAACGCCCGGCTGAACGGAAGCTGGGGCCCGATTCGAGGTTGCTCCGACGCGAGCGTAGGCTTTCCTCCGTGCTTCTGTGCTTCTCGTCGAGTCACCGGACGGCTGACTTCGACCTCCTGGAACGGCTCGAGCGTCATGCTCCGGCCATCACCGCCGCACTCTCGGAGCACAGCGACATCGTCTCGGGCTCTGTCGTCCTCGCGACCTGCAACCGCTTCGAGGCCTATCTCGACATCGACGAGCCGCTCCCGGCCGCCCGCGCCGTCTCCACCGAGGCCGTGCTGGATGCGGTGAGCACCGCAGCGGGCATCGACCCGGACCTGCTCCGCGGCGCGAGCGCCGTGTACAGCGACCACGCGGTCGCCGAGCACCTCTTCGCCGTGACCAGCGGCCTCGAGTCGGTCGTCGTCGGCGAGGGCGAGATCGCCGGCCAGGTGCGCCGCGCGCTCGACGCGGCTCGCCGCGACGGCTCGGTGACGAGCGAGCTGGAGCGTCTGTTCCAGGTCGCCTCGCGCACCTCACGCGGCGTGAAGAACCGCACCGGGATCATGACGGCCGGCCGCTCCCTCGTCCGCCTCGCGCTCGATCTCGCCGAGAGCCGGGTGACCGACTGGGCGATGACGCGCGTGCTGCTCGTCGGCACCGGCAAGTACGCGGGCGCCAGCCTCGCCGCCCTCCGCGACCGCGGCGTCACCGACGTCCGGGTGTACTCGCCGTCGGGGCGCGCGGCCAAGTTCGCCCTCTCGCACGACATCGCTCCGGTCGAGGCCGACGGCCTGCTGGACGCGCTGGCGGAGAGCGACCTCGTCGTCACCTGCTCCGCGGTCACCGACTACGTCCTCACCCGGCCGCTCCTGGCCGAGGCGGTCGCCCGCCCCGACGCCACCGAGCGCCGTCTCGTCGTCGACCTCGGCCTGCCCCGCAACGTCGACCCGGCCGTGGGCGAGCTCGCCGGAGTGGAGCTGCTCGACCTCGAGACCATCAGCATCCATGCGCCGCTGACCGAGCTGCAGGCCGCCGACGACGCGCGCACCATCGTGGATGCCGCCGCCGCCGAGTACCGTGCGCGGACCGCCGAGCAGGAGGTCACCCCGGCCCTCGTCGCCCTCCGCACGCACGTCTTCGACATCCTGGACGCCGAGATCGAGCGCGCACGGCGCCGGGGAGACGGCAGCGAGCAGACCGAGGCGGCCCTGCGCCACCTGGCCGGCGTCCTGCTGCACACCCCGTCCGTCCGCGCCCGCGAGCTGGCCCGCGAGGGCGACGCGGAGTCGTTCATCGCCGGGGCAGCGGCCGTGTTCGGCATCGACGTGGACGTGGACGCCGAGCGCGCCCGTCCCCGCCTCACCGCCGTGGACGACGAGTCCGCGGCATCCTGAACCGCAGCATCCCGCACCACACAGCACGAGGAGCGACCGTGAGCGACGAAGCCACCACGACCGCCGTCATCCCGCCGCACGGCGCGAGCGGCCTGCCATACGCCGCCGAGCAGCTGCGCACAGAGCGCCTGCTGCTGCGCCCGCTGAACACGGGCGACCTGGAGGACGAGCACGCCTACCAGAAGCTGAAGGACGTCGTCCGCTACCTCTACTGGGAGGTGCACGACCACGACGAGTCCGCGGAGCACCTGCGCAAGCGGATCGCGATGAACCGGCTCGCCGAGAACGGCGACGGCATCGTCTTCGCCGTCGAGCTGGCGGACGCAGAGGGCGGCGCCGGCCGCGTGATCGGCGACATCAGCCTGTTCCTGAAGAACGCGACCTGGGGCAAGTTCGAGATGGGCTGGGTCTTCCACCCGGCCGTGCACGGCGCCGGCTATGCGACGGAGGCGGTCCAGCGGGTGCTGGAGCTGTGCTTCGACACCCTCGGCGCCCACCGCGTCTTCGCCCAGCTCGACGCGCGCAACGACGCGTCGGCCCGCCTGTGCGAGCGGCTCGGGATGCGCCAGGAGGCTCTGCTGCGCGAGACCGAGATCTTCAAGGGCGAGTGGTCGGACACCGCCGTCTACGCCATCCTGGAGCAGGAGTTCCGCTCGGCGCGGTGACGGTGCGGCTTCCTCAGTAGGATGGACGGGTCCCCACACACCCGCACCGCACAGGGAGCACCATGGCCGCACCGTCGAGACTGGATTCCGTCATCACGCTGGCTCAGCACCGTGGATTCGTCTTCCCCTCCGGAGAGATCTACGGCGGCACCCGGTCGGCGTGGGACTACGGTCCCCTCGGCGTCGAGCTGAAGGAGAACATCAAGCGCGAGTGGTGGAACGCCTTCGTGCGCGGCCGCGGCGACATGGTGGGCCTCGACTCCGCCATCATCCTGCCGACCGCCGTGTGGGAGGCCTCCGGGCACGTCCAGGTCTTCAGCGACCCGCTGACCGAGTCGCTCATCACCCACAAGCGCTATCGCGCCGACCACCTGTTCGAGGCGTACGAGGCCGAGCACGGCCACCCGCCGGCGAACGGCCTCGACGACATCCCGGACCCGGACCACCCGGACAAGGTCGGCCAGTGGACGCCGATCCGGCAGTTCTCGGGCCTCATGAAGACCTACCTCGGCGTCGTCGACGACGAGTCCGGCCTGCACTACATGCGCCCGGAGACCGCGCAGGGCATCTTCACCGACTTCGCGTCGGTGCTGCAGACCTCGCGCAAGAAGCCGCCGTTCGGCATCGGCCAGATCGGCAAGGCGTTCCGCAACGAGATCACGCCGGGCAACTTCATCTTCCGCACCCGCGAGTTCGAGCAGATGGAGATCGAGTACTTCGTCGAGCCCGGCACCGACGAGGAGTGGTTCGACACCTGGATCGACCTCGCCTGGGAGTGGTTCACCGAGCTCGGAATCAAGCCGGAGAACATCCGCCGGTTCGAGCACCCGAAGGAGTCGCTCGCCCACTACTCGAAGCGGACCATCGACATCGAGTACCGCTTCGACTTCGTCGGAAGCGAGTGGGGCGAGCTGATGGGCGTCGCCAACCGCACCGACTTCGATCTGAAGACCCACATCGAGCACTCCGGCAAAGACCTGAGCTACTTCGACCAGAACAAGAACGAGCGCTACGTGCCGTTCGTGATCGAGCCGTCGTTCGGTCTGACCCGCGCGCTCATGGCGTTCCTGGTCGACGCGTACGACGAGGAGCAGGTGCCGAACGCCAAGGGCGGCACCGACAAGCGCACCGTGCTGCGCCTCGACCCGCGTCTCGCCCCGGTCAAGGTCGCCGTCCTCCCGCTCTCGCGCAACGAGGCGCTGTCGCCCCTCGCCCGCGGCCTCGCCGACCGGCTGCGCAAGCGCCGCAACGTCGACTTCGACGACTCGGGCGCGATCGGCCGCCGCTACCGCCGGCAGGACGAGATCGGCACGCCGCTCGCGGTGACGGTCGACTTCGACTCGCTCGAGGACGACGCCGTGACGGTCCGCGACCGCGACACGATGCAGCAGGAGCGCATCCCGCTCGAGGGTCTCGACCGCTACCTCGCCGAACGGCTCCGCGAGATCTGACGCGCGCGGGCCCCGGCATCCTCTAGCCTGTCCTCGGACCGAGCCCACCGCGACGGAGGCCCGAATGAGCGACGCAGACACCGACCGGACGACGTCGGCGTCCCCGGACGCACCGGCGTCCGGGGCCTCCGGGCAGCGCGGCGAGGGCTTCGGCCGGATGCTGGCGCGCTATGCGCAGGTCGCTCCCGCGAGCATCGCGCTGGCCGTCGTGGTGCTCGCCACGTCCATCGTCACCGGGACACTGTGGAGCGCGGCGACCGTCGGCGGCGATGCGCTCGTCTGGGCGGCCGGCGTCACCACGACCATCCGGGCCGGCTTCTGGTGGACCCCGGTCACGGCGCTCTTCGTGCCGGAGGACCTCGCGCAGACGATCGTCGTGGTCGTGCTCGCGCTCACTGTGATGGCCGCGGCGGAACGTCTGCTCGGCACCGCCCGGACCGTTCTCGCCTTCCTGGTGACCGGAGTGCTCGGCGTCACCGTCGGGGTGCTCCTGCAGTGGGGCGCGGCGAGCATCGGCGAGCTGTGGGCGACGGTGACCGAGTTCGACTTCACGCTCGACCCGACGGTCGGGATCGTGGGAACGCTCATCACGGCGAGCGCGTTCGCCAGCGCGCTGTGGCGGAGGCGCATCCGGCTGCTCACCTTCGCGGTCGTGCTCGTCTTCGTGCTCTACAACGGCGACCAGAACAACGTCTACCGCCTGATCGCGGCCCTGCTCGGCCTGGCCCTCGGCGCGCTGCTGCGCCGTGGCGGCCTGCGGCGGCTGCATCGCAGTTCGCACGCCGAGACCCGTACCCTGGTCGCGGCGGTCATCGCCATCACGGCGTTCGGTCCGCTGCTGGCGCTGCTCCCGCCCGGCGGGTTCGGCCCGCTCTCGTTCGTGGCCTCGCTGTTCGAGCGGCCCGACGTCGACGTCGCCGCGGTGATGGCGCGCTGCGACGTGTCGTACACGAGCAACTGCCGCAGCCAGCTGCTCATGGTGTCGGTGCAGGGCGCCGGTCCGCTGCTCCTGTCGGTGCTCCCCCTCGCCCTGCTCCTCCTGACCGCCATCGGGCTGCGTCGCGGACGCCGCTTCGCGCTCATCCTCGGCATCGCCGTCAATGCAGCGATGCTGCTCCTGCCGTTCACCGCGCTCGGCGGCGACATCGACCTGCGGGTGCAGAGCATCGAGTCCCTCACCCCCGCGATCGAGGTGCTGCTGTGGCTCCTGGCGGCCCTGCTGGTGCCCATCGCGTCGATCGCCCTGCTGATCGCCACACGCCGGCAGTTCCAGATCCGGTCGCCGCGCGAGGCGGCCGTCCGCTTCGCGATCATCGTGTTCTGCACCTTCGCGCTGCTCGCCCTCGCATACCTGATCGCCGGCCTGGCCTCCCTCACCGAGTTCGTGCCGGACGCGACGGTCGCCGACGTGTTCTCCTCGACCCTGCGCCGGTTCGTCCCCGCCGGCTTCCTGTCGCTTCTCGGCACGCCGATCGTCCCCACCGCGCCGATCGTGGTGGTGCTCTACCACTGGGTCGGGCCCGTGTTCTGGATCGTGTTCATCTTCGCCACGCTGCAGCTGTACCGTGCGACGTTCACCGGCCGCACGCTCGCCGACGAGGAGCACTTCCGGTCGCTGCTCCGCCAGGGCGGCGGAGGCACGCTCGGCTTCATGGGCACCTGGCCGGGCAACGTGTACTGGTTCAGCTCCGACGGCGAGTCGGCGATCGCCTACCGCGTCATCAACGGGATCGCCATCACGCTCTCGGACCCGGTGTGCCGTCCGGAGCGCGCGGAGCGCACCATCGCCGAGTTCGTGCAGTTCTGCGACGCCAACAGCTGGACGCCGGTCTTCTACAGCATCCACGGCGCGTACCTCCCGGTGTTCCATGCCCTCGGCTGGCCGACGATGTCCGTCGGCGAGGAGACGCTGATGCACCCGCAGACCTTCGACCTCGTCGGAAAGCCCTGGCAGAAGGTGCGGCAGGCGCACAACCGCGGAGTGAAGGCGCGCATCTCGACGCTGTGGACGACCTGGGACGACCTGTCCCCGCTCATCCAGACCCAGATCGCCGCGGTCAGCGAGCAGTGGGTCTCCGAGAAGGAGCTGCCCGAGATGGGCTTCACCCTCGGCGGCATCGACGAGCTCAAGGACCCGGACGTGCGGCTGTACCTGGCGTTCGACCCCGACGGCGGACTCCAGGCCGTGACCAGCTGGCTGCCGAGCTGGCGCGACGGGCGGGTGGTCGGTTACACGATCGACTTCATGCGCCGTGCGGACGGCTCGATGTCCGGGATCATGGAGTTCGTCATCGCCTCCGCCGCCCAGCACATGCGCGACGAGGGCATCGAGGTGCTCAGCCTGTCGGGCGCGCCGCTCGCGACGAAGCCGATCGACGAGGGCGACGCGGACGAGCCGACGGCGATGGACCGGCTCCTCGCCTTCCTCGCGCGCACGCTCGAGCCCGCATACGGGTTCGCGTCGCTGTTCTCCTTCAAGAGCAAGTTCAACCCCACCTACGAGACCATCTACATGGCCTACCCCGACCCGGTCGCGCTCCCGGCCATCGGCAACGCGATCAGCAAGGCGTACCTGCCGGACGCCAACGCGCGCGAGTACGTCGCGCTCGCCCGCACGCTCATCCGGTAGCGTCGCCGCCGCCAGGTGCAGGGTCGGTCGTCGATCCCGCTGCCAGAGCGGCGACGGCCTCGATCTCGACCGATTGGTTACGTGCCGCGGTGGTACACCTCGATCTCCGAGAGCCCGTTGTTCGCGCCGTACCCCTCGTCGACCGTGAACACGACCCAGGTCACATGGCGCGGAAGGAAGGAGATCGTCCGGCTCGCTCCGTTGTTCTCCAGGAAATCGACGAAGATCTTCGAGCGGTCACTCATGTGCAGCGTGCCGCTCCGGGCCCAGTCCGTGCCGTTCGGCCGGTCCGACAGCCTGATCTCGTCGATGGTCTGGCTGGAACTCCACTCGAGTTTGATGTACGGGGTGAGGTCGCCCGCGGACGCCCACTCCCCCGAGCCGCTCGTACCGACGATGCCGTCGACGGCCTTCGACGCACCGTACCTGCCGTCGAACTCCGACGAAGCCGTCACGGTCGCCTCCCGGGCCAGGTTCTTGTCCGGGTCCTCCGACGGGTCGTCGATGAGGGCCCAGTACCGGGGGTCCGCAGGCGACGTGTTGTAATTCCACTCGAGCGCGCGATACAGCTTCGCGTCCTCGGCCCACTTCGTCGACGACCACGCGACCCTGTCCCCGGGCGCATACCACGCGTTGCGGACCCAGAACGGCGACCAGTCGATCGGCGAGGTCGGAGTGGTGTCCGGGGGGTCGGCCGCCACGGCCGGTGCGGTCGCGCCGACCGCCGGCGACGCGAGCAGGAGGGCGGATGCGGCCGCAACTCCTCCGGTGCGCAGGATCTTCATGTCGTTCTCCTTCTCCGAAGATGGATGGACGGATCGAGACGGTGAGTCTCGTAGCCTCCATCTCTTACGGAGTGCGACGCAGCGGATCCATGACGCGGCATCCGGGAATCGTTATCCGGCTGTCAGACGTCCGGACCCGGCCGGCCACGCTCGGAGTCGCGCCGGATCCTCCGCGCGATCAGGAGCCAGGTCAGTCCGCTGGCCACCACGAACACGAGGTCGAACAGCAGGATGGCACCCCCGCGCGCGGCCGCCGGCCACGGCGCGTTCTGGGCCAGCCACGCCGCTCCGTTGAAGATCCCGTGCGCGGCTGCGACGCCGAGGTAGGCCGCGACGACGCGGAAGGTCAGCCGGAAGCGGCCGTTCCGCGTCGCACCGAAGACCGCCGCCGCGAGGAGAGCCGTGAACACCGGATGCAGGAACGGCCCGGTCAGCTCCCTCCCGATCGCCGTGCCCACGAACAGACCGAAACCCAGCGGGTCGTCCTGCCCCCGCGCGAAGGCCTCCTGCAGGTAGCTCAGGTTCTCGATGACGCTGAACCCGAGGCCGACCGCGCCGCCGACGAACAGGCCGATCCTGGCGTTCTTGACCGGCAGCCGCAGCGCGAGGAGCACGGCCGCGGTCACCTTGACGAGCTCCTCCACCACCCCGGCGAGCACCAGGGGCAGGCCGCTCGGATGCGACGCCGTCCCGCCGCTGAGCACGTTGATCAACGTGTTGACCGGCGCAGCGACCAGCGTCGCGGCGAGTCCGCCGACGCCGGCGATGATGACGAGCCGGGAGGCGGTGAGGCCGTCGGCAGGCTTCAGCCGGTACGCCATCGTGTACAGGATGGCGGCTGCGACGGTCGCCGCGCCCGTCACAAGGAGGTACGGCGAGAGCACCGCCGGTCCGTCGTCGTCCGCGTGCGGCGCGATCGCCTGGATCAGAAGGCTGAAGCCGAACAGCCAGAGCCAGATGAAGAGGCTCGAGCCGACGAGGATCCACCCGCCGAACCGCCCCATCCACTTGCGCGGGGGTTTTGGCTTCGCAACCGGCTGCGACGGCTGGGGGGAGGGGACCGGGTGCGTGTACGCGGTCCATTCCGCGCCGCTCCACCACCGCAGCGTGCCGGCGTCGTACGGGTCTCCATACCAGCCGGGAGGCGGAGCGGTGGACGGTGCGATGGTCACCGGGCAAGCATACGAACTCCGCCGCCCGCGCACGCATCCCGCGTCCGGGCGACACGGCGAGCCTGCTGAGACGCGGCGAGCGGCCCTGAGATCCTGGTTGCCGAGCACCAGGAGAGTCAGCATGCGCTTCACCACAGTCCGCGAGAAGACGGTCGTGATCGTCGTCCTGCTCGCGGTGAACGCGGTGCTCGCGCTGCTCTTCGACGCACTCCACTCGGAACCCGCATCGATCGTCCTGACCGTGCTGCAGACGCTCGGGTGGTATCTGGTCACACGGGTGTTCCGCGGCCCGGGCGAGCCGGTCGCCGCCGCACGACCCTGGTGGCGCATGACGAACCGGCCGCTGCTGAGCGGCGTGTTCGCCGCGGTGTACGGGCTGCTCGCCGTCGTCAACATCGGCTTCTCGTTCGCGGGATTCGGGAGCGCCTCCGGGACGGTGTCGATCATCGCAGAACTCGTGCTCGGCGCCCTGTTCGCGCTGTCGTACCGCCGGCTGTCCGCGCTGGCCCACGCCGCCGCCTGACCCGTAGGCTGGGCGCATGACGCTCGACTCCGGCATCCGCACCGACGAACTCGACCCGGCCGTCCGTCCGCAGGACGACCTCTTCCGCCACGTGAACGGGAAGTGGCTCGAGGCCACCGAGATCCCCGCCGACAAGGCGCGCTGGGGCTCGTTCATGATCCTCGCGGAGGAGTCGGAGGCGGCGGTCCACGAGATCGTGGAGAAGGCCCAGAACGCAGCCGAGGGCACCGAGGAGCGGAAGTTCGGCGACCTCTTCACGAGCTTCATGGACGAGGAGCGCATCGACGCCCTGGGTGTGGAGGCGATCCGCGACGAGCTGACCTTCGCCGAGGGCGTCGACAGCATCCCGAGCCTGCTGAAGACCGTCGCGAAGCTGGAGCGCCGCGGCCTCGGCGGCTTCTACCAGCTGTTCGTCGACAACGACCCGGGCGACCCGGAGCGCTACCTCGTCTTCCTCGAGCAGTCGGGCATCTCGCTGCCGGACGAGTCGTACTTCCGCGAGGAGCGGTTCGCACCCGTCCGCGCGGCGTACGTCGACCACATCCAGAAGATGTTCGAGCTCGCCGGCTGCGACGACGCCCCCGAGCGCGCCCAGCGCGTGTTCGACCTGGAGACCCAGATCGCCGGAAAGCACTGGGACAACGTGGCCTCCCGCGACTCGGAGAAGACTTACAACCTGTACGACTGGGCGGACGCGAAGGCCGTGTTCACCGGCGGCGCCGCCGACGGTCAGGCCGCCGACCTCGACGTCTGGGCCGAGGGCCTGGACGCGCCGCAGGGAGCGCTGGCCGAGGTCGTCCTCCGCCAGCCGTCGTTCACCGCCGGGCTGGCGTCCCTCCTCACGGAGGACCGCCTCGAGTCGTGGCGCGACTGGCTGACCTGGCAGGTCATCCACGGCGCCGCCCCCTACCTCTCCGGCGACTTCGTCGAGGCCAACTTCGACTTCTACGGCCGCACGCTGACCGGGACCCCGCAGATGCGCGTGCGCTGGAAGCGCGGCGTCTCGCTGGTCGAGGGGGCCATGGGCGAGGCGGTCGGCCGCATCTACGTCGAGCAGCACTTCCCGCCGGCCGCCAAGCAGCAGATGGACGAGCTGGTCGCCAACCTGATCGAGGCGTACCGGCAGAGCATCCGCACCCTCGACTGGATGGGCGAGGAGACCAAGGAGCGGGCGCTCGACAAGCTCGAGAAGTTCACCCCGAAGATCGGATACCCGGTGAAGTGGCGGGACTACTCCCGCCTCGAGATCGACCCGACGGACCTCGTCGGCAACGTGCGCGCCGCCGCGCTGTTCGAGTTCCAGCGCGAGCTCGGCAAGATCGGCTCGCCGATCGACCGCGACGAGTGGTTCATGACGCCGCAGACCATCAACGCGTACTACAACCCCGGCTTCAACGAGATCGTCTTCCCCGCGGCCATCCTGCAGTTCCCGTTCTTCGACCCCGACCGGGATGCGGCGGCCAACTACGGCGCCATCGGCGCGGTCATCGGACACGAGATCGGCCACGGCTTCGACGACCAGGGCTCCAAGTTCGACGGCGACGGGCGGCTCGAGGACTGGTGGACCGAGGCGGACCGCGCGGCCTTCGAGAAGCGGACCGCGAGCCTGATCGAGCAGTACAACGCCCTCGCTCCCGCTCAGGTGCCCGAGCACCACGTGAACGGCGCCCTCACCATCGGCGAGAACATCGGCGACCTCGGCGGTCTCGGCATCGCCTGGAAGGCGTACCTGCTCTCCCTGAACGGCGAAGAGCCTCCCGTGATCGACGGGCTCACCGGAGCGGAGCGGTTCTTCCTCTCCTGGGCGCAGGCCTGGCAGCAGAAGGGGCGCGACGAGGAGGTCATCCGTCTGCTGGCGATCGACCCGCACGCGCCGAACGAGTTCCGCTGCAACCAGATCGTCCGCAACATCGACGCCTTCTACGACACCTTCCAGGTCGGAGACGGCGACCGGCTCTGGCTCCCCCCGGCGGAGCGCGTCACCATCTGGTGAGTCGGCGGCCGCCGATGTCCGCGCTCCCTGGCCCCCGATCACGGGGTAACATCGACCCTGTCGTCGCCGCGGGCAGCCCTGCGGCCCCGACCGCGGGGCCGCAGAGAGGCCGCCGCAGTTCCGGTACACCGCACTCGGATGAAAGACCCAGCGACACAGTGACGATCCAGGCGCAAGAGTCCGCACGGCGGGCCCGGCAGGCGACCACCCGCCGCGGGCGCCACCGCGCTCCCGGATCGACCGAGACCTTCAGCCGCGGGTTCGACGCCTTGGGACGGCTCGCCGTCTCGGGCGTGCAGGTCTCTGCGCGGGCGACGGATCTCTCCACCGGTGCCGTGCTGTTCTCGGTCGACGACCACGTGGTCATGCCGACCGCGAGCATCGGCAAGGTGCTTCTGCTGGTGGAGGTGGCGGCGCGCCTGCAGTCCGGCCAGCTGAGCCCCCTCGCGCACCTCGACCGCGACACCCGCGACATCGCGGGCGAGTCCGGCATCTGGCAGCACCTGCACGTCCCGTCCCTGCCCGTCGCCGACCTGGCCGCGCTCGTCGGCGCGACCAGCGACAACCTCGCGACGAACGTGCTCCTGCGCCGCGTGGGGCTGGAGGCCGTCAGCGCACGCACGGAGTCGCTCGGTCTGACCCGCACCGCGCTCCTCGACCTGGTGCGCGACCACCGCGGTCCGGACGACGCCCCGCAGCTCTCGGTCGGAAGCGCGAACGAGCTGACCTGGCTGTTCTCGGCGCTGGCCCGCGGCGAGATCGTCAATCCGGCCACCAGCCAGCGCGTCATCTCGTGGCTGTCGCTCAACAGCGACTTCTCGCTCGTGTCCAGCGCGTTCGGTCTCGACCCGCACTCGCACCGGCACCCGGAGCACGGCATCCTGCTCGTCAACAAGACGGGGACGGACGAGGGCGTTCGCAGCGAGGTCGGCGTTCTCCGCGGCCCGCGCGCCGGCGTGACCTACGCGGTCTCGACGTACTTCGACGACACCAGCCTTCCCGAGCGCCTCGCCGTCATCGAGGGGATGCGCGCGGTGGGGTTGGACCTGCTGGAGTACGTGTTCTGACCGCCGGCCGACGGCCGCGGCGTCACGGCTCGCGCGCGCTGCGCACCTGCTCCCACTCCGCGATGAGGCCCGGAAGGCGTCCCTGCACGAACCGGTAGAACCCGGCCATGTCGCGCAGCCGTTCGGTCGCTGGCGAGTCGGGGTCGCCGACGGCGGCGAGACCCGCCTCCGCCTGATCGGCGAGGACCCCGTAGATCGGGCTGTTGCGCACCATGAGCGCGTACCAGTCGCTCGGGATCTCGTACCGGTCGCGCCGGCTGCCGGTCTGCGAGAGGCGCCGGATGATGCCGAGCGTCTGCAGGTAGCGGACGGCTCCCGAGATGGCCGCCGGGCTCACTTCGAGCCGCTCGGCGAGCTCGGCGGCGGTCAGTCCCGGCGTCTCGGTCACGGTGAGCGCCATCAGCACCCGGGCCGGCATCTTCGGGAATCCGGCCGCCGTCAGCACGGCAGCGGAGTGCTCCATCACCTCGGCGAGCGCCGCCTCGTCCTGGGCCATGGGCACCGTCCCGTCTATCCGATCGCGAAATCCCGGCGGCGGATCAGGACCGCCGCGCCCGCGAGCGCGACGACCGTGATGCCGAGCATCCAGTATCCACCGGTCCAGTCGACGTCGCCGACCACGACCGGTGCATCGGCGAACGGCGAGAGGTGCCGCACGCCCTCCGGCAGCTTGATCAGCCCGCCGAAGATGCCGATGAAGGCGCCGAGACCGAGCGCGGCCCAGCCGACCGGCGCCGTCCAGCTCGGGACCAGCACGAACACCAGCGTGAGGACCCCGAGGTAGACGAGCGCGACGGGCACCTGTGCCGCGGCGGCGGAGAACGAGTCGCCGATCGTCGACACGTCCTCACCGGCGGCGACCGCCGACAGGCCGGACGCGACGGCCCCGGCGAGGAGCACGGCCAGCACCGCGATGACGCCGACCGCGACGTACGAGAACAGCCACCGCGTGCGCGTCAGCGGCGCGGACATCACCAGCTCGGCCGCCCCCGACGCCTCCTCCTGGCGGAGCCGGATCACCGCCTGCACCGCGCAGGCCGCCGCCAGCACGCCGATGATCGAGAAGATCGCCGAGATGAACAGCTGGGCGAGCGGGCCGGACCCGCCGCCCCCGATGCGGCCGATCGCCAGCCGGATGCCCGACAGGGCCGGGTTCTCTGCGATCGAACTGTTGATCAGGTTGGCGAGCGCACCGGCGAGCAGTCCGCCGAGCGCACCGCCGACCGTCCAGCCGAGCACGGTCGGCCACTGCAGCCGCCAGGCCAGGCCGAAGATGCCGCCGAGGTTCGGGCGCGCGTTCGCCCGGCCCGCCCGCTCCGGGATGAGGCCGGCCCCGGTATCGCGGACGGACTGCAGGCCGTACACCGCGGCGATCAGCACGGCGGCGAGGCCGAGTTGCAGCAGGAGCGGCCGCCAGTCGTCGGCGGTGTACGGCGCGAACTGCTCGCCCCATCCGATCGGGCTGAGCCAGGTGGGCCACGCGGAGCGCAGGTGCGTGCCGTCGCCGAACGGCGTGCCCATCGCATCGCCGATCCCCCGGACCACGTAGGCGAGGACCACGACGGCCGCCGCGAACCCGTTGGCCCCGCGGGACGTGCTGAGCAGCTGGGCGAGCAGAAGTCCGACGGCGAAGAACGCAAAACCTGCACCCGCGGTCGCGGCGCCCGCGACGAGCGAGCCGTAGGCCGGGAGGCCGCCGCCGATGAAGCCGACCGCGGTGGCGACGGCGAGGACGATGTTCACCAGGACCGCGTGCAGCACGGTCGCCGTGGTCGGCAGCAGACGCGCGGCGGGAGTCGAGCCGACCAGTTCCGCCCGGCCGGACTCCTCCTCCGCGCGGGAGTGCCGGACCGCGAGGAAGGTGTTCATGAGCCCGGCCAGCAGAGCGAGGAACGTGTAGATCTCGAAGAAGGTGACCGCGGCGAGCGACGTGCCCTGCGGGAGTCCGCGCAGGACCAGGATGGTCGGGTCGGCGATCGCCAGGCGGATCAACTGCAGGCGCCCGGTCGCGTCGCCGTAGGTCTGATCGATGGCGGACGCCGAGAACAGCGCGAGCAGCGCGATGCAGACGAGCCAGATGAGCAGCTGCCACCGGTCTCGGCGCAGCCGCTGCCGCATCAGCACGAGGAGGGTCGTGCCGGCACTCGGACGCGGGATGGCTTCGCCCGTCCGCGCGGAACGCAGCGGTGCGGTGGTCGTCGTCATCGTGACGCTCCGATGCGTTCATCGGCCGTCACGTCGTCGCCGTAATGGCGGAGGAACAGCTCCTCCAGCGAGGGAGGCGCGACGGTGAGGCCGCGCACCTCCAGCCGCGAGAGCGACCCGAGCAGCGCCGGGACGGCGTCGCTGTCGGCCGTGAACCGCACCCGGCCGTTGACCACCCTCAGGTCGTGCGTGCCGGCGAGCGCTGTGACCGCATCCTGGGAGACGCCCTCCGCGCTGAACGAGAACTCGGTCCGGGTGAGGTGGCGGAGCTCGTCGAGCGTTCCCGTCTCCACCGTCCGT
Organism: Leifsonia soli; assembly: GCF_013408745.1. Lineage (NCBI taxonomy): Bacteria > Bacillati > Actinomycetota > Actinomycetes > Micrococcales > Microbacteriaceae > Leifsonia > Leifsonia soli. The sequence goes on along the minus strand of NZ_JACCBJ010000001.1, from coordinate 3,130,917 downwards.
CCGGACCGGATGATGCTCACCCGGTCGCAGAGCTGCTCGACCTCCGAGAGGATGTGGCTCGACAGCAGGACCGTCGCTCCCGCGGCGGCGACGCGCTGGATCTCGGCGTTGAACACCGCCTCCATGAGCGGGTCGAGGCCGCTGGTCGGCTCGTCCAGGATGTACAGGTCCGCCGGTGTCGCGAAGGCGGCGACCAGAGCGACCTTCTGCCGGTTGCCTTTCGAGTACGCGCGGCCCTTCTTGGTCGGGTCGAGCTGGAACACATCCATCAGACGCTTCTTGCGGGCTGCGTACTGCGCGTGGTCGGCCGTGCCGCCGCGCAGGCGTGCGAGCAGGTCGATCGCCTCGCCGCCGGAGAGGTTGGGCCAGAGGGTGACATCGCCGGGTACGTAGGCGAGCCGCTGGTGGAGGGCGACCGCGTCCTTCCAGGGGTCGCCGCCGAAGACGGCAGCGTGGCCGCCATCGGCCCGGGCGAGGCCCAGGAGGACTCGGATGGTGGTGGACTTCCCCGCGCCGTTCGGGCCGAGGAAGCCGTGGACCTCTCCCGGCGTCACCGTCAGGTCGAGGCCATCGAGAGCATGTACGCGGCCGAACCTCTTCTCGAGGCCGGCGACGTCGATCACGGCATCCATGGGCGGGATGCTACGCCTTTTTCAGTAATTTGTGAAAGTTGTGTTTTCCGGCGTGTCAGGCCTGACCGCACTGGACCGATTCGATGCCCACGTAGTCGTAGTCGGACGCGTCGTCCGGGATGGTCAGCTCGTAGGGGACGCCCGCCTCGAGATCGACCGTGGTGCTCCACGAGTCGAGGGTCTCGCCGTCGGGGGTGTCGGCGAAGGTGGCCATGACCGTTGCGCCCGCGCAGGTCTGGCCGGGCGTCAGCTCGAAGGTCCAGCCGTCGACGTAGTGGACGTGCACGCCGTCGACGTCGTAGTCGTCGACGGCATCCCCGAAGCCCGGGTCGGACGGCTCCTGCGTCGGCTCATCCGACGGGTCGCCGGACGAGCCGCCGCCCGGGTCGCTCTCGTACGGGGAGGCGCTGGCGGTGCTGCCGGCCTGGGCGATCCGGCTCGCGCCTGCGCCGATCGAGACCATCACGAGCACCGCGACCAGCAGGATGGCCAGGCCGCCCACGATGCCGCCGACCGTGATGCCCACGATCGCGCCGGTCGACATCCGATTGCGCGGCGGCGGAGGCGGATAGCCCTGGTACGCGCCCGCGTAGGGGCCCCCGGTCGCGGCGTGGCCCGGCGCGCCGTACGGTGGGCGGCCTGCGAAGGGAGGCTGCGGCTGGGATGCGTACGGCTGAGGCGGAGCCCCGTGCGGCGGATACGACTGCGGCGGGTACGGCTGCGACGGCGCTCCCTGCGCCGGGTACGGCGACGTCGGAGCACCCTGCGGCGGGTACGGCTGCGTCGGCGCGTTCTGCGCGGAGGGCGGTTGCCACGTGGATGCCGCGACGAGCGCACCCCGTGCCGCGGTCAGGGCGTCACGCCGCTGCGTATCGCCGCCCGCCTCCGCCAGTCGCGTCTGATAGGTGCGCTCCACGTCATCGCGGGTCGCCGAGGGCGACACCCCCAGCAGTTCCGCTGCCTCGTCAGGACTCACCGCGCCCCCCGTTCACCTCACGCGTCTGCGTCGATCGTAGTGGCGCACCGCGCGATGCGCGCTGCCCGCGAACGCGGGGTCACGCCGGCCCGCCCGCAGAGCCGTCAGACGAGGGCCGCGCCGAGCCCGCGCGCCAGCCCGGGAGCATCCCGCCTGCCGGGGCGCTCCGCCGTCGCGATCTCCCCGAGCTCGCGGATGACACGGGCGTAGTAGGCCGCCGCGACGCCCGTGCGATACGCGGCGGGCTGCAGGTCGGCCTCGTTGCGCAGGCGGATCTCGGCGCGGGCGGCCTCGATGGGCGTGATGATCTTGACGCCGGCGCGGTACCGGATCAGCCGATGCACCCACTGGTCCAGCGGCTCGGGCAGGCCGGCGGGCACCCGGTCGTGCTCCGTCGCCAGGGAGGTGCGGGAACGCGCCCCCGGCGCGCCGACACGGGCCGTTCCGGCCGCCGCGGCCTCACGCTCGGCCGCGCGCCGGTCCGCCGCCATGACCGACAGGAGGTCGTCGTGCCGGTTGGCCTGGCGCGACAGCACATCGAGCTCGTCGAGAGCCGTCGTGTACTCCTCGTCGTAGTCGGCGTAGTCGGCCGGATGCGCGGCGCGGTCGTTCATGAGGTCGGCGCGGGCGGTCGTCGCCTGCGCCCGGGTGAGCACGGTGCGGCCGTTGCGCACACGCTCGAGCCGCCAGGTCCAGGTCGCGAGAGGTTCCGGCATCAAGTGGCTCATGTGTCCACTGTAGGAAGGGCCGCCGACATCGGGACGCCGACACGACGTCGGCGGCGCGGGCTAGCGTGGATGGTCGTGAGCATCCTTCTCCGCCGCCCGGTCGACCGCGAGATCCTGCGCCTCGCCGTGCCCGCCCTCGGGGCGCTCGTGGCGGAGCCGGTCTTCCTCCTCGCCGACTCGGCGATGGTCGGTCATCTCGGCGTCGCACCCCTCGCCGGCCTCGGCATCGCGAGCGCCGTGCTCCAGACCATCGTGGGGCTGATGGTGTTCCTCGCCTACAGCACGACGCCCGCGGTCGCGCGACGGCTGGGCGCGGGCGACGAACGCGGCGCCGTCGCTGCGGGCGTGGACGGCTGCTGGCTCGCGCTCGCCCTCGGAGTCGTCCTCGCCGCCGCCGGGTGGGCGGCCTCGCCGTTCCTCGTCGGCCTGTTCGGGGCGTCCGCCGACGTGAGCGAGCAGGCGTCGCAGTATCTGAGCATCTCGATGCTCGGGCTCCCGGCCATGCTGCTCGTCTACGCGGCGACCGGGCTGCTGCGCGGGCTTCAGGACACCCGCACGCCGCTCGCCGTCGCGGTCGCCGGCTTCGCCGCGAACATCGTGCTGAACTATGCGTTCATCTACCTCGCCGGGCTGGGCATCCGCGGGTCGGCGCTCGGGACCGTCGCGGCGCAGTGGGCCATGGTGCTGGTCTACGCGGTCATCGTCGCCCGGCACGCCCGGCGCGTCGGCGCCTCCCTCCTCCCGCATCACGCGGGCATCGGGCGGACCGCGCGCTCCGGCGGCTGGCTGTTCCTCCGCACGGCGAGCCTGCGCGCCGCCATGCTGCTGGCCGTCTTCGTGGCGACGCGGCTGGGCCCGGACGAGCTGGCCGCCTTCCAGGTCGCGATGACCGTTTTCGCGACGCTCGCCTTCGCCCTGGATGCGCTCGCCATCGCCGCGCAGGCACTCATCGGGAAGGGCCTCGGCGCCGGCGACCTCGAGAGCGTGCGCGCGGTGCTGAGGCGGTGCGTGCAGTGGGGCATCGGCGCCGGCGCGGTGCTCGGGCTGGCGACGATCGCGCTGAGCCCGGTCGCCGCGGCCCTCTTCACGAGCGACGCGTCGGTCGCCGCGCTGCTGCCCGTCTCGCTCGCCATCGTGGGCGCCGGCGCCCCGCTCGGCGGGTACGTGTTCGTGCTCGACGGGGTGCTCATCGGCGCCGGCGACGCGCGCTATCTGGCGCTCACCGGCCTCGCGAACGTCGCCGTGTTCGTCCCCCTCGCCGTCGCGGCCGCCGTCTGGGGCGGCCACGACGCCGCGGGTCTCGCCGCGCTGACCGCTGCGTTCGCCTTCGGCTACCTCGGCGCCCGGGCGGTCACTCTCGGCCTTCGCGCACGAGGGCGCACGTGGATGCGCGCTGGCGCGACGGTCTGACCTCTCGCCGAGCCGCAGGGACCGACGCGCGGACCGCTCTGCGAACCGCCGCGGGAACGCACCGCCGGTACGCCCGCGCGAACGCCCGCCGGCGCCTCCGCCGGAAGCTCTACGCCAGCCACTCCCGCGCCGCGACGACCAGCGCCCGCACCCCGGTGTCGATCGTCGGCTGCGGCAGCGGCGCGAAGAACGGCGAGTGGTTGGTCGGGATGTCGGTCTCGACCGTGCCCGCTGCCATCGCGGCACGCACCGTCTCCGGATCGGCCCCTCCGAGCATCCAGTACACGAGCGGAGCGCCCGCGGCCGTGGCGAGGTTGCCGACATCCTCGCTGCCGGAGAGCGCGCCGGGATGCAGCACACTGTCCGCGCCGAACTCGGCCGCGAACGCGGCGTTCACCCGCTCGGTCGACGCGGGGTCGTTCACGGTGACCGGGTAGCGCTCGCCCCACTCCAGGTCGGGAGCCTTCGGGGCTCCGGACGCCTGGGACTCCGCCTCGATCACCCGGTTCACTCCGCTCAGCACGCGCTGACGCACCTCTTCGTTGAAGCTGCGCACGCTGATGCCCAGCCTCGCCTCGGCCGCGATGATGTTGTTCTTCGTGCCCGCGTGCAGGCTGCCGACGGTGACGACGGCGGTCTCCTGCGGCGCGATCTCGCGCGACACGACCGTCTGCAGCCGCATGACGGTCGCCGCAGCCATCACGACCGGGTCGATCGTGGTCTCGGGCCGCGAACCGTGACCGCCGCGCCCGTGCAGCGTCACCTCCATCGTGTCGACCGCCGCCATGGCCGCGCCAGGATGCGCGCCGACCATCCCCGCCGGGTACGGCACCACATGCTGCCCGAGCACGACATCCGGAACCGGCACCTTCTCATACAGGCCGTCGTCGACCATCACCTGGGCCCCGCCGCCGTGCTCCTCGGCCGGCTGGAACAGCGCGACCAGGGTTCCGGACCACTCACCGCGGGAGCCGTTCAGCGCCTCGACGGCACCGAGCAGGCACGTGATGTGGATGTCGTGACCGCACGCGTGCATCAGCGGCACCGCGTTGCCGTCGTCGTCGGACACCGTCTCGGTCGAGGCCCACGCGAGCCCGGTCTGCTCGCGAACCGGGAGCGCATCCATGTCCGCCCGGAGAAGCACGGTCGGCCCGTCGCCGTTGCGCAGCACGCCGACGACCCCGGTCGTGGCGATGCCGGTGTGCACCTCGAGCCCCAGCTCGGTGAGCCGGTCGGCGACGATGCCGGCGGTTCTGTGCTCGGTGAAGGCGAGTTCGGGGTGGGCGTGCAGGTCGCGGTAGACGGCTTCGAGATCCATGCCGTCAGCCTACGGCCGGCGCCCCCGAGGAGTCCCGCGGGGCGGCGGTTGTGTTGCCCAGGTGGAAAACGCTCGTGAATGTGGAGGGAATCGGTTCCCCGCCCTCCAGCATCTCGACGACCGCACGTCCGGCCGCCCTGCCCTTGTCGACGGCGGGCTGCACGAGGGTCGTGAGGTCGTACGGCCAGAGGCCGTCGACGCGCACGCCGTCGAAGCCGACGACGCTGACATCCCCCGGGACCTCGAGCCCCAGCTCCTCGGCGGCGCGGATGACGCCCGCCGCGAGCAGGTCGCTCTGGGCGATCACGGCGGTCGGACGATGGCGCGCGTCGGCGAGGAGCGCACGACCAGCCGCTCGGCCCTCCTCCACGAACGACCCGCGGGTGACCCAGCCGGGTGCGTCCGGGAAGACGTCGCGGGCGCCGGCCAGCCGGTCGAGGGCCGTGGTGGAGCTGGCCGCGGCGAGGCGGTCCGGGGTGAGCGGCCCGCGGGCGCGGTCGCGGGTGAGCGAGAGAGCCACCACCGCGACGTCGCGGTGGCCGAGGTCGTACAGGTGCTGGGCGGCGACCCGGGTGGCCTCCCGGTTGTCCTGCCCGATCGTCGGGACGCCGTCGGCCGGGTCGCCCTCGATGGCGACGAGCGGGATACCGCGCCGGCGCAGCATGGCGACCGACTCGTCCAGCCGCGGGCTGCAGCCCACCAGCACCACCGCATCCATCGGGGCGTCCTCGATGCGCTGCGCGGCCTCGCCGGCGTCCGTGAGGATGAGCAGGCCCGCGTCGATCGCGCCGATCTCCTCCGTGATGCCGTCGAGCAGCGCGATCTTGATCGGGTCGCGGAAGGCGTCGCGCACGCGCTCCTCCATCACGACGCCGACGATCCCGGAGCGGCCGCGGCGCAGCGAGCGCGCCCGCGGGTCGGGACCGGCGTAGTTGAGACGCTTCGCCGCGGCGAGCACGCGCTCCCGGGTGGCGTCGGAGACGGGTCCGGTGCCGGAGAAGGCGAGCGAGGCCGTGGAGTTCGACACGCCGGCCAGACGGGCGACCGCGGCGAGAGTCGGCCGCGCGCCCGCCGGGGCTGTGCTGGGTTCGTTCACGTGTGCTAGCTTAGTCGAATCGTTTCGATCGAAACGATTCGAGCCGACGAACCCCCAGGAACCGCCCCGATGTCACAGCCGATCTCGACCACCGCGCGCTCCCGTCGCGAGCTCACCGCCTGGCGCAACGCGGTCTTCGTCATCTTCATCCTCTCCGGCCTCGCGCTGGCGACCTGGGTGGCCCGCATCCCGGGCATCCGCGACGACCTGGGGCTGGGCAAGGACCCGTCGGCGGTCGGACTGCTCATCCTCGGAATGTCGGTGGGCGCGATCCTCGGCCTCACCGTCTCCTCGCCCATCCTGGTGCGCTTCGGTCCGCATCGCGGGATGGTCGGCGGGCTCGTGATCGTCGCCGTCGGCATCCTGCTCATCGGGTTCGGGTCGACGGTCTTCCACTCCGTCCCCTCTGTCGCCGTCGGGCTGATCCTGCTCGGGTTCGGCAACGGGATGGTCGATGTGATGATGAACGTCGAGGCCACCGCCGTCGAGCGCGAGATCGGCAAGACGCTGCTCCCGCTCATGCACGCGTGCTTCAGCCTCGGGACCGTTGTCGGCGCCGGGATCGGGGCCGCAGCAGCAGCCCTCGGGATCGCGGTCGTCTGGCATCTGCTCGGCATCGGCGTCGTGGTCGTCGTCATCGCGATCGTCGCCGTCCGGTTCATCCCGCGCGAGGCCGAGCTGGGCGACGAGCAGGGGGAGAAGGAGCGCATCCCGTTCGGTGAGCGGATGCGCACGTCCCTCGCCGTCTGGGCCGACTGGCGGCTCATCCTGATCGGCGTCGTGATGCTCGGGATGGCGTTCGGCGAGGGCTCGGCCAACGACTGGATCTCGCTCGCCGTCGTCGACGGTCACGGCCAGGCGAACTCCGTCGGAGCACTCGTCTTCGGCTTCTTCGTGGTCGCGATGACGGTCGGCCGGGTGGTCGGCGGCCCGATCGTCGACCGCATCGGCCGGGTCAACGCCATCCGGATCACCGCCGGGATGGGCGCCGTCGGGCTGGTGCTGTTCATCGTGGGCGGCCCGATGTGGCTGGTCGTCGTCGGGACCGTGCTCTGGGGCTTCGGCGTCTCCCTGGGCTTCCCGCTCGGGATGTCGGCCGCGGCGGACGGTGCCGCGAACCCGGCCGCGCGGGTCTCCGCCGTCGCGATCATCGGATACTGCGCGTTCCTCGCCGGACCGCCGCTGATCGGCTTCCTCGGCCAGCACTTCGGCCTCCTCAACGCGCTGTTCCTCGTGCTCGCGCTGCTGATCGCCGCGTTCCTGGCCGCACCGGCCGTGCGCCCGGTCGCCGCGCCCGCGGAGCGCCGCGCCGCCTCCCCCGACCCGGCCTGACCCGCCCCGCTCCCCCGTCCCATCCCGCCGAGTTGCGACATCACGTCGCAACTCGGCGCGGATAACGGCAACGACTCTCAACTCACGAGTCACGACTCGGCGAATGGGACGGAATGGGACGGGACGGGACCGGACGAGGTCAGACGAAGCGGAGGCAGACGGGGGTCGGGACCGGGGACGTGCCGAGCAGGCGGAGGCTGCGGTCGGCGTCGTCGAAGGCCAGCACGGTGACCTCGTCGCTGTCCTGGCAGGCCGCCAGCACCCGGTCGCCGCCTGGCGCGATCACGAGGTCGCGCGGCGCGCGGCCGCCGACCGCGACGGAGTCCACCAGGGTCAGCCGCGACGCCTCCGTGTCGAACGCGAAGACCGCGACCGTGTCATCCCCCCGGTTGCTCACGAGCACGGTGCGGCCGGAGTCGCTGACGCACACCGCGGCCGGGAGGTTGTCGCCTTCCGCGCCGTCGGCCCGCGTCGTCGTGCTCTGGACCCGCACGAACCGGTCGCCATCGCGCCGCAGCACGTCGACGCTGGAGTCGAGCTCGTTCACGAGCACCACGTGGCGGCCGTCGGGATGGAACACCAGATGCCGCGGTCCCGCCGAGCCGAGCACCACCGTGGCCTCCGGGCGGAGGGTCAGCGCGCCCTCCTCCGAGAACGCGTGCCAGCGCACCTCGCCGATGCCGAGGTCCACGACGACGACGTCCCCGCTCACCGGGTCCACGCTCAGCTGGTGCACGTGGGGCGCATCCTGCCGCTCGGGATCGGGCCCGCGCCCCTCGTGCCGGACGAACGCCGTCCGCTCGCCGAGCGATCCGTCGTCGGCGAGCGCGAACACCGAGACCGTCCCTCCGCCGTAGGTGCCCGCGATGAGGAAGCGTCCGCTCGGGTGCACAACCGCGTGCGCAGGGGACGGGCCGCCGCTCGATGCGGAGCCGAGCTCCGTGAGCACGCCGTCGGCGCCGCGGGCGAAGGCGGCGACACCGCCGTCCGGCTCCGTCTCGCTCACCGCGTACACGTGGGCGTCGCCGGGCGCGGCCGTCACCCACGACGGGTTCTCGACCCGGGCCGCCACGGTCACGTCGGTCACCGCCGACCCGTCGAACCGGGCGGTGAGCACGCCCTGGGCGTGACCGTCGACGTGCGGGAGGCGATCGGTGTAGGTGCCGATGAGGAGCTCGTTGGCCATGCCGACCATCCAACCACCGACGCCGGCTGCACTTAGGATGTTGCGGTGCGCCTCGTCATTGCCAACTGCTCCGTCGACTATGCGGGACGGCTCAGCGCGCACCTGCCCCTGGCGACGCGGCTGCTGATGCTGAAGGCCGACGGCAGCCTCCTGGTCCACTCCGACGGCGGATCGTACAAGCCGCTCAACTGGATGAGCCCGCCCTGCACGCTGACCGTCGACGAGCCCGACGAGCTGCAGCGCGCGGCCGGGATCCGCGAGGTCTGGCGCGTCACCCAGGCGAAGACGGCCGACATGCTCGTGGTGTCCATCCACGAGATCCTCAGCGACACCTCGCACGACCTCGGCATCGACCCCGGGCTGCAGAAGGACGGCGTGGAGGCGCATCTGCAGAAGCTGCTCGCCGAGCAGATCCACCTCCTGGGCGACGGGCACGTGCTGGTCCGCCGGGAGTACATGACCGCAATCGGCCCGGTCGACATCCTCGCCCGGGACGCTGCGGGGGCGGCCGTCGCGGTCGAGCTGAAGCGCCGCGGCGACATCGACGGCGTGGAGCAGTTGACGCGCTACCTGGAGCTGATGAACCGCGACCCGCATCTGGCCCCGGTCCGCGGCGTGTTCGCCGCCCAGGAGATCAAGCCGCAGGCGCGCACGCTGGCGGAGGACCGCGGCATCCGCTGCCTGGTGCTCGACTACGACGCCATGCGCGGCCTCGACGACAGCGACAGCAGGCTGTTCTGATGGCACAGCCGAAGCCGCGCTTCCCGCAGAGCTACGAGAACGTCCCCGTCAAGAAGGCGCTGACCACCCTCGCCGCCGAGCCGACGCTGGAGCACCTGGATGCGCTCCTCGCCGCGGCGGCGAAGGGCGGCCTGGTGGTGGATGTGACCGGCTCGACCCCGCAGGACACCCGGCTGCGCACCATCAGCTCCACCACCGGCGAGGCGGTGCTCCCCCTCTTCACCTCGATGAACGCGCTGCGGGCGGCCGTCGCGCAGTCGGCGGAGGGCGAGGGCGCGCGCGTGCAGGCGGTCATCGTGCCTGCGGTCGAGGCGCTGGGCTTCATCCGCACCGCCGACTTCGTCGCCGTGCAGTTCGACCCGGCCGCCGCGCACACCATGGTCGTCGCGCGCTCGCACATCGAATCCGCCCTCAGCGAGCACTGACCGGCCGCCCAGATACGTCACATACCATAGGACAGCCATGACCAACCCGACCACCACCGTCACGCGGACCTGGACCTGCGTCCTGTTCGACCTCGACGGCACCCTCACCGACTCCGCCCCCGGCATCACCTCATCACTCGCCCGCATGTTCGCGACGATCGGTCAGCCGGTGCCCTCCCCCGCCCAGCTTCTCGAGTACGTCGGCCCCCCGCTGCTCGACTCGCTGCAGAGCCTGGGCGGGATGACCGAGCCCGCCGCGCGCCACGCCCTCGCCGTCTACCGCGAGGACTACGCCGCCCACGGAGCGTTCGACTCCGCCGTCTTCCCGGGCGTGCGCGGACTGCTGCAGCGCCTGCACGCGGCCGGCATCCCGCTCGCCATCGCCACCAGCAAGCCGGAGGCGCAGGCGACGCGCATCCTGGAGCACTTCGGTCTGGCCGAGTACTTCGACGTCATCACCGGTGCCACCGACGATGAGAGCCGCAGCGCCAAGGCGGATGTGGTGGCGGAGGCCCTGCGCCGCCTGGGCGAGCGAGGCGTCGACCTCGATCAGACCGTCATGGTCGGCGACCGCCAGTACGACGTCGAGGGCGCCGGCGCGCACGGCCTCCCGACCATCCTCGTGGAGTGGGGCTACGGTTCGCCCGCCGAGGCCGCCGGCGCCATCGCCGTCGTGCATTCCGCCGACCAGCTGAGCGCCCTCCTGCTCGGCTGACCGCTTTCCCCGCCGTTCACCGGAGCGGACTAGGCGGCCGCGTGTGCTCGCGGGTAGGCTGATGTGTTGCGAAACCGCATCTCATACAGCACTAGGAATTCATATGCGCACACGTAATCCGTTCGTCCCGGCCGCCATCGTGGCGGCCCTCACCATCGGCTCGCTTGCGGCCTGCTCCAGCGGCGGCAACACCAACTACGTCACCTCGCACACGCCCGCGGCGTCGTCTTCGTCGTCGGCCGGATCGTCGTCCGACGACACGAAGTCCGAGGAGCTGCCCTCCGACTTCCCGAAGAGTGACGTCCCGATCGTCGATGGCACGGTCGTCGTCGCCCGCGGTGACAAGGAGAACGGCTGGTCCGTCACCGTCCAGCCGTCGGGCACGGAGGGCTTCGCGGACGCGAAGACCGCTCTCGAGGGCAAGGGCTTCACGCAGCAGCCCGGCGCCACCGACTCGTCTGCCGTCTACGTCAGCGACGCCTACACCGTCGCGGTGAAGACGCCCGGTGTCTCCGTGACGTACAACGTCACCGCCAACCAGTAGCACCTCCCTCTCGCACCCGCCGCCCGCCGTCGAGTACGCGAAAACTGCACGGAATCACGCGATTCCCGGTCAGTTATTGCGGACTCGACGGTGGGCGGTTGTGCGTGGGGGCGGGGGCGAGGGAAGGTCACGCGTCGATGATGCGGACGAGCTCGTCGATGAACGCGGTGAAGGTATCGGCACGGCGGATCAGGTTCAGGACCGTGTCGCGGTCGGAGAACACCTCGACGAACTGGTCGAAGACCGTCTGGAAGGACGCGCGTCCCGCCGCCGAGAAGGCGATGAACGCGATCACATTGACCCGCGCGTCGCCCCAGTCGATCGCGGTGTCGTTGACGACGATCGCGATCGCCGTGCGGTGGGCGCTCATCGTCATGGCGTGCGGCACGGCGAGGGAGTCGGTGAACGCGGTGGATGACATCTGCTCGCGTTCGACGGTCTGGTCGACGTACTCCTGGTCGATCGCGCCGGTCGCGATCATGCGGTCGCCGAGGGCCCGGATCATCGTGATCGGATCGCGGGCGTAGAAGTTCCGCAGGAACAGGCTCTCGTCGAAGTACTCCAGGAGCTCGCTCTTGATGCGCGCCCGGTGACGCTGGCGGCGGATGCGCGAGGCGGCCTGGCGGATGTGCTCGACGTCCGTCTCGGTGAGGAACGGCTGCACGATGACCGTGTTCTCGCGCCGTCCGCGCGGGTCGATGGTGGTCAGCACGAGGTCGGCGTCGATCGCGTCCCAGTCCGCGTCGGTCGACGTGATGACGCTGGTGATGTCGAGCTCGTCGCCGAGGGCGCTCTCCAGCCGATCGCGAAGCAGGATGTGCATGTCGTAGTAGTTGGGGCAGACCACCGCGCAGGTGACAGCATCTCGCCGGCGCGACTGCTGCTCGAGGTAGGCGCCGACGTGCATCGCGATGTAGGCGATCTCGTCGTCGTTGACCTCGATGCCCTCGGCCGACTGCAGGCGGCTGGCGATGTAGACGGCGAGCTCGTAGATCATCGGGTACGAGCTCTTGATCGAGCGCGTGAGCGGATTGCGCGAGTACGTGTTCTCGTGCGCGCGGGCGATGAGGTTCTGCACGTGCAGGGTGAGCCGCACGATGAAGTTCTCGTCGTGGAGGTCGACGAGGTACTCGGTGGATGCGCGGTCCACGATGCCGCGCACCACCGCCAGGTCGGCCGGGCTGACGAACTCCTCGACGGTGTCGCGCCCCGCGCCCGGCGCGATCACGCGCGTGCGCATGAGGATCGCCAGGTAGCGCAGCTCCGTGGTGTCGAGCGGGGTTCCGAAGTGCCGCTCGATCAGCTCCCCGAGGTCGTGCGCCAGCGAGCGGATGGTCTCGCTCGCCTCCGGCTCCTCGACAGCGGGGAGCACGCGGTCCTTCGCGACCCGGTCGAGCGCGACCGCCATGTGCAGGAGGACATCGTTGATGCCGTACTCGTTGACGAAGAAGCCGCGCGCGTCGAGCATCGCGACGAGGTCCGACTTGAAGTCGACCAGTCCGCTCGACCCGAAGGCCTCCTGAATGCGCGCGACGTCGACGACGCTCTGCCGCATCTCGTCGCGGAACAGCCGGCTGAGCAGCTTCCGTCGCGCGATCTCGGGGCCGAGCAGCTGCACGACGGCGCCGTGCCGCTCGAGGGCGAGCTCCGTGCCCGAGAGGAGGCCACGCATCCTCGTCAGGTCCGACTCGATCGTGGAGTCGCTGACGAACAGGCTCTCGGCGGTCTCGTAGACGTCGATGCCGTCCGGCTCGTCCAGCAGCCGCCTCGCAAGGAAGACGAGCCGCTCCTGCGGGGAGCCGGCCGTCCCGGTGTCCGAGCTGCCGTCGCCCGCCAGGTAGGCGGCGTAGGCATCGGGCTTCACCCGGTAGCCGTTCGACCCCGACTCGACGACGTCGCCGAGCGCCGCGGCGTAGCTGCGGATGCTCCGGGTCGTCACGCCGATGTCGTGCGCCAGCTCGGCCGCCGTCACCCAGGCAGCACGACGCGCGAGGATGTCGAGCATCCTCGTCTGCTTCGCCGAGAGCGCCACCAGCGACCACCTTTCCCGACGAGTCAACCACCCCATACGGTGCCACCGTGCGCTTCCGGCCAACTTTCCGCACCCCCGGAAGAAACGCTGCTGGAACCCGCGCGGACGGCGGACGAGCATTGCTGACGTTCCATGAGTTCCACCAGCAGGTCCCCCGCACCCCGTGCGAGGACGGAAACACCCCGAAAGGCAAGGATCGATGAAGATCGTGGTCGTCTGCGGCGCCGGTGCGTCCAGCACCTTCGTGGCCGTCAAGCTGCGCAATGCCGCCCGTGAGCGCGGGGCGATCATCGAGGTCCAGCCGGGGAGTGCGAGCCAGCTGGAGTCCCTCGCCGGAGTGGATGTCGTCCTCGTCGGTGCGCACCTGGAGTCGGCGGTCCCCGCCATCCGTGAGCGCGCAGCGGCGACCGGAACCGCCGTCGCCGTCCTGCCCCCCGTCTCACCGGCCGCACTCGACGGCGAGCGCGCGCTGGACCTGGCTCTCGACGCCAAGGCGGCGGCACTATGAGCAGAGCCCCATACACACTGGCGGCGGCCACCAGGCCATCACGGAACGAAGGAGACCACAACCATGGCTGAACGGATCATCACGGTCGGATCGACGCACGGGCTGCACGCCCGCCCGGCGAAGCTCTTCGTGGAGGCGGTCAACAGCTCGGGCGCGACGGTGAAGCTGACGAAGGAGGGCGGCAAGACCGTCGACGCCGGCAGCATCCTCGGCGTGATCTCGCTGGGCATCGACCACGGCGACAAGATCGTGCTCACCACCGACGCGGACAACGGCGAGGCGGTCCTGGACGACCTCGCGGTGATCCTGGCCACGGACCACGACGCCTGAGCGCGGCGGACACATCATGAGCGACACGAACATCCTCACCGGCGCCGGCATCGGCCAGGGCGTCGCCGTCGGGCCCGTCCTCCGGATGTCGGCCCCGCTGCCCGAGCCGTCCGACCAGCCGAGCACCCGCACCCCCGACGAGGAGAAGGCCCGCGTGCAGCAGGCCGTCGCCACGGTCGCCGCGGACCTGCGCGAGCGCGCATCCACCGTCCAGGGCACCGCGGCGGACGTGCTGGAGGCGCAGTCGATGATGGCGGAGGACTCGACCCTCGCCGATGACGTCGCGACGCGCATCGACGGAGGCAAGACCGCAGAGCGGGCCGTGTTCGAGGGCTTCGCCGTCTTCCGCGACATGCTCAAAGAGCTCGGCGGCTACATGGGCGAGCGCGCCGGCGACCTCGACGACGTCTCCCAGCGCGTGGTCGCGGCGCTCGAGGGCAAGCCGGCGCCCGGAGTCCCGCAGTCGGACACCCCGTTCGTCCTGGTCGCGCACGACCTCGCCCCCGCCGACACGGCCCTGCTCGACCTGACCAAGGTTCTCGGGCTCGTCACCGTCGAGGGCGGTCCGACCTCGCACACCGCCATCCTCGCGCGGGAGAAGTCGATCGTCGCCGTCGTCGGCGCGGCCGAGGCCGGTCGCCTGGCCGACGGAGACGAGGTCGTCGTGGATGCGGCGGCCGGCACGGTCACCGTCTCGCCGACCGACGCCCAGCGCGCCGACGCGCTCCGTCGCATCGAGGAGCGCGCCGCCGCCCTCGCCGGCGGCGTCGAGCCGGGCGCACTGGCCGACGGAACGCCGGTCCCGCTGCTCGCCAACCTCGGCTCGGCCGCGGGCGCGGAGGACGCGCTGGCCGCAGGCGCCGAGGGTGTCGGACTGTTCCGCACGGAGTTCCTCTTCCTCGACCAGCGCCTGGCACCCGACGTCGCCCAGCAGCGCGAGCAGTACGTGAAGCTGCTCAGCGCCTTCGGCGGCGGCCGCAAGGTGGTCGTCCGGGTGCTCGACGCCGGAGCCGACAAGCCGCTCGAGTTCCTCAACGACGCGCACGAGGACAACCCGGCTCTCGGCCTGCGCGGCCTCCGCTCGCTGCGCGCCAACGAGGACATCCTCCGCGAGCAGCTCACCGCGCTCGCCGAGGCGGACGCGCAGACCGACGCCGACCTCTGGGTGATGGCCCCGATGGTGTCGACCGTCGAGGAGACCCGCTACTTCACCGAGCTCGGCCGGGAGTACGGCCTGAAGACCGTCGGTGTAATGGTCGAGGTCCCGTCCGCGGCCCTGCTCGCCGACCGCGTCCTGCAGATCGCGGACTTCGCGTCGATCGGCACCAACGACCTCACGCAGTACACGCTCGCGGCCGACCGCCTGCTCGGCTCGGTCGCCGGCTTCCAGGACCCGTGGCATCCGGCCGTCCTCCGCCTCATCGGCGAGGTCGGCGCGGCGGGCGCGGCTTCGGGCAAGCCGGTCGGCATCTGCGGAGAGGCGGCGGCGGACCCCCTGCTCGCCGTCGTGCTCGTCGGCCTCGGCGCGACGACGCTCTCGATGTCGCCCGCGGCGATCGCCGACGTGCGGCTCTCCCTCAAGCGCTACACCCTCGGCCAGGCCCGCTCCCTGGCCGAGACAGCCCTGGCCGCCGATGGCGCGGCCGAAGCCCGGGCGGCGGTCCGCGAGGCCGCCGACCGATTCACCTCACCAGCCCCCGACAACAGAAACGAGGCACCACAATGACATCGGCGACACAGACGTCGACGACGGCGTCGGCCCCCAAGAAGTCCGCAGGAGCGCGCGTCCACGTGCAGCGCTTCGGCACGTTCCTCTCGAACATGGTCATGCCGAACATCGCGGCATTCATCGCGTGGGGCATCGTCACGGCGCTCTTCATCGAAAAGGGACCGTTCCCCAACAAGGACATCGCCAGCCTCGTCGGCCCGATGATCACCTACCTGCTCCCCCTTCTCCTCGCCAACACCGGCGGTCGCCTGGTCTACGGCGTACGCGGCGGCGTCGTTGGCACCATCGCGGCCATGGGTGTCATCGTCGGCACCGACATCCCGATGTTCATCGGGGCGATGATCATGGGCCCGCTCGGCGGCTACCTGATGAAGGTCATCGACCGCATCTGGGAAGGGAAGATCAAGGCGGGCTTCGAGATGCTCGTCAACAACTTCTCCGCCGGAATCCTCGGCTTCCTCCTGGCGATCGGCGCCTTCTTCGGCATCGCGCCCCTGGTGCAGGGGCTGAGCAAGGCGCTGGAAGCCGGAGTCGACTGGCTCGTGTCTGTCCACCTCCTCCCGCTGGTCAGCATCCTGGTCGAGCCGGGCAAGGTGCTGTTCCTCAACAACGCGATCAACCACGGCGTGTTCACCCCGATCGGTACTCTCGAGTCGCAGCAGGCCGGGAAGTCGATCCTGTTCCTCATCGAGACGAACCCCGGCCCCGGTGCCGGCATCCTGCTCGCCTGGGCGATCTTCGGCCTGGGTGCGGCGCGTGCGGCCGCTCCCGGCGCGTTCATCATCCAGTTCTTCGGCGGCATCCACGAGATCTACTTCCCGTACGTGCTGATGAAGCCGATCCTCATCATCGGCGCCATCCTCGGCGGTATGACCGGCGTCGCGGTGAACGTCGCCTTCCAGACGGGTCTGCGGGCGCCGGCCGCTCCAGGATCGGTGTTCGCGATCTTCGCCCAAGCCCCCGTGCCCGACATGCTCGGCATCGCGCTGGCGATCGTCGCGGCCGCCGCGGTCTCGTTCACGTTCACGGCGATCGTGCTCCGGTCGAGCCGCAAGCGCGACCTCCTCGCGGGCAACGCGGGCGACCTCTCGGCCGCCGTCGCCCAGACCGAGGCCAACAAGGGCAAGTCGTCCTCCGTGCTGGGGAGCCTCGTCGACGAGGCCGAGCACGACACCGGCGACGCGCAGGGCGACGCCACCGATCGACTGGTGCGCAACATCGTGTTCGCGTGCGACGCTGGCATGGGCTCGAGCGCCATGGGCGCATCGGTCCTCCGCAACAAGATGAAGAAGGCCGGAGTGGAGGGGGTCACTGTCACGAACCAGGCGATCAGCAACCTCGACGGCACGGCCGACCTCGTCATCACCCAGCAGCAGCTGACCGACCGCGCCAAGGGCCAGTCGCCCGACTCGATCCACGTCTCGGTCGACAACTTCATGAACAGCCCCAAGTACGACGAGGTCGTCGACCTCGTCAAGAACCAGCGAACCACGGAGGACGCCAGCAAATGACCGACACGATTCTCGACCGGGCGAACGTCGTGGCCGCGGGCACCGCGACCACACGGGAGGACGCGATCCGGGAGGCGGGTGCGCTGCTCGTCGCAGCGGGCGCCGTCGAGCCGGGTTACGTCGACTCGATGCAGGAGCGCGAGAACACCGTCTCCACCTTCATGGGGAACGGCCTGGCCATCCCGCACGGCACCAACGAGTCCAAGGACGAGATCAAGCGGTCCGCGCTCTCCTTCCTCCGCTACTCCTCGCCGCTCGACTGGGGCGGCGAGGAGGTGCGGTTCGTGGTCGGCATCGCCGGCCAGAACAACGAGCACCTCGAGATCCTGTCGAAGATCGCCATCCTCTTCTCGGAGGAGGACGACGTGCAGCGGCTGCTCGACGCCCCGGACGCCGACGCGCTGTTCGCGCTGCTGGGAGATGTGAACGAGTGAAGGCCGTCCACTTCGGCGCGGGCAACATCGGACGCGGCTTCGTGGGGCTCCTGCTCCACGAAGCCGGGTACGAGGTCGTGTTCGCGGACGTCAACGCCGAGCTGATCGACGCCCTCGCCGCGGCCGACTCGTACCGGGTGCACCTGGTGGGTGAGGACTCGGAGACGAAGACCGTCACCGGGTTCCGAGCGATCAACAGCGCGACGGACGAGGACGCGCTGGTCGCCGAGATCGCCTCCGCCGACGTGGTGACGACGGCGGTCGGTCCGCGCATCCTCCGTTTCGTCGCCCCCGTGATCGCCCGCGGCCTGGCAGCCCGGTCGGACGACGCCCCGCGGCTCGCCGTGATGGCGTGCGAGAACGCGATCGGCGCCTCCGACCTGCTCGCGGCGGAGCTCATGGACGGGCTCCCGGACGACGACACCCGCGAAGAGCTGGCCGCGCGCGCGGTGTTCGCGAACACTGCCGTCGACCGCATCGTGCCGGCGCAGGCCGCGGACGCCGGCATCGACGTCACGGTCGAGACGTTCTACGAGTGGGTCGTCGACCGCTCGCCGTTCGGCGGGCATGCGCCGGAGATCCCCGGCGCCCACTTCGTCGATTCGCTCGGCCCGTACATCGAGCGCAAGCTGTTCACGGTCAACACGGGCCACGCGACGGTCGCGTACACGGGCTTCCTGGAGGGGGCGACGACGATCAGCGAGGCGATCGCGATCCCCGCCGTACGGGAGGCCGTCGAGGCCGCCCTGCGCGAGACCTCCGCGGCGCTGACCGCGAAGCACGGGCTGCCGGAGGAGGAGCTCGCCGCCTACCGCGCGAAGATCCTCGACCGGTTCGCCAACCCCTACCTGGTGGACGAGGTCACCCGGGTCGGGCGCGAGCCGATCCGCAAGCTCGGCAGGAACGACCGCTTCATCGGCCCGGCGTCCGACTACGCGGAGCACGTCGGCGGCATCCCCACCGCCCTGATCGCCGCCGTCGGCGCCGCTCTGCGTTTCGACGTGCCCGAGGACACCCAGAGCGTCGAGCTCCTCAAGCTGCTGGACGAGGCGGAGCCCGCCGCGATCGTCGAAGAGGTCATGGGCGTCGGGCCAGGCGAACCGCTCCACGACCCCCTCGTGGAGACGGTCGCCGCGGCCCAGCGCGAGCGCCTGGACGCGGCGCTCTGAGAGCTGCGGCCGGGCGGATTCCCCCACCGCCCGGCCGCCCCTCCTGGGTATCCGCCACCCGCAGATCACAGCGTGCGGAGCGGGTGGTACGTTTCGCATGTGAGCCGAATCGTGTCGGTGGCCCCGGTGCTCCCCGCCCGGAGCTACAGCCAGGGGGAGATCACCGCGGCGCTGCTCGCGATGATCACGTCGGACCCCGCCAGGCAGCAGGTGATGCGCCGCATCCACGCCTCCTCCGGGGTGCAGACGCGCAGTCTCGTGATGCCCCTCGAGCGGTACAGCTCGCTGGCGTCGTTCCAGGAGTCGAACGACTTCTTCATCGCCGAGGGCACGACCCTCGCCGAGCGCGCGGTGACGGCGGCGCTCGACACCGCCGGTCTCGCCCCTGCCGACGTCGACTTCCTGCTCTTCACTTCGGTGACCGGCATCGCCGCACCCTCCATCGACGCACAGCTGGTGTCGCGGCTGGGCCTGCGCACCGACGTCAAGCGCCTCCCGAGCTTCGGGCTGGGATGCGTCGCCGGCGCCGCCGGGATCGCCCGCGTCAACGACTATCTCGCGGGCCACCCGGACGAGGTCGCCATCCTGCTGTCCGTGGAGCTGTGTTCGCTGACCGTGCAGGCGAGCGACGACTCGATGGCGAACATCGTCGCGAGCGGTCTGTTCGGCGACGGCGCCGCGGCCGTGGTCATGGTCGGCGACCGGCGTGCCGAGCGGCTGGGCCTCGCCGGCCCCGACGTCGTCGACTCGCGCAGCCACATCTACCCCGACACCGCCGATGTGATCGGCTGGGACATCGGCGGCACCGGATTCCGCATCGTCCTGAGCGCCGGCGTGCCCGAGGTCATCGAGCGCAACTTCGCCGGAGACGCCCGCGGCATCCTCGCCGCCCACGACCTCGAGGTGTCCGACGTGGGTGCGTGGGCCGCGCATCCCGGAGGCCCCAAGGTGCTCGAGGCGTTCTCGCAGGCGCTCGACCTCCCCGACGGCGCGCTCGACGCCAGCTGGCGCTCACTGGCGAACGTCGGCAACCTGTCCTCGGCCGCGGTGCTGCACGTGCTGGCCGAACAGCTGGATGCGCACCCCGCCGGGACCGTCGGACTCCTGTTCGCGCTCGGGCCGGGGGTGACGAGCGAGCTCGTCCTCCTGCGCTGGGCGGACGGGGCGAACCGCGCCGACTCCGTCGCAGCCGTGCCCGCCGCCGTCGAGGCGGCCGACCCCGCCGCCCCCGCCGCATCCACCGCGCCCGCCGCGCTGCCCGCGGCCGCCATGATCGACCCGGTCCCGTGATCTGGTACACCGTGCTCGTCCTCGCGACGGGCGCCGAACGCATCGCCGAGCTGGTGGTCTCCACCCGCAACGCGAAGTGGTCGTTCGCCCGGGGTGGCGTCGAGTTCGGCAGAGGCCACTTCCCGCCGATGGTGGCCCTGCACACCGGGCTGCTGCTGGCCTGCCTGGCGGAGGTCTGGTTCGCCGGCCGGCCCTTCCTGCCCTGGCTCGGCTGGCCGATGCTGGTGCTGGTGCTGGCCAGCCAGGCGCTGCGCTGGTGGTGCATCGCCACCCTCGGCCCCCGCTGGAACACGCGCGTGATCGTCGTCCGCGACCTGCCGCTCGTGACGGGCGGCCCCTACCGCTGGCTGAAGCACCCGAACTACGTCGCCGTTGTCGTCGAGGGGTTCGCCCTTCCGCTCGTCCACACGGCCTGGATCACGGCTCTCGTGTTCACCGTGCTGAACGCCTGGCTGCTCGTCGTGCGCATCCGCTGCGAGAACCGGGCGCTCGCGACCGTACTCGCTTCCCCCGCACGCGCATGAACGCTCAGGTCGTCGTGGTCGGGGGCGGACCCATCGGGCTCGCCTGCGCCATCGAGGCCCGTGTGGACGGCCTGGAGGTCGTCGTGGTGGAGCCGCGGGTCGGGCCGATCGACAAGGCGTGCGGCGAGGGCCTGATGCCGGGCGCGCTGGCCGCACTGCACCGGATCGGCGTCGATCCGGCGGGACGACGGCTGGACGGGGTCGCGTACATCGACGCGGGATCGCGTGTCGAGCACCGCTTCGCGGAGCGCCCCGGCCGCGGCGTGCGGCGCACCGTGCTGCATCAGGCGCTGGCCGAGCGGGCGTCCGAGCTGGGCGCCCACCGCATCCACGCGAAGGTCACCGGTCTCAGCCAGGATGCGGACGGCGTCGAGCTGACCCTCAGCGACGGCGAGACCCTGCGCGCTCCGTGGGTGATCGCCGCCGACGGCCTCCACTCCCCGGTCCGCCGGATGCTCCGGCTGGACGGACGCGCGCAGCCGGGCACGCGGCGGAGGTTCGGGCTGAGGAAGCACTTCGCCGTCGAGCCGTGGACCTCGCTGGTGGAGGTGCACTGGTCGGCCGGCGCCGAGGCCTACGTGACCCCGGTCGACGAGAAGCTGGTCGGCGTCGCCGTGCTGGGCTCACGGCCGCTCGATGTGGATGAGGTGATCGCCGGCATCCCGGAGCTCGCCGAGCGCCTGCAGGGCGCCGCCGTGGTGACCGACCCTCGCGGGGCGGGCCCCCTGCTCCAGCGGGCGCGGTCGCGGGCCTCCGGGCGTGTGCTGCTGGCGGGCGACGCCTCCGGCTATGTGGACGCCCTCACCGGCGAGGGGATGCGCGTCGGCTTCGCCCAGGCGCGGGCCGCCGTCGCTGCGGTGACTATGGGGAGCACGGAGCAGTACGAGCGGGCCTGGCGCACGACCACGCGCGATTTCCGCGTGCTCACCTCGGCCCTGGTCGTTGCGGCGCGCTCGCGCTTCCGCCCGCGGATCGTGCCGACCGCCGCCCGGCGTCCCGAGCTGTTCGGCTCCATCGTGGAGCGCCTCTCCCACTGATCGGGTTTTGCGACCCCATGCCTGCATACTCGGGCATTTAAAGCATGCGTAACACCTGTGGACAGTGGTCTGCGCGTGGGTAGACCGATTAGTATCTGGAATCGAGCATCGACATCGGATATGCCGAAAGGTGAGACATGAACTCCTCCGCATCTGGCCCCGTGGACGACGCGACCGCTCCGGGACAGCAGGGGGTCAGGAAGCGCACGACGGTGACCTTCTATCTGACCGACGCCATGCGCAACCGCGCGCGGGCCGCCTACCGTCAGACCTCGTTCGACGAGCGCGACTCCAGCTGGTCGGAGATGCTGAACAAGGCCCTGCTGGCCGAGGTCGAGCGTCGCGAGATCGCCTACAACGAGGGCAAGGCGTTCGTGGGCAACGACGATCCCCTGACGCCCGGGCGACCGATCGGGTTCTGACCCCGCACGGCACGCACCACTGTTTCCGCACACGACGAGTTCCCGGCACGACGACGGCTGGGGAGTGTCGTCGTGCCGGGAAGCGTCGTACCTGCGGTCAGCGGGCGTCGATCACCGGGTGTGGTGGCGGCGCGTCCGGGTGGCGGACACGAACGCCAGCATCACTCCGAGGAGGGCGAGCAGGGCACCCACGGCACCCAGGCCCAGCTCGTCGGAACCGGTGGAGGCGAGAACTGCAGCTCCCGACCCGCTGCCGGCGGCCAGGGACATCGCCCCGCCCACGGATGCCGTCACCGTTCCGGCGCCGGTGCCACCCGTCGTCGGGGTGGTCGGGGTGGTCGGGGTGGTCGGATCGGTCGGGCCGGTCGGAGTCGTCGGCGTCGTGGTGGAGCCGGTCGTGGTGCTGTCGCCGACGACGCTGATCGCGTTGCCGCCGACGGTCACCGGCACATCCACACCGACCGGGAGGTCGATGCCGCCGACCCCGAGGCCGCCATCCGTGCCGCCGCCGCCGGTAGCCGGAGCGCTGGCGGAGGATTCCGTCGATGTCGAGTCACCGACCACCGAGATGGCGTTGCCGCCCGCGGTCACCGGAACAGCGGCATCGATCGGAGCCTGAACGCCCGACAGGAGGCCACCATCCGAACCCGAACCCGAGGTCGCCGTGGTGCCGTTCCCGGCAGCCGGAGCCGCCACGTCCGAACCCGACGTGGTCGAGTCGCCGACCACCGAGACAGCGTTGCCGCCCGCGGTCACCGGAACCGCAGCATCGATCGGAGCCTGAACCCCCGACAGCAGGCCACCATCCGACCCCGAACCCGAGGTCGCCGTGCTGCCCGTTCCCGCCGCAGGAGCCGTGGTCTCCGAGCCGGAGGTCTGGGAGTCGCCGATCACCGAGATCGCGTTGCCCCCCGCCGTCACCGGCACGGCGGCCCCGATGGGAGCCTGGATGTCGGAGAGCAGTCCGCCCCCCGATCCGGAGCCGGACGCCGTGGCCGACGAGCCGGAGTCCGCGGCGGGCGCCGTGGCCGACGAGCCGGTGGAGGCGGCGTCGCCGAGGACCGAGATGGCGTTGCCGCCGGCGGTCACCGGGACGTCCACGGCGACGGGCGCCTGGATGCCGGACGCGACGCCATCGGCACCGGCCGAGGTCGCGCTCGCCGCCGGATCGGATGCAGCAGGCGCGGCCGTCGATTCCGACCCCGAGCTGGTCGTGTCGCCGAGAACGCTCACCGCGTTCCCCGCCACCGTCACCGGCACGCTGACCGAGGCGGCCGCCTGGTCACCGCTGAGGACCCCGCCGATCGCGTCGGGCGAGATGGAGACGGACGGAGCCGTCGGCGCGGCCGGGGCCGCTGCCGTCGAGCCGGTGCTGGTCGAGTCGCCGAGGACCGAGATCCCGTTGCCCGCGATGGACACAGGAACCGTGACGCCGACGACCGCCTGGTCGCCGCTCGCGACACCGTCGCTGGGAGCCTCGGCCGCGTTGGCCGCGGCCGTTCCGGCGAGCCACAGGCCGCCGACGCAGAGGGTGAACCACATCCCTCTGGATACGTACTTGTTCATGATCGAGCCTTTCGAATGAGTGTCTGCGCCCGGGCATGGGAGTGCCGGGGCGAATGGTCGCGTGCTGCCTCGCAGGCAGCGGCGACCCACTCAGTCGGGGCTGATGTCGTGATCGGCGACGGGAGCCGCGGGGATGCGGTCGTCCGCGACAGCGCCGATGCGCCCGCTCCACGCGGAGCCGGGCAGGAAGAAGCCGTCGGCCGTTGCGGCCGCGCCGGGCGCGGCTCCGCCCTGGCCGCCGGAACCACCGGTCGTGCCGGCGGTCCCGCCACCGGGCAGACCACCGCCGGGCGCACCGCCGGGCACGCCCCCCGGCGCTCCGCCGGAGCCCGCGCCGGACAGGCCGACGCCGAGTCCGCCCGCGGCCGAGGAAGAGACGGCGGCGAGGAGCGAGGAGCCCCCGACCGCCGCAACGGCGGCGACCGGGGCGGCCGCCTGTCCGGGCGTGAGAAGCGAGGCGAGGAGGTCCGCACCGGCGGACACCGTGGCGCCCGGGTCGGGTACGGGAAGCACTGCGGCGGCCGGTGTCAGCGGCGCCACGGCCGTGTCGACCACGCCGACGACATCCGACACCGCCTGGTCGACGCTGCCGGTGACCGGCTGCGTGACCGAGGAGACGGGGGCGGGCGGCAGCACGTCGCCGACGATGGGCACCTGTGCCACCACCTGGTCGACAGCCTCGACCACCGGATCGACGGTGCTCGACACCGGCGCCTGGTCGACCACCCGGTCGACGGTGTCGGAGACCGGGGTCACCACGGCGGAGACGACGTGCTGGACCGGCTCCGGCACAGCCGGCGCGACGGCCGATGTCACCGAGCCGAGCAGGTCGCCGACGGCGCCGGTCGTGTTCGACACGACCGTGGAGACGGGTGTCGACGGCGGTGCGGGTTCGGCCGCGGAGGCGGGTGATCCGCCCATCAGGAAGCCGAGGACGGTCAGTCCGGCGCCGGCGATCAGGGAGCCGATCAGCACGCGCGCAGGGGAGACGTGGCGCGGGTGCAGCTGCGGAGCAGCATCCGGCATACGATCACCCCCTGACCGTTCGAGACAGAGTGGACTGTACTCCCCTGTCTACGAGAACGGAAGCGATGCCTCGGAGTTCGCGCGATCCGCGCTCTCTGCGGGCGACGGCCGACGCCGGGATGCGGCGGCCGCGATCGCGACGACGATGAGGGCTCCGACTGTCATCGCGGCGCCCACCCACAGCGGCGAGGTGTAACCCAGGCCCGCAGCGATGGTGAGCCCGCCCAGCCACGCGCCCAGAGCGTTCCCCAGGTTGAAGGCCGCGATGTTGCCGCCGGAGGCCAGGGTCGGCGCGTGGGACGCGTAGGAGAGGACGCGCAGCTGGAGCGCCGGCACCGTCGCGAAGCCGAACGCCCCCATGAGCACGAGCGCGATCACGGCGCCGACCGGAATCCCCGCCACAAGCGCGAAGCCCACCAGGACGACGGCCAGGGCGCCGAGCAGCCAGAGCAGCGTCCCGTCGATGGACCGGTCGGCGAGGCGGCCGCCGACCCAGTTGCCCGCGAACAGACCGAGGCCGAACAGGATGAGGAGCCACGGCACGGCGGACGAAGGGAACCCCGAGACGCCGGTGAGCGTGTAGGCGATGTAGGTGAACGCGCCGAACATCCCGCCGAAGCCGAGCACGGTCGCGATCAGCGAGAACCAGACCTGCCCGGAGCGGAACGCGGACAGCTCTCCGCGCAGACCGGCCGCGGGCCGGTCTGCCGCATCGCGTGGCACCAGCAGGGCCACGCCGATCATCGCGACCACCCCGATCACCGTGATGGCCCAGAAGGTCGACCGCCAGCCGAAGGCCTGGCCGAGCAGAGTGCCGAACGGCACGCCGAGGACGTTCGCCGCGGTGAGCCCGGTGAACATGACGGCGATGGCGCGCGCCTGCTTCTCGGGTGCGACGAGGCCGGCGGCGACCACGGACCCGATGCCGAAGAAGGCACCGTGGCAGAGCGCCGCGAGAATGCGCCCAGCGAGCATGACCCCGTAGTCCGGCGCGATGGCCGAGAGCAGGTTGCCCACGACGAACAGGACCATCAGCCCGAGCAGCGCAGCCTTGCGCGGGATGCGCGTGGCCGCCGCGGTGAGCCCCAGCGCCCCGACGACCACCGCGAGCGCGTAGCCCGAGATGAGCCATCCGGCAGTCGCCTCGTCGACGTGGAAGTCGGCGGCGACCTCGGGCAGGAGGCCGGCGATCACGAACTCCGTGAGTCCGATGCCGAACCCTCCGAGTGCGAGGGCGATCAGGCCAGCGGGCATGGATGTCTCCTTCGGGATGGGGTGGTGCGCTAGTCTGTTAGTTGCAGACGCGCTATAAATAGTTGCACGTGCAACTACTTGACGCAAGTCCGCGTGTGCAGACGACCGGAAAGGGGTGCGCGATGGGCATCGCCGACGACGCCGTGGAGGTGCGCGCGCACGGCTGGCGCACTCTGGCGGCCCTGCACGGGTACATCGAGGCCGAGCTGGAACGCGAGCTCAGCAAGGGCGTGCAGCTCTCCGTCGTCGAGTACACCGTCCTCGACGCCCTCGCCCGCCAGGACGGCTGGCACATGCGCATGCAGCAGCTCGCCCGCGCGAGCGCCCTCAGCCCGAGCGCGACCACCCGGCTGGTGAACCGCCTCGAGGATCGCGGACTGCTCACCCGCATCCTGTGCGACGACGATCGCCGGGGCATCTACACCGAGCTCACGGCGGACGGGCACCGTCTGCTGGACACCGCTCGCCCGGTGCACGACGCCGCGCTGTCCCGCGCCCTCGACGGCGCCCGCGAGGTGCCGGAGCTCGTCCCGCTGGTGGACGCCCTCCCCCAGCTCAGCGCGCAGCCGGCCTGATCAGCGCAGCACTTCCACCAGCGCGACCCACGAGAACAGCACGGTCGTGACGATGGCCAGGATGGTGCCGACGGCCACGAGGATGAGCCCGAGCGGAAGCACCGGCGCCAGCACGAGCACGACCCCGGCCACGGCATAGACCGCGGGCGGGATCGCGAACAGCGCGACCCGCTCGGCGGTGTACCGGCGGAATCCGGTCTGGGCCGCATCCCGCTGCACCGCGAGCGCGGAGCGCACGACCACGACGGCGCACAGGGCCGTGCCGATCAGCACCTGGATGCCGTAGCCGACCGCTCCCTGACCCGGGATCAGCGCGGCGCACGACAGCGCGACCCCCAGGATCAGGCCGGCGATGGATGCCCCGGCGCGCGCCGCAAGGCCGCGGGACTCCGCGATGGTCGTGATGTTGACCGAGAGCGCGACGATCAGCAATCCGCCGAGGGCGGCCCCCGCCCCGGCGACCGCGACGTTGAACTCCGACCACGACGCGAACGGCTCCTCCATGGCGCCAGCGTAGCGGTGCCCTCCGGGCAGGGCGTATAACGGGGACATGGCCGACGCGCTCACCACCTGGATCGACCGCTACCGACGCGCATGGGAGAGCAACGAGCCCGACGACATCCGCGCGCTGTTCACCGAGGACGCGAGCTACCGAACCGAACCCTTCGCCGAGCCCTGGGACGGCCACATCGAGATCGTGGAGGGCTGGCTCGACGCCCAGGACGATCCGGGTGCGGCGACGTTCGAGTGGCGGCTCCTCGGTCAGGACGGCCCGGTGTACTTCGTCGAGGGCGTGACCGACTACCGCGACGGACCGATCTACAGCAACCTGTGGATCATCCGGCTGGCGGAGGACGGACGGGCCGAGGAGTTCACCGAGTGGTGGATGGAGCAGGAGCCCGACCAGGACTGACGCTCCGCCGGAGCCGGAGCCGATGGCGTCAGGCGAGCTGCCCCAGCCACAGGCCGAGCCCGGCAGCGGCGAGCGCCAGCACGAGCATCCCGACGCCGTTGAACAGCGCGGCACGGTACCGTCGCTGCTGCGCCAGGCGGACCGTCTCGTAGCTCGCGGTGCTGAACGTCGTGTAGCCGCCGAGGAACCCCGTCCCGAGCACGGCGCGCCATTCCGGCGGCAGCCCGTGGGCGAGGGCGAGCCCGGTCACCAGCCCGAGCAGGAACGACCCGGTGACGTTGATCACTGTCGTGCCGAACGGGAACGAGACCCGCACCCGCGCCTTGAGGACGCCGTCGAGCACCAGCCGCCCGACGGCCCCCACTCCTCCGGCCGCCGCGACGGCAACGACGAGCAACGCGGTCATCGCCCGCTCCTCCCGGCCCGGCGGCGCGCGATGCCGGACGCCACTGCGATGCCCGCGACAGACGCCAAGGCGCCGACGGCGACCGTTGCGACGGCGTACAGGATGCTGAGGCCGACACTCTGCGCGGCGATCAGCCCGTCCGTGTCCACCGCGAGCGAGCTGTACGTGGTGTACCCGCCGAGGATGCCGGTGCCGACGAGCAGCCGGAGGTCGCGGCGGCGGCCCTCGTCCGGCCCGCGGAGGGCGAGCGACTGCAGCAGCCAGCCGAGCACGAAGGCGCCCGTCACGTTGATGAGGAAGGTGATCAGCGGCACGCCCGCGATCGGCGGCACCGACAGCGTGAGCAGATAGCGGACGGCCGCACCCAGGGCGCCGCCCACGAACACGAGCAGGATCGAGCGCCAGTGCAGGTGCACGGGCGCGGGGTCGCGGGCCGCCACTAGGCCGGGGGCTCTTCCCACGGGAGCTTCTGGGCCCCCGGGACCGGATTCAGCGGGACGACGATGACCGGCCGATGCTGGCGATGCGCCAGGTGCACGCCGACGGACCCGTTGAAGAACTCGCGCAGACTGCCGCGCAGGCCCGCTTCGCGCGTCCCGACGACGATGTACCGCGCCTCCATGTCGTCCGCCAGCCGCGACAGCGACCACGCGGGGTCTCCGGCCAGCTGCTGCAAGACGTACGGGATGCCGCGGCCGTCGAGGAACCGGCGGATGTGCGCCTCCAGGTCCGGGTCAAACCGGGCCTCCTCCGTCTCGGGGAGGTCCGGGTCGTACGGCAGCGCGACGACCGTCCCGTCGACATAGCTCGAGACCAGATACCGGTCGGTATCGACGTTGGCGCAGACGAGCGGGACGTCCAGATCGTCCGCGAGACGAGCGGCCTCCTCCAGCACGGCGACCGGCTGACCGGGGACGACGGCGACCAGGATGCCTCCCTGGCCGGAGAGCGCATTGCCGTTCATGTCCCTAGTGTGCACCATCGCGGGTTCACTCGTACCGAGGGGTGGGGTACGTTCGGCCATACAGCGTCTGAAGGGAGCCCGATCCGATGGCCCATACGCCACCGCTGCCGCGCGAGCGCCGCCGCACCACCCGCGGACTCCGTCCGCTCCCTGAGCTGACGAAGGATCTCGTCGCCCAGCTGCGCCGCCTCGTCGCGTCGGAGATCGCCCTCTTCAAGGCGGAGATGGCCGCCAAGGCGAAGGCGGCCGGGATCGGCGCCGGCCTGCTCGTCGGAGCCCTGCTGTTCCTGTTCTTCGCGTTCGCCGTTCTGGTGACCACAGCCGTCCTCGGCTTCGCGCTCATCCTCCCCGCGTGGCTGGCGGCACTCATCGTCGCGGCCATCCTGCTCCTGATCGGCGTCGTCCTCGGCCTCATCGGGTGGCGCAGCCTCAAGAAGGGCGTGCCGCCGGTGCCGGACGATCTGGGCAGCGAACTGAGCGCCGACGCCAAAGCACTGAAGGGAGAGCAGCCGTGACCTCGGACACCACCCCATCGGTGAGCCGCCAGGGACAGCGCCCTGCCGGACGCGCGCCGCTGCCCAAGGGCGCGGGCATCAATTCGCTCAAACTCGACCTCGAGGTGACCAGGGAGGAGCTCGCGAGCACGCTCGACGACCTCTTCGCCACCTTCAACATCCGTGTGCAGATCCGGTCGCACCCCGCCTTCTTCGCCGGTCTCTTCCTGGCTCTGACCGGGACCGCGGCCGGGATCGCCGCCCTCCTGCTGCGGAGACGCGGGCGTGCCGGCTGACCACGGCGGCGTCGGGAGCGATCGGGCGAAGGCGGTCAGGCGGATCGAGGATCACCGCAGCCTGCCCTGGTATCGGCTGCCCTGGGGGTTCATCCTCAAGCGGACGATGCGCAGCTTCACCACCGACCAGTGCACCGACCTCGCCGCCGGCCTGACGTACTTCGCCGTGCTGTCGCTGTTCCCGGCGCTCCTGGCGCTCGTGAGCATCCTGGGCATCGTCGGCCAGAGCCAGGCGGGCATCGACGCTCTGTTCGGGATGGTCAACGAGCTGGCGCCCGGGATGACCGACGTGCTGAAGGGTCCGATCGAGAGCCTCGCGTCCTCTCCCGCCACGGGCTGGGCGCTCGTCATCGGGATCGTCGGCGCGGTGTGGTCCGCGTCGGGATACGTCGGCGGTTTCGGCCGGGCTCTCAACCGTGTGTACGGGGTCCCGGAGGGTCGCACGGCGCTCGTGCTCCGGCCCGTCCAGCTGGGTGTCACCCTGCTCACCCTCGTGCTGATCTCGCTGCTCGCCCTCCTGCTGGTGGTGTCAGGCCCGATCGCATCCTTCCTGGGCAGCCTGATCGGGCTCGACGAGGCCTTCCAGGTGGCGTGGTCGATCCTCCGCTGGCCGATCGTCGTCATCGTCCTCGTGCTGCTCCTCGCTGTGCTCTACGCGTCGACGCCGAACGTGAAGCATCCGCGGTTCCGCTGGCTGACGCCCGGCTCGCTCGCCGCGATCGTCGTGCTCGGCATCGCCTCGGCGCTGTTCGCCTTCTACGTCGGCACCTTCGGCAACTACGACCGCACCTACGGGGCTCTCGCCGGCATCATCGTCTTCCTGCTGTGGATCTGGATCGCGAACAACGCGCTCCTGCTGGGCGCGGAGCTCGACTCGGAGGTCGAGCGCGCACGGGAGCTCGTCGCGGGCATCGAGGCGGACGACGTGCTGCGGCTTCCGCTCAAGTCGGACAAGGCGGTCCTGAAGGCGCGCGAGGCGCACGCCGGGGACATCCTGGCCGCGCGGGAGCTCCGCCGCCGCTACCGCTGACGCCCGGACACGGCCGGAGCGGTCGGTAGTCTCGAGAGCATGAGCGACCGACGACCCGGACACGACCAGCCCGACAGCCGAGGGCGCACGGGTCTGCACCGGACCGGCCTCGACCTCTCCGGCAACCCGGATGTCCGCGTGCGCGACGTCGAGGTCACCTCCGACGGCTGGCACGTGCTCCGGCGCACCACCTTCGACTACCGCGGACGCGACGGCGAGTGGACGACGCAGGCGCGCGAGACCTACGACCGCGGCAACGGCGCGACCGTGCTGCTCTACGATCCGATCGGCCGCACGCTCCTGCTGACGCGGCAGTTCCGCTTCCCGGCCTACGTCAACGGGCACTCCGACGGGATGCTGATCGAGTCGGCTGCCGGTCTGCTCGACGGCGACTCACCGGAGGACGCCATCCGTCGCGAGGCGGCCGAGGAGCTCGGCGTGGGGATCGGCGAGCTGACGCACCTCTTCGACCTCTACATGAGCCCGGGGTCGGTCACCGAGCGGGTGCATTTCTATGCCGCGCCCTACGTGCCCGCCGACGTCGCCGGTGGCGGAGGCGTCGAGGAGGAGGGCGAGGAGATCGAGCCCGTCGTCATCGGCTACGACGAGGCCCTCCAGCTGGTCGCGGACGGCCGGATCGTCGACGGCAAGACCGTCATCCTGCTGCAGTGGGCGGCGCTCACCCTCTTCGGCTGAACGCGGAGGGGGTCGGTCCGTCGGGACCGGGATCAGCCGTAGCGGAGCGCGGAGCCGGCCGACTTGAGGAAGTCGATGTGCAGGTGGTTGCACGTGTCGTCGAACGGCTTGAAGTTCGTGAGGTCCATCGAGGAGCGGCAGCCGATCTGACCGAGGCCCGTGCCGTCCGGCACGAGAGGGTCGAGGATCTTGATCAGCTGGACCGACTTCGCGTCGCCGCCGGTGAGCGGGGAGCCGTTGAGCAGGTAGAAGTCGAGGGCGTGACCGCCGCCGTCGGCGTAGTGGGCCGACTCGGTGCCCGCTCCCTCGATCTGGCCGGTGCAGCGACGGTTGATGTCGCTGACGCCCACCTGGTTGAAGTTGTCCAGCGCGATCGAGATCGCCTGCAGCACGCGGTAGTCGACGCCGCAGCCGGGGACCGCCCGGCCCTCGGCGAGGTCGGCGATCTCGGGGATGTGGTTGGGCGTCGAGCCGACCAGCCGGCCGGCTGCGACAGCACCCATGAGCTGCACGGCGAGCGCCTGGACCGTCGGAGACACCGTCGAGTTGGTGGTGGAGTCGAGCGCCTGCGGGCTCTCCTGGATGTCGAGGCCGTCGCGGGCGACCACCTGGGTCACACCGCCGCCGGTCAGCGTCTGCACCGCCAGTGCGGTGCGCGCTGCGCCGACCGTCGAGCCCTCGCCCGTCGTCGCGTAGGCCGGGAGCGCCGCGGTGCCGAAGAAGGCGGCCAGCGCCAGCATGACGACGGCGTGGACGCCCCAGCGGCGGCCTTCGTTGCGGGCCGCACGCGCGGGTCGCGCGGCACGGGCGCGGCGCGGAGGCCGGGCCGCACGCTCTGTGCGGGCTACGGTCGTGGCGTCACGTCCGTCGCGGGTCGGCCGCACGATGACGCGCTCGCGCTTCGCCGGCTTGCTGCGCTCGGCCTCGAGGCGTGCGCGGCGGCTGGGGAAGGTCTGCGTCGCCGTCAGTTCCTCGGCGGTCGTGAACGCGCTGACCGGGTCGTCCGACAATTCGGGCTGCTGCTCCACATCCACCACGACGGGTGCCCTGAGACTGCGGCGAGGCCGCACTGAGGGAGTGGGATGGGGCAAGCTGCTGGTACTTCCTTGGCGAGACGGACGGATGTTCGCGCCAGGGGGGTGGGGCGCGAAAGCGTACCGATCCTTTCTACCCGATTCCGGCTGGATGTTCCATCAATGCAGACGAATAGATCCCGGCCGGGGGCCGTTCCCGCGCGTTCGGGTCACGCAGGGGCCCCCATCCGGGACCGGGGTCGGCGACGTCGTCCGTCCTCTGAGAACCTAGGCGCCGCAAGGGATCGCGCAGCCACGGGATACGGCTGGCACGACCGGCCGTTCAGCATCCGGTCAGGGGATGGCGACAGCGAGTTCGACACGCCCGGACCGCTCGCGCAGCGCGACCGTCCCGCGCTCCGAGAGCTGCTTCAGGCCGATGCCGGCCTCCGACGCGGCGAGCACTCCGCCCGAGCGCACGACGACCTCGACGCCTCCGGGGTCGGCCGGGCGCAGCTCCAGAGCGACAGGCGAGCCGTCGCCGTGCCGCACGGCGTTCGCCAGCCCCTCCGAGATCGCGTCGACGACCGCGGCGGACCGCGACGCGTCCCCCAGCCGCTCCCAGGCGCCGTCGCCGATCCTCGCGGTCAGGTCGATGGCGGAGGACCAGCTGTCGAGCAGGGTCCGCACCTGCTCGGCGGCGCCCGGCTCCGAATGCGGGCCCCGGAGGGCGTCGCGCGCGCGACCGACGATCTCCGCCATGCGTGCACCGGCATCGCCCGGGCCCGCGGAGGCCGTCAGCGACAGCGCCCCGGCGATCAGCTCCGACTGCACGCCGGCATGCAGCAGGCGGGCGAGGGACGCGCGCTCGCGCTCGTACTCCGCGCGGATGCGGGCGGCCGCCGCGACGTTCGACTGCAGTGCCGTCTCGAGCTCCGCCTGATCGAGTCGCGTCCGGACGGCGAGGGAGACGACGAACGCCACCGACAGGGCGATCAGGGGGTAGGTCAGCACTTCGAACCAGACGGCGTCGGGCCGCACCCCCAGCACGAGAAGGGTCGTCTCGCCGCTGAGCGTCAGCAGCACCCCGACCGCGGTGTACGCGCCGCCGAGGAGAAGCAGTCTCGGGATGGGATGGTGCGGCAGGCGGAGGCGGGCGACGACGGCATTGGCCACGAGCAGCACCACGAAGCCCACGGCGATCGCGAGCGCGCTGACCGGTCCGAACAGGAGCATCCCGAACGGCACCACCAGCACCGAGAAGAGGGCGGCGGTCATGAGCGGCGGAGCAGCGCGCATCCCGCCGAGCACGGCGGCCGACCATTCCCGCGCCCCTGCGGCCGAGACCTCTGCGGCCTCGTCCGGTGCCGGAGTGGCATAGACGCGGTGGCTCGCCGGCCGCACGACGTCCTCGGCGAGCCTGCGCAGCATCCGGGCGGCCGCGCTCGGCTCCATCGGCCGGGCTGCGGCCGATGCGGCGGCCTCCTCGAGGGCCGCGACGACATCGTCCACCGTGCCCGCGCGCAGCTCCCGGAGCCGCTCCGCTGCGCTCTCGACGTCGCGCTGCGACGCCCGCTGCGCCGACCGGAGCCGCCGGAACACGCCGCGGTGCTCCCGGACGAGGTCGACACCGACGGCGATCAGGGAGAACGCCGCGACGAGCGCGACGACGTTGATGGCGATCCGCCCGACCAGGTCGCCCGGGACGACCGGGATGGAGAGGAGGCCGCCCGCCTCCAGGAAGAGGATGGGCCGCAGTCCGCCCGCCACGGCGAAGATCAGGAACACCACGACGGGCCGGGCTCGCCCGCGCACCGGGCGCAGCAGAGCGGCGCCGGCCAGCAGGACGCCGCCGAGGATGCCGTGGGCCAGAGCGGAGACCGCGAGCACCTGCAGAGGCCCGCCCTCGACGTACTGCAGCCCCGACATCACGGTCACCGCGAAGGGAAGTGTGATGAGCCACGACCACACGGTGATCGCCGACGGCCCGTAGACGCGGGCGACGGAGCGGCGGACGTTCGTCTGCAGCACGGCTCAGAGCCCCGAGGAGGGATCGCCGAACGTCGTCGTGTACAGCGTTGCGGCCGCGACGCGGGGTGTCGAGCGCTCGCCGCCGAGCCCCAGCGCGGCGAACACCCGCTCGACGCTCTTCTCGACGGCGCGCACGGAGACGCCTCTCCGCCGGGCGATCTCAGCGTTCGACAGGCCGGCGGCCAGCAGCCGGGTGGTCTCCAGCTGCGCCGCGGTCAGGCGCAGCAGGCGCGCCTGGGCGTCCGAAGCGGTGAGGTCGCGGGAGACGGGCCGGTCGGCCAGCACGGCCTCCGCCGCATCCACGAGCTCGTCGACCGACTCGACGGCGGCTTTGTTGACGAAGGACGCCCCTGCCACGGTGCTGTGCGCGTGCGAGGAGGCGGCGTCGCGGGACAGGTTGCTCAGGAACAGGACGGCGACGTGCGGGGCGCGCGCACGCAGGATGGTCGCCAGCTCGACCCCGTTCGGTCGCTGCCGGAGGTCGATGTCGGTCACCAGCAGGTCCGGGTCGAAGGAGTCGGCCAGAGCGAGGGCCTCGACGGCGGATTCGGCGGACGCGACCTCGAATCCGCGGGCACGGAAGGCATCGGAGACGAGGGAGCGCATCAGGGCGTGATCTTCGACGACGAGTGCGCGACGGAGCCAGGTGCTCCCCACCGCCCGCGCAGACTCGTCCATCCCGTCAGAATAACGCGACACGCCCGGCGTTCCCGCTGTCCGGCGACCCCCGTTGTGGTCCGTCCGCCCTCCGAGCACGGGAGGCCCGGATCAGCACGGCGTAGGGTTCTGAGCATGACGACCCGGCTGCTCGCCGCGGCCGCAGGCATCGCCGCGGCCGCTGCCCTCGCACTCGCTCCGGTGGCTGCCGCATCGGCTCACGACTACGTCGTCGGCAGCGACCCGGCCGCCGACGCCACCGTGACCTCAGCGCTCACGACGGTGACCGTGACCTTCAACGATCGAGTGCTGGACCTCTCCGGCACGGGATCGACCAATCTGCTCACCGTCACGGGTCCCGATGCAGGCACCCGCCACTTCGAGACGGGATGCGCCACCGTCGCCGACACCGCGCTGAGCGCACCGGTCGCCCTGGGCGGCGCCGGCCGCTACACCGTCACCTATCAGATCGTGTCGGCCGACGGGCACACCGTCTCGTCGTCCTACGCGTTCACGTATCAGCCGCCGGCCGGAACCCCGGCGTCCGCGGGCTCGGAGGCCTCCGCCTGCGGAGCCGCGGGGGCGAGCGCACCCGCGACCACGGAGCCGGCGTCGCCGTCCGCGCAGGTGGGCAGCGGCCCCAGCGCGACCGCCGCAGCGTCGACGCCGCAGCCGACGACGCAGGCCTCCGGCACCGACCTCGGACTCGTGATCGGCATCGCCGTCGTCATCGTGGTGCTGGCGGTCATCGGCGTCGTGATCGTACTGCTGACCGCCCGGCGGCGCCGCCCGTCCGCACCGGACGCCGACACGCGCTTCGAGAGTTCTCACGACGATCGCTGACGCGGACGGGGCTTTCGGGCCGGGAACTCCGGGCGTAGCGTTCGCGCATGGGTAGACAGCCGACCGACCAGCAGACCGAAGACTTCCCGGACGTCGTGCCGGAGGAGCAGATGGATCCGGACATCGTGCCGGCTCCCCAGCCGGAGCCGGACGCCGTCGACGACGGCGACGAGGAGGACGGCCGCCTCTGAGCGGGCCGCCCACTCCGAACGGCTAGGGCTCCTCGCCCTCTCCGGCCTCCTCGAGCTGTCCGTGCTGCGGGTCGTGCGCCGTCAGGTCGGCGCTCGTGTACTGACGCTCACCCGCGTCGAGGTCTTCGCGCTCGTCGTCGCCGTTCGCGAGCGGTTCGTCTGGTCGGGAACCGGACATGACGTGCTCCTTCGTCTCGGGATGCGGTGGAGCCTCGAACGGTAGACCTGCGTCGCCCGGGCCGACAGGCCGCCGGGGCAGACAGCTGATCGCCAGCTCCCGCAGGGCCGCGGTTGAGCGGGCATCCAGTCTCGTGGGGCAGGGTAAGCCTCGTGGAGATCGTCGTCGACGTCGTGCTCGTGGTGCTCGGCATCCTCGCGATCGCGGCGGGATGGAGCAAGGGCGCCATCCGTTCGGCCGGCACGCTCGTCGGCCTGGGTCTCGGTCTCTGGCTGGGGCTGACCATCGCCCCCATCGTCGTCGGCTGGTTCGCGGCCTCTGGATTCGGGGGCGTGACGCAGCGGTCCGTCGTCGCGGCCGTCGTCATCATCGTCTGCGCCGGCGTGGTCTACGCCATCGCGGGCGCCCTGGCGAGCATCATCGGCAGACTCCTGCGGCACGGCCCCATCCGCTGGCTCGACTCCCTCGTCGGCGCCGTGCTCGGGCTCGCCACCTGGGCGGTCGTCGTCTGGCTGCTGGCCGGCTTCGCGATGGCAACCAGCCTGGCGACGGTCGTGCAGGCGGCCAACTCGTCGCGGGTGGTCGCCACGCTCAACAGCATCGCGCCGTTGCCGTCGTCGACCGTCCTCGGCGCGGTGGACGACGCCCTCGCTGGAGCGGGGCTCCCCCAGGTGTTCGCGGGTGCCGAGACCATCAAGGCGGTGCCGGCACCGGACGGCTCCGTCCCGGCCGCCGTCTCGGCGTCCGAGCAGTCGGTCGTCACGGTGCTCGCCTCCAAGCCGGCGTGCGGGGTCGACTCCGAGGGCAGCGGCTGGGTCGTGCAGCGCGGCCGGGTCGTGACCAATGCGCACGTGGTCGCCGGTTCGTCCTCCGTCGTGGTCCGGATGTCCGGGAGCCAGGATGTGGAGCGTGCGACCCTCGTCGCGTTCGACCCGTCGCGCGACCTCGCCGTGCTCGACGTGACCGACCTGACCGCTCCGGCGCTCGACATCGGTCCGGACCTGACCGCCGACGCCGCCGCCTACGCGGCCGGGTACCCGGGCAACGGACCCTTCACCGTCTCACCGCAGCGGGTGCGCGACCGGGTCATGGCGCGCGGCACCGACATCTACCAGAGCGGTTCGGTCGACCGCGACATCTACTCGCTGCGCGGCGTCGTCCGCCCCGGCAACTCGGGTGGCCCGCTGCTCGACGCCCAGGGTCGGGTGGCCGGGGTCGTGTTCGCCCGTAGTGCCACGAACCCTGACACCGGATACGCGCTCACTCTCGCCGAGCTGCGGCCGGTGCTGTCGTCGGTGGGCTCCGCCCCGATCAGCTCCGGCGCGTGCTCGGCGGGCTGACACGCTCAGCGCACGAACTCCCGCGCCGCCGGACGCCGTGGTTGGCTTGTCACATGAAGGCAGTGAGCTACTCCGCGACAGGCGACTCCGACGTCCTGACCATCGGCGAGCGCCCGGAGCCGCACCCCGGGCGCGGCGAGGTGCGTGTGCGCATCCACGTGTCCGGTGTGAACCCCACGGACTGGAAGGCCCGGCGCGGTGGCGGTCCGGCGGAGCTCCCCCGGCCGCAGGTTCCGAACCAGGACGGCGCCGGCGTCGTCGACGAGGTCGGCGACGGCGTCACCGCGTCCCGCGCGGGCGATCGCGTGTGGGTGTGGGATGCCGCCTACCAGCGCCCCGACGGCACCGCGCAGGAGCTGGTCGTCCTTCCCGAGAACCTGGTCGTCGCCCTGCCCGACGACGTGAGCTTCGACGAGGGGGCCTCGTTCGGCATCCCGGCGCTCACCGCCCACCGCGCGCTGACCGCGTACGAGCACGCGCCCGCGCAGCTCTCCCCCGGCTCGCTGGAGGGACGCACCGTGCTCGTCGCCGGCGGGGCCGGGGCCGTCGGCCACGCCGCCATCCAGCTCGCCGTCTGGGCGGGGGCCACGGTCATCGCCACGGTCAGCAGCCATGAGAAGGCCGAGCTGGCCCGGGCGGCCGGAGCCCACCACGTCGTCAACTACACCGACCCGGACACCGCGGAGGCGATCGGCGCCCTCGCGCCTCGCGGCGTCGACATCGTGGTGGAGGTGAACGTGATCGCCAACGCGGCGCTCGACGTCAAGGTCGCCGGCCGCAACGCCACGATCGCCAGCTACGCCGACGCACCCGGCGCCGGCGAGGTGACGATCCCGGTCCGGCCCAGCATGTCGAAGAACCTCCGCTGGCAGTTCGTGCTCACGTACACGGTCGACCCGGAGAACAAGGAGGCCGCCGTACGCGCGGTCGCCGCCGCTGCCGCCGACGGCGCCCTGCGCGTGGGCGAGGAGCACGGCCTCCCGATCACGCGGTTCCCGCTCGATCAGACGGCAGCGGCCCACGACGCCGTCGAGGACGGCATCGTGGGCAAGGTGCTCATCGACGTGTCCTGACCGCCTGCACCACGAGCGCCGCGACCGCCGCCGCCGCGATGGCCGCGGAGTAGCCGAGGGCCGTCGGCAGCAGGCCGATCGTCGTGATCAGCTCGCCGGCGACCAGGGCGGGGAGGCCGTAGGCCAGGTAGCTGACCAGGAAGACGCCGGCGAACAGCTCGGCCCGCTGGTCGTTCGGGGCGAGCGGCGCGAGGATGCGGAGCATCGCCGAGAAGCCGGCTCCGAAGCCTCCGCCCGCCACGACGGCGCCCGCGAACAGGAGCGGGAGGATCGCCGCGGCGATGCCGACCGCCGCGACCGCGACACCGACGACGATCGCGGCCATCGCCCACACGACGGTCAGGCGCGCGGCGGCGCGGGTCAGCAGCAGCCCGGCGAGCGCCCCGACGGCCGGCGGCACGGCGACGATCGCGCCGTTGAGCAGGCCGCTGTCGAGGTGGAAGACGCCGTGCAGGATGGACGGGGACAGGCCGATGAAGAGGCCGGCGAGCATCCAGGTGGCCAGGAAGAGCGGGATGGCCGCCACGAACTCGCCGCGGGCCTCCCGGGGGACGAGCAGGCGCGGGATGAGCGAGCGAACGGCGCCGGGGCGGCGCTCGACCGTCTCCGGCGACGCGACGATGACGACGATCCCGGCCGCGAAGAGCACGGCGAGCGCAACGAACACGACGATCGTGGGCTGCGGGACGAACTGCACGGCGAGCCCGGTCAGGAAGGCGCCGATGGCGATGCCGCCGACGGGAGCCGTGCTGCCGATGGTCGCGCCGAGCTTCTTCTGCCGCTCGGGCGCGAGCTCCACCAGGGCCGCGGTGAAGGTGCTCATGGCGGCGCCCGTTGCGACACCCTGCACCGAGCGGGCGCCGATGATCCAGCCGATGTCGGGTGCGAACAGGAAGATCAGCATCGCCACGATCTGCAGCGCGAGCGCCCCGATCAGCACGGGCCGCCGGCCGATGTGGTCGGAGAGCGACCCGGCGATGAGCAGCGTGATGAGGAGCGTCAGGGCGTAGATGGCGAACGCCACGGTGAGCAGCCACGGCTGGAAGCCCCACTGCTGCTCGTACAGCACGAACAGCGGGCTCGGGGCGCCGACCGCCAGGGCGACGGCGACGAAGGCGAGCGCGGTCCCGGCGAACGCCGCCGCGGGGCGGAGCCTGCGGGATCGAGCACTGCGAGCGGGCCGGACCGCGCACATCCCACCGGTGGCGATGGTCTCTTCGGCTGTCGTCATGTCGATCTCCTTAAAGCAAATCAGATTGCTTTAGCGACTATACAAAGGGATGTGCGATAAAGCAACGGAATTTGCTTTAAGCTATTCCCATGGACACGAAGACCACTCCGTCGAAGCGGACGGGCGGACGCAGCGCCGCGGTCATCCACAACGTGCGCACCGCGGTCGAAGAGCTCGTCGAAGAGAAGGGCCAGGACCGCGTCACCGTTCCGATGATCGCCGAGCGCGCCGGCGTCAACCCGACCAGCATCTACCGTCGCTGGGGCGACCTCCCGACTCTCATCAACGACATCGCCACCTACCAGCTCGATCCCGCGCGACCGCTCCCCGAGAACGGCGACCTGCAGCGCGAC
Source organism: Leifsonia soli (assembly GCF_013408745.1). NCBI lineage: Bacteria > Bacillati > Actinomycetota > Actinomycetes > Micrococcales > Microbacteriaceae > Leifsonia > Leifsonia soli. Next base: position 3,090,698 of record NZ_JACCBJ010000001.1, on the reverse strand, counting down.
CTCACCGCGTGGGCCTCCGAGCTCGTCGAGCACTATCGCAACCCGGTCAATGCCGCGCTCCTTCGCGGCGGCGCCTCGGCGGCCGGCGAACGGCAGTCGAACTGCCTGCGCAACCGGCGCACCGAGGCGGGGCTGATCCTCCAGCGCTACCCGGACTCCCCCGTCACCGACGACGACATCCTCGACGTCGTCGTCGCGCCGATCATCTACCGCGTGATCTTCGTGCCCTGGACGCTCGAGGACACCACCGCCGAACACCTGGTCGAGCGCCTGTTCCGCTGACCCCTCCGCCACCCGGTAGTGTCGGGAGGCGATGCCCCAGGAACGGACCAGTGAGGAACGCGCCGCGGCCCGCTCCGGCTGGGCGGTCGGGGTGGCGACCGCCGTCTACGGCATCTCCTTCGGTGCCCTGGCCACGGCCTCCGGACTCGACGTCTGGCAGACCTGCGTCCTCAGCCTGGTCATGTTCAGCGGCGGATCGCAGTTCGCCCTCATCGGCGTCCTCGCGTCCGGCGGCGCCGCGGCCGGCGGGACGGCGATCGTCAGCGCCGCCCTGCTCGGCGTGCGCAACTCGTTCTACGCGCTGCGTCTCTCCCGCATCATCGGCCCCGGCTTCTGGAAGCGCGCGGCGGCGACCCAGCTGACGATCGACGAGTCGACCGCCGTCGCGACCGCGCAGAGCGAGCCGCGTGCGCAGCGGATCGGGTTCTGGGTCACCGGACTCGTCGTCTACATCGGCTGGAACCTGATGACGCTGGCCGGCGCCCTCCTCGGCGACCTGATCGGCGACGTGAAGGCGTACGGGCTGGATGCCGCCGCTGCCGCCGCCTTCCTCGGCCTGCTCTGGCCCCGGCTGAAGGCGCGCCAGACCCAGGCCGTAGCCGTCGCTGGCGGCTTCGTCGCCACGCTGCTGACGCCGTTCCTCACCCCCGGCCTCCCCGTGCTGGCGGCCGCGGTCGTCGCCATCGTCGTCGGCGTCTTCAACCTGTTCGGCCGCAGGGACGACCCTCCGCATCCCGAGGCGGTGCCCATGGAACGGGAGGTGGAGCCGTGACCACCTGGCACGTCATCCTGCTCGCCTCGATCTGCGTGCTCGGGCTCAAAGCCGTCGGCTGGCTGGTGCCGCCGAGGGCTCTCGACCACCCGACCGTGGCGCGTGTCAGCGACCTCCTGACGGCCGCGCTCCTCGCCGCCCTGATCTGCGTCCAGACGCTCGGCGCCGGCCAGTCGCTCCAGCTCGACGCCCGCCTGCCTGCCGTCGCGATCGCCGCAGGGCTCTACGCGCTGCGGGTGCCCTTCATCGTCGTCGTGCCGGCGGCCGCGGTGGTCGCGGCGCTCATCCGGCTGTTCACCTGACCGCCGATCGACGCTGGAACGAGACCCGCCCTGACGTTGCAAGCGGCTCTACTTCTTCGTAGAGTTACTGCAGGTAGCTAGGGATGAAATAGTTCCCCGAGCGCCGATTCGAGAAACCCACGCTTCGGCGTGGGTTTCTGCGTTGCACGGCATAATCGGGGCGTGCTCCTCGCGTATATCGATGAAATAGGTGAACCCGGCGCGTTCGTCGCGCGGGACCACGATCGGTTCAACACCAGTCCTGCCTTCGGCTACGCGGGGTTCATCATTCCGGAACAACAGGCGCGATCTTTCGGAAGCCTCTTCAATCAGAGCAAGCGTTCGCTCTTCCCGGACGTCATGGAGAACGCGCCTCATTCCGGGCGCTGGGAGAAAAAGGGAGCGAGCGTCTTCCGGCGGGATACGTCGCAGCGCTTTCCGCAGCATCTTCGAGTCTTCGACGCGCTGGTGAAGCAGGTCCGTCAGATGGCTGGCGCTCTGTTCTATTACGCCGACGAGAAGCCGATCGGCACCCCGAAGCAGACCAGCCTCAATGTCGCTGACCGTGAAACGGCCGCAATGCGCGAAGCTCTCAATCGACTCGCGCGCCACGCTGAGAGCCGGGGTTCGAATGTCATGGTCATGATCGACCAAGTGAACGAGAAGACCCGGGCAGAGCGACTTCCCGCGATGTATGGGCACATCCTCGGGCGTGCTTACGAATACCCGGAGATGCGACGAATCATCGAGCCGCCGATGCACGTCGACAGCGTGTTGAGCTCGAACATCCAGTTCGCCGATTGGACCGCGGCCTGCGTGAGCCGAGCCATCGACTACCAGCTCATTCGCGATTCGCCCTACGCCTGGGTGACTGATCGCAAGACACTGCCATCCATTCGAGGGACATTCACACACGAATCGAAAGTTCACCTATGGCATCGATCGGTCCCCGACCTCAACCACTCAGATGTCTTCAAGAGCGATCGTGCAGTCCACCCGCGGCCAGCCGGACATCTGGTCGGCAGCCACGTAGATCCGGCTGTTTGGCGGAGGATGAGGGGCGCAGCCGAACGAAATCAGTCGTAGCCGAGGATGACGACGTCGTCGTCGGCGCGTTCCTGATCGACTGCGGCACCGGGGGTCATGGAGGGATGCTAGGGCGGCCGGGCGGGCGCCGCCGATGGACATGACGTCGATCATCGGCCCCGTCGACGACGCGGTGTACAAAGCGCGTCGCCGCCGGATCCGCGGTGTCGGCGGCCTCGCATACCGTGACGCCGTGAGCGCATCCTGGCACCCGGTGGCGAATGCGCAGCCCACCGAGTGGCTGCTGCGCCAGGGCGCGCTCGGCAGCCCGTACGGCGTGATCCGCCGCTTCGCGTTCGGCGACCCCAATCGACCGGACGTGTGGTTCCGGGTGGTCACCTGGGCGCCGGCCTCATCCGGACGGGAGCTGATCGGCTGGTGCCGAACGCTCGAGGCCGCAGCGGCTGCGGCCTGGGACCACCGGTGCGCCGCCGAATCGTGGCGCCACCATATGGCCGCGCGCCGCACGGACGCCGCGACGATAACCGCGCAGCGCCCCTCGGCCGCCGAGCTCCTCCGGTTCTACCGGGCGGCGCTTCGGCGTCAGGCGCCCGGCCGCCCGACCGCGAGCGGGCACGCAATGCATATATCCGTGCTGCCACCGATGTCGGTGGCAGCGGGCGCGCCCTAGCCTGACATCAGGCTCGGCCAGGGGGACCGATCCCGTCGGGGGACGGATCGGGAAAGGGGCCGGAGCGCATCGCGCTCCGGCCCCTTTCGTATTCACACCCGGGGTGTGAGAACCGTTACTTGGTCAGCGGCTCCAGGGTCGGGTCGTTGGCGTACGCCTCCGCCGCGTTCTCCTTGGTGACGATGACCGGCTTCAGCAGGAACGCCGGGACGACCTTCTTGCCGTTGTCGTACGACTTGTCGTCGTTGATCTCGGGCTTCTTGCCCTGCTGCAGGTCCTTCACCATGGTGATGGCCTGCTTGACCAGGTTGCGGGTGTCCTTGTTGATGGTCGAGTACTGCTCGCCCGCCATGATGGACTTGACCGACTCGGCCTCCGAGTCCTGACCGGTGACGATCGGGACCGGCTTGCCTGCACCCTTCACCGAGGTGATGATGGCGCGGGCCAGGGTGTCGTTCGGCGAGAGGACGCCGTCGAGCTCGGTCGAGCCGTAGTTCGCGGCGAGCAGGGTGTCCATGCGGGTCTGCGCGTTCGCCGGCAGCCATCCCTGGGTGGACGTCTGCTTGATCTCGGTCTGGCCGGAGACGACCTTGAGGGTGCCGTCCTTGATCTTCGGCTCGAGCACCTTCATGGCGCCGTTGAAGAAGACCGCGGAGTTGGCGTCGTCGGGCGAACCGGAGAAGAGCTCGATGTTGAAGTTCTTCTTGCCCGGGTACTTCTTCGCCATGCCGTCGAGCAGGGCCTGACCCTGCAGCTCGCCGACCTTCTCGTTGTCGTACGCGACGTAGTAGTCGACATCGTTCGTGTTGAGGATGAGGCGGTCGTACGCGATGACGGTCGCGCCGGCGTCGTGCGCGGCCTTGGCCTGCGCGGCGAGCTGGCCGCCGTCGACGGCGCCGATGATGATGACCTTGGCGCCGTTGGTGATCATCGACTGGATCTGCGACTGCTGGTCGGAGACACCGGAGCCACCGGCGTACTGGACGTCGCCCTTGAAGCCGGCCTCCTTCAGACCGTCCTCGAACAGGCCACCGGCGAGAACCCAGTTCTCCGACGTCTTGGTCGGGAGGGCGACGCCGATGGTGGCGTCCTTTGCGAAGCCGGAGGCGGACGATCCGTCGCCCGAGCCGCCGCGTCCGCTGCCGGAGCAGCCGGTCAGGGCGAGCGCGGTGGCAGCTGCGACGGCCACTGTCGCGAGTGCGATTTTGCGCATTGCTATCTCTTTCTCTGTGTTGTGTATTGCAGGTTGGGAAGGGAAGAACGAAGGATCAGGAGGTGAGCGACCGCGAGGAGTCCTCGGCCGGATCGCCGGTCGGGACGACCGCCGGCTGGTCTTCGGCCGCGGCGTCGGCGCGCTGCGTCTTGTCGCGGTTGAACATCCTGCCGATCAGGGAGGGGCCGCCGCGGCGCTTCGAGTAGACGTCGATGCCGACGGCGATCAGCAGCACCAGACCCTTGATGATCTGGACCTTGTCGGAGGTGACGCCGAGCAGCTGGAGGCCGTTGTTCAGGACCGCGATGACCAGACCACCGATGATGGAGCCGGCGACGGTGCCGATACCGCCGGAGACCGCTGCACCACCGATGAAGACGGCCGCGATGGCGTCGAGCTCCCAGCCGAGGCCGTCCTGCGGACCGGACGATACCGAGCGGGCGACGGCGATCATGCCGGCGAGCGCGGCGAGGACCGACATGTTCATCATGACGAAGAAGTTGATCCGGCGGATCTTGACGCCCGACAGCTCCGCAGCGTGCGAGTTGCCGCCGACCGCGTAGATGTGACGACCGAAGATCGTGTTCCGCGTGATGAACGAGTACAGGATGATCAGAACGCCGAGGATGACGCCGGCGACGGGGAACGAGGTGCCGACCCGGCCGCTGCCGAACAGGATCGCCGCGTAGATCACGACGGCGTCGAGGATGACGACCTTGAAGACGCTGACCCAGAGCGGCGCCTTCTCAGAGCCCGTCTTGGTCTGCTTGCGACGCGTCCGGACCTCCATCAGCGCGATGACGACCGCGATGATGAGACCGAGCAGCAGCGTGGAGTTGTTGTACCCGGTGTTCGGGCCCCACTCGGGGAGGAAGCCGCCGCCGATGTAGGTGAAGCCGTCCGGAACGGGGATGGTGTTGGCGTTGCCGATCAGCTGGTTGAGGCCTCGGAAGATGAGCATGCCGGCCAGGGTCACGATGAAGGCCGGGACCCCCACGTAGGCGACCCACCAGCCCTGCCAGGCGCCGATGACGACACCGACCAGGAGGCCGAGCACGATGGCGAGCGGCCACGGCACGTTCCAGTTGGTCATGGCCTCGGCGACGACGATGCCGACCAGCGCCGCCACGGATCCGACCGAGAGATCGATGTGGCCGGCGATGATCACCATGACCATGCCGATCGCCAGGATCAGAACGTAGACGTTCTGGTTCACGAGGTTGATCAGGTTCACCGGATCGAGGGTCTTGCCCCCGGTGGCGATCTGGAAGAACACGATGATGACGACGAGCGCACCCAGGATGCCGAACTGGCGTCCGGTCGACTGGCCGCCGCCGAACATCTTCCCGAGGTCGCGGATGCCTCCGGACTTCTTCTTCTCTGCGATCTGCGTGCTCATGGTTATCGGGTCACCCTCTTCTTGGCGGAAGTCATGCTTTTCAGGAGTGTCTCCGGGGTCGCTTCCGCAATCGGGAAGTCGGCGGTGATCTGACCCTCGAAGATCGTGTAGATGCGGTCGGAGATGCCGAGCAGTTCTGGCAGCTCGGAGGAGATGACGATGACGCCCTTCCCCTGTGCGGCCAGCTGCTGGATGATCCCGTAGATCTCGAACTTGGCGCCGACGTCGATTCCTCGCGTCGGCTCGTCGAGGATCAGGATGTCCGGGTCGGTGAACATCCACTTCGCCAGCACGACCTTCTGCTGGTTGCCGCCGGAGAGCGTGGAGACACCGCGGTCGACGTCGGGGGTCCTGATGCGCAGGAGCTTGCGGTACTCGTCGGCGACCGCGTACTCCTGCAGGTCGTCGACGACCCCGCGCTTGGCGATCTTCTTGAGCTTGGCCGCCACGACCGACTGCTTGATGTCGTCGAGGAGGTTGAGGCCGAGCACCTTGCGGTCCTCGCTCACGTACGCCAGGCCGTTGTCGATGGCCTCGGAGACGTTGCGCACCTGGATCTGGTGGCCGTCCTTGTAGATCTCGCCCGAGATCCAGGTGCCGTAGGAGTGGCCGAAGACGCTCATCGCGAGTTCCGTGCGGCCGGCGCCCATCAGCCCGGCGAATCCGACGATCTCGCCGCGGCGCACGTAGAAGCTGGAGTTCTTGACGACCAGGCGCTCAGGGATCTGCGGGTGCTGCACGACCCAGTCGCGCACCTCGAAGAAGGTCTCGCCGATGTTGGGGGTCCGCTCGGGGTAGCGGCTCTCGAGCGTGCGGCCGACCATCCCGCGGATGATGCGGTCCTCGTCGACGCCGTCCGCCTTGACGTCGAGCGTCTCGATCGAGTGACCGTCGCGGATGATGGTGATCTGGTCGGCCACCTGCTCGATCTCGTTGAGCTTGTGGCTGATGATGATGGAGCTGATCCCGCGGCCCTTCAGGCCGAGGATCAGGTCGAGGAGGTGCTGCGACTCGGCCTCGTTGAGCGCCGCGGTCGGCTCGTCGAGGATGAGGAGCTTGACGTTCTTGTTGAGCGCCTTCGCGATCTCGACCAGCTGCTGCTTGCCGACGCCGATGTTCTTGATCTGGGTGTCCGGGTCGTCCGAGAGGCCGACGCGGGCGAGCAGCTCGACGGCTCGGCGCTTGGCTTCGCCCCAGTTGATGACACCGCCGCGGCCGGGCTCGTTGCCGAGGAAGATGTTCTCGGTGATCGACAGCTCGGGGATGAGCGCGAGCTCCTGGTGGATGATCACGATCCCCTGCTGCTCGCTGGACTTGATGTCCTTGAACCGCATCACCTCGCCCTGGTAGACGATGTCTCCGCTGTACGTCCCGTAGGGGTACACGCCGGAGAGGACCTTCATCAGGGTGGACTTCCCCGCGCCGTTCTCGCCGCAGATCGCGTGGATCTCGTCGGCGTGGACGGTGAGGGAGACATCCTCCAGCGCTTTGACCCCCGGGAACTCCTTGGTGATCGCGCGCATCTCGAGGATGACTGCGTTCGACGGCATCGTCGCTCCTTGCGGGCTCGGGAATGGATGTGCCTAAGTAGTAAACGCTATCTTCTCACTTGTCGTCAAATAGTGAAGACAACGATGCGATAACGGCGGGATGAGCTCCGGAGGGCGTCAGCCGTCCTGCCCCGCGAGGGCGCCCTTGATGACGATCGCGGCTGCTCCGAGCGACTCGGCGCGGTCGCCGAGCGACGAGATCCGGACAGTCGTCGTTCCGGCGATGATCGGGATGGCGTTCTGCCGGATCCCGTGCCGGATCGGGTCGAGCAGGGCGTCGCCGAGGCCGACGAGCGGTCCGCCGATCAGCACCAGCTCGGGGTTGATGACGTTGGCGACGTTGCCGATCGCCTGGCCGATCGCCGTGCCCGCATCGCTGACCACGCGCAGCACCGCCGGGTCCTTCGCGAGCCCGCGGCGTAGGATGTCGGATGCGGTGCGCGCCCCGTCGCCACGGCCCAGCGACTCGAGCATCACGCTGGTCGACGCGATCGTCTCGAGGCAGCCGCGGTTGCCGCACCGGCAGATGACGCCGTGCTCCGCGACGGGGGTGTGGCCGAGTTCGCCCGTGATGCCGAGGAACCCGTAGTAGGGCTGGCCGTTGAGGATGAGGCCGGCACCGATCCCCGTGCCGATCTTGACGAAGATCAGGTTGCGTTCCCCGCGGTTGGCGCCCCAGGTGACCTCCGCCAGCGCGCCGAGGTTCGCGTCGTTGTCGACGACGACCGGGAAGCCGAACACGTCCTCCAGCTCCCGCCGGGTGATGCCGACCCATTCGGGCAGGATGGCGCCCTGCAGCACCGTGCCGGTCCGGCGGTCGATGGGTCCGGGGATCCCGACGCCGACGGCGAGGACGGATTCGCGGTCGTGGCCGCCCTCCGCGAGCATCCGGTCGAGGAGGTGTGCCGCCTCGCGCACGGCGCCGAGCACGTCGTACCCGGGCTCGAGGGCCACTTGCTCCTCGGCGATGACGTCGTAGCCGAGGGTGGTGAGGACGATCCGCACATGGCGGCGCCCGAAGTCGACGCCGACCGCGATGTCGCCGGTGTCGGTGAGCTGGACCAGCAGCGCCCGGCGCCCGCTCGAGGTCACCGGGGAGGTCGCGACCACGCCTTTCGCCGCCATGTCGCGGACGATGTTGGACACGGTGGCGGTGGACAGGCCGGTCCCGCGCGCCAGCTCAGCCTGGGTGGACGGTCCGTTGGCCAGGAGGAACTCGACGAGTCGTTCCTGGTTCAAGTGCCTCAGTGCGCCCTGCGACCCGGGATTGCGTGCGCCACGAGGGATCAGCCCCGGAGTGGCGGTCATAGCGACAAGCGTGAACGATCGGGGTCTTGTAGTCAAGCTGTGAACACAAGAGTTGGCCCCATATCGGGTGACGACCCTGAGAACACTGACACGGGCTGCGATGATGGAGGACATGCCCATCCTGAACAAGGACATGCAGGTCTGCATCTCGCTCGCCGGCCGCCCGAGCAACATCGGGACCCGCTTCCACAACTATCTGTACGACGAGCTCGGCCTGAACTTCGTCTACAAGGCGTTCACGACGGACGACCTGGAGGGGGCCGTGCGCGGCATCCGTGCGCTCGGGATCCGCGGGTGCTCGGTCTCCATGCCGTTCAAGGAGGCGATCATCCCGCTCGTCGACAACCTCGAGCCGTCGGCGGTGGCGATCGAATCCGTGAACACCGTCGTGAATGAGGACGGCCTGCTCACCGCCTCCAACACCGACTACGAGGCCGTCGCGCGGCTGCTGGCCGAGCACGAGGTCGACACCGCGCAGCGCGTGCTCGTCCGAGGTTCGGGCGGCATGGCGAAGGCTGTCGTCGCGGCGTTCCGCGGCGCCGGTTTCGACGAGCTGACCGTCCTGGCGCGCAACGCGGAGGCCGGCCCCGCCCTCGCCGAGCGGTACGGATACGAGTGGGTGGCGGAGGACCCGGAGCCGGGCTTCGATGTCATCGTCAACGTCACGCCGCTCGGGATGCGCGGCGACGCGGAGGACGTGATGGCCTTCGACGAGGCCTTCATCGAGCGCGCGACGACCGTGTTCGATGTCGTCGCGTTCCCGTCCGAGACACCGCTGGTCCGCGCCGCGCGGGCGACGGAGACCGCCGTCATCACCGGCGCCGAGGTGATCGCCCTGCAGGCAGCACGGCAGTTCGAGCGCTACACCGGCGTGCTGCTCACGCCGGAGCAGGTCGCTCGGGCGTCGGAGTTCTCCCGCGCCGAATAGACGGGCGGTGCGCGGAGGCCGAGCGATGAGATGCGCTCCGCCACGACGGGGAGTAGCTTGAGCCCCGGACGTGAAGGAGCGTGCGCATGGGCATCGGAAGCGGCATCTTCATCTTCGTCGTCGGGCTCATCCTGGCCTTCGCCCTGCAGGTGCAGGTGAGCTGGATCGACCTGAAGATCACCGGGTACATCCTCATGGGTGCCGGCCTGGTCGTCTTCATCATCTCCCTGGCTTTCGCGCTGCGGCGCAGACCGCGGACCTCGGTCCGGCAGGACGGCATCGACCCCGCCACCGGCCAGCGGATCGAGCGGCGCACCGATGAGTATTGAGACCGGGACCCGGCCATACAATGGCCGGATGTCGGACGACCTCCTCGCGCTCGAGAACCAGGTGTGCTTCGGCCTCGCCGTGGCGGCGCGAAGCGTCATCGCGCTCTACCGCCCGGTGCTCGAACCGCTGTCGCTGACGCATCCGCAGTACCTCGTGATGCTGGCGCTATGGGAGCGCGAGCCCCGATCCGTGAAGGATCTGAGCGACACCCTCGCGCTCGAGCCGGCGACCCTCTCCCCGCTTCTGAAGCGGCTCGAGGCGACCGGATACGTCGAACGGAGGCGCAGCGCGGCCGACGAGCGCGCGCTCGAGGTGCGTCTGACGGAGGCCGGACGTGCCCTCCGCGCCGAGGCGGAGAAGATCCCGTCCCGCATCGTCGAACGGCTGGGGCTGCCGGTGTCGGAGCTCGAGAACCTGCGCGAGAGCCTGCAGACGATCATCGGCGCCGCCGTCCGCACCGCGTGATCCCGGCTCAGGCCGCCTGAACGGGCGCGGGGCACACCAGCCGGGTGGCGTCGCGCTGTCCCCCGGGCCGCAGCACCTCGTGCTCGGTCATCGGCCGGCCGCACATGGGGCACGGTGCCGACGTGGAACGCCGGTCGGGAGCCTCCGGATGGCCCGCACCGAGCTGCGCCGGACCGGCGATACGGATGAGCTTCTCGTTCCACCGCGAGTACCAGCGGGCGAAGCGTCCGGCCATGATCCCTCGATTCATTAGTGCACTAACGAATAGTGTACGCCACCTGGACCCTGACCCGGAGGGCAAGGTCTACGCTGACAGCGGAGGACGACATGCGCATCAGCGAACTCGCCGAGCGGGCAGGTGTGACGGTCAAGGCCGTGCGGTACTACGAGCGGCTCGGGCTGGTCGCGCCGAACCGGCTCGGCAACGGCTACCGCGAATACGGCGACGATCACCTGCGCGCGGTGCTGGAGATCCGCGAGCTGGCGGCCACCGGCATCCCGCCGGGCAAAGCGCGCCCCTTCATCGACTGCCTCGGCTCCGGCCACGCCCACAGCGACGAATGCCCCGCCTCGCGCGACGCCTACCGCGACGGACTGGCCGAGCTGGATGCGGCGATCGCCGCCCTGGAGCGCCGGAGAGAGCTGCTCGCCCGCCGCCTCGCCGGCGCCGAGCACCGCATCCCGGAGCCGGCCGACGGCTGCGGGTGCACCATCGACCCCGCCTGACCCGGCCGGGGATCATCCCCAGGGATGACCTGCTCCCTACCTGCGGTCGATGCCCCGCGAGCGCCCACCCGGTTGACTCGGATACGTCGGCTCGAGCTCACGTCTCGGGCGTCGACGTGAAGGGGGAGACCGATGACGACACTGGGACACGGACTGCGGACCGCACCGACACTCGGTACGGCATCGGTGCCGGTGCGGCGGCGAGCGCGGGGGCTGCTCGCCGCCGTCACCGGGAACCCGTACCTGCAGCTGCTCGTGACGCTCGTCCTCATCGCTGCAGGCGCGACCCTGCTGATGATCGGCGTCGGCCTGGTGCTCAACGTGACGGTGCCGTGGATCTTCGACGACGAGCTGCGCGCACTGCGGGCTCTGCTCCCGCAGATCGGCTGACCTGGGCCCTGGCCCCTGCGGTCCGCTCCCCCTAGAGTCCCGGCATGGGACGACTCATCTTCTCGGCCATCGCCTCGATCGACGGCTACACCGCCGACAGCTCCGGATCGTTCGACTGGGCGAACCCCGACGCGGAGGTCCACGCGTACGTCAACGACCTCGAACGCGACATCGGCACCAACCTCTACGGCCGCCGGATGTACGAGACCATGCGGGTCTGGCAGGACCTGGGCGACAGCGACGAACCGGTGATCGCCGACTACGCCGCGGTGTGGCAGAACTCGGACAAGGTCGTGTTCTCGTCGACCTTGCGGGAGCCGACGACGCCGAAGACCCGGGTGGAGCCGCGTTTCGATCCGGACGCGGTGCGCCGGCTCGTCGCGGAAGCCGACCATGACGTCTCCATCGGAGGGCCGACCATCGCCGCGGCCGCGTTCGCCGCCGGGCTGGTGGACGAGGTCCGGCTCATCCTGGTCCCGGTCGCGGTGGGCGGCGGCACACCGGCCCTCCCCCACGGGCAGTTCCTGAAGCTGCGGCTTCTGAACGAGCGCACCTTCGCCTCGGGAACGGTCGCCCTGCACTACGCGGTCGACTAGCAACCTGAGGAAACCTCGTCTTCTACTCCCCCCTGGAGCCCGGCGCGCGCTAGCCTGTGCCGCGACAGGCCCGCAACGGAACGGGCCGGGGAGCGTCGGCGATGGCCAAGCATCGAATCCTCGCCGTAGCGGCACTGGCCGCAGCGGCGGTCGTCCTCAGCGTCAGCGTTCCGCAGAGCGTCGAGGGCGTTGCGGCCGGAGCGGGCAGCGTCCACTTCACCGCGTCGGGCGACTACGGACCGGGCGCCTCGGCGCAGGCGGTGCTCACCGGCATCAAGAATCTGAGCCCCGACCTTCACCTCGCCCTCGGCGATCTCTCCTACGGCGCCACCGGGCAGGAGCAGGCCTGGTGCGACCTCGTCACCAGCAGGACGGGGCCCGGCTTCCCGTTCGAGCTCGTCTCCGGCAACCACGAGAGCAGCGGCCAGAACGGCAACATCAACGACTTCTCCGCCTGCCTGCCCAACCAGCTCCCCGGCGCGGTCGGCACGTACGGCCGCGAGTACTACGTCGACGTGCCGCAGGGCGCCCCGCTGGTGCGGTTCATCATGATCTCGCCCGGCCTCCCCTTCTCCGACGGCACCTGGACGTACGCGTCCGGCACATCCCATTACGCGTGGACGCAGGCCGCCATCGACGGGGCGAGGACGGCCGGGACGCCGTGGGTCGTCGTCGGCATGCACAAGCCCTGCCTCTCGCTGGGCGACTACTCCTGCGAAGCCGGGGCCGACCTCCTCAACCTGCTGGTGTCGAAGCGCGTGGATCTCGTGCTCACCGGACACGAGCACCTCTATCAGCGCAGCAAGCAGCTGGCGACGGGAGCAGGCTGCCCGGCCATCACGCCGGGAACCTCCACCGCTGCGTGCGTGGCGGACGCCGACAGCACCCTGGTGAAAGGGTCGGGGACCGTCTTCGCGACCGTCGGCACCGGGGGAAACGGCAACTACGACGTCCACCCGGCCGACAGCGAGGCCGGCTACTTCGCCGCCGCATACGGCAGCGCGGCAGCGCCCGTCTACGGCTCGCTCGACGTCAGCGTGACCGCGACCCAGCTGACCGCGTCGTTCGTCCGCGCCGCGGGAGCGTCGTTCACCGACGGCTTCACGGTCGGGCCGCCCGCCGCCGGGAACCAGCCCCCGAACGCCGTCTTCGCCGCCTCCTGCGCCGACCTGACGTGCTCGCTGGACGGGACGGGCTCGACCGATCCGGACGGCGTCATCACGTCGTTCGCCTGGGACTTCGGCGACGGATCGTCGGGCACCGGCGGGACCATCGCGCACACGTACGCCGTCGCCGGCACCTACACAGCGCGGCTGACCGTGCTGGACGACGGAGGCGCGACCGCCGCGACGACGCGCACCCTCGTCGTCACAGCACCACCGCCGCCGCCCGACACCCTCGCCGCCGATCCGTTCGAGCGCGCGGTCACGAACGGCTGGGGCACGGCGCCGACCGGCGGCACCTGGTCCGTCGCCGGCAGCTCCAGCCTGTACGCGGTGGCGGGCGGGACCGGACGCATCCAGCTCCCGGCGGGCTCGGGCGGAACCGGCCGCCTGCCTGGCGTGAGCGCGACCGGGATCGACCTCCGGCTCGGCCTCGCGATCGACAAGCTGCCGTCTTCCGGCAACGTGTACGTGACGGTCCAGGGTCGGCGGATCGCGACGGCCGGCTCGTACGGGTCGAAGCTGATCGTCTCGGCGGCGGGCAAGGTCACCATCCAGATCGTCCGCGTCGACCAGAACGGCGGGAACGAAGTCGTCGTGCAGTCCTCGGTCACCGTGCCGAACGTCACGTACACCGCAGGCATGCGCCTCAACGTGCGGATGCGGACGACCGGTACCGCCCCGACGCTCGTGGAGACCAAGGCCTGGGTGGACGGCAGCCCCGAGCCCTCGGCGTGGCAGCGGTCGGCCACCGACAGCACCGCCGCCCTCCAGGGCGCGGGCGGCCTGGCGGTGACCGGATACCTCTCCGGCGGGGTCGCCAACGCACCGGTCACCCTGAGCGTCGACGATCTGACCGCCGTCAAGCCCTGACCCGGGAGCACAGGCGCGGGATGCGCCGGCCTCGGGATGCGCCTCAGGCCGCGTCCCACCAGCGCAGGACGCGGAGCGCCCGGAGAGTCACCCACCGGCTCTGGAACCCCTCCATCTCGAACTCGACGATCACGGGCCCCTCGTGCAGGTTCTCGAGCACCCACCGGCCGTCGCCGTCCGCCTTGCCCCGGACCAGCTCCACGGCGTCCGCCAGGCGCGGGTCGCGGCGGTCTTGCTGCCGGAAGTGCTCCAGTCCGCGCAGGATGTCGTGGTACCAGCGCACCGGGTACGACAGCATCGTCATCCGCGGGTCGGGGACGGATCCGTCCGTGCGCCGCCGGTAGAGGCCGCGCTCCAGGAGGTACTCCTCGCCGGCCTCGACGACCTCCGTCGCACGCTGGTCGTCGCCGCCGGCGCGCATCCAGGCCCGCAATCCCTCCACGGCGCAGATGGTGGAGTGGAAGGACGACACCCGCGCGCCGTACTCCGCCCAGCAGTTCCAGCCGCCGTCCTCCAGGCGCGAGCCGACCAGCGTCTGCGCGATCCGATCGCCGCCCTCACCGAAGTACGCGGCGATAGTCAGCGCGACGCCGTTGATGCACGGCTCGGTCTCGCCTTCGAAGTACGGCTCGCCCGCGTGCTCCCAGCGCACGTTCTCGCGGACGCGGGCGACGGCCGTCAGCGCTTGAGGGCTGACGGGATCGAGCCCGAAGTCGACGAGCTGCTGGAGACTGAAGTGCGTTCCGCTCCAGGCGTCGAAGCCGTCGCGCTCGGGCGGGATCCACCCCGGCCGGTACGTGCCGCCGTCCCAGAGCCCGTCCTCCGCCTGCTCGGCGAGGACGGTCGCGCCCCAGCCCTCCGTCGCAACGCGGGCGCGCTCCGCGGCGACCTCGTCGGGCGATGCTCCGGCGAGGTCCTGAAGCACCTGCCAGCGGATCGCCGGATCGGAATCGAGAAGCCAGTCGACCACATCCATGCGCGCCACCGTAGCCGCGACCTTCGCTCTGCGACAGTCCCGCGCGCCCCGAAGCGCCCGACCGGCTTCAGGCGACGGGCGCGCCCACCACGCGGTTGCCGCCGGCGTTCTTCGCCGAGTACATGGCGTGGTCGGCTTCGCGGATGAGGCGGTCCGGGTTCCAGGCCGGGTCCTGGGTGCGCGCGATCGACATCCCGATGCTCGCGCTGATCGGGAAGCCCTCCGGAATGTCCTGGAAGGGCTGCTCGATGGAGTGGCGGATGCGATCGGCGACGTCCTCCGCCGCTGCCACCTCTGGCACCTCGCAGACCACCACGAACTCGTCGCCGCCGTAGCGCGCGACCAGGTCCTCCTGACGGACGGCCGCCTGCAGCCGAAGGCCGACCTCGCGGAGCAGGAGGTCGCCCGTGTGATGGCCGAGGGCGTCGTTCACGCGCTTGAACCCGTCCAGGTCGATGAACAGCGTGGCCACCAGGGTGGAGGTCGAACTCTGGTACTCCACCAGCTGCGTCTCGAGGCGCCGGCGGTTCGGAAGCCCGGTGGTCTCGTCGTGCATCGCCGCGTGCTCCAGCTGCCGCTGCAGGCGCAGGGTGGTTATGGTCTGCGCGGCCTGGCCGGCCAGTGCGTCGGCCAGCGGGGCGGCTTCGGAGTCGAACTGCCGCGGGTGGAGGAAGAACGCGGCGAACAGCCCGAAGAGCACGTCGTCGTGCTGGATGGGCGCCACGAGAACGGCATGGACGCCCGCGTCGCGCATGGCCTGCCCGAGCACGGGGGCGATCTCGTCCGCAGCCGCCGCACCGCTGAGCGCGACCACCCTGCGGAGCTGGGAGGCCTGCGTCACCAGCGATCCGGTCTGTTCGACCGATCGGAGCGGGTTGCTGCCGGAGGCCTGCGCGAACGTCCCGGACTCGTCGATCAGGAAGACCGCCGACTGCTCCGCCTGGTACGCCTTGGCCACGGTCGTCGCGAGGATGTCGGCGAGCGACTGCTCGTTCGTCGCCGCCGAGAAGGCGATCGACGAGTCGATGATCAGTTCGAGACGGTTGCGCGTCCGCTCCTCGAGAGCGTGGGAGCGCGCCATCTCCTGCTCGTGCTCCGCGCGCTCTGTCGCATCCACCAGTGTCAGCAGCTCGCCGGCCCCGGTCTCGCGGCGGCCCACGATGACGGCTCTCGACGACCCGTCCACGTGCGCGAGCCGGATGAGGCCGTCGGCGCGAGCGTCGACGGTGGGGATGCTGGTGCGCAGCGAGCTGAACGCTCGGCCCTGCAGCTCGGCCATCGAGAGGCCGGTCCACGAGACGAAGAGATCGTTGGCGTCCTGGATGCGGCCGTCTGCGTCCACCTCGACGAGTGCGCAGGGCAGGTCGTCCGCAGCAATGGGCCGCACCGCACTCTCCTTCGGATGGCTGGGCCGCTTCGCGGCGAGGACAGATTGAACTTAGCGCACGAATGATCCGAGCCGGTCACCCAAGTCATCGGGAGGGCAGGGGCGCGCGATGTAGTAGCCCTGGGCCCGGTCGCACCCCGACGAGCGGATCTGCTCGAGCTGCTCTCTGGTCTCGATGCCCTCCGCGACGACCCGCATCCCGCTGTCCTGGGCGATCGCGACCGCGTCGCCGACGGCGTCCCAGTCGCCGCGGGCGACGAGGCTGCGGTCGAGCTTGAGCTCCCGCGCGTGCACGCCCACCGCTCGCTCGATGGAGGAGTGGCCGGCCCCGAAATCATCGATCGACACGGTGACGCCCCACTGCTGAACGATGTCGAGCCGGCCGGCGACGACCGCGTAGTCGTCGATGCGCTCGGCCTCCGTCACCTCGACGATCAGGTCGGCGGGAGGCAGGCCCGACTCGGCCAGCTGGCGCTCCAGTTCGTCGAAGAAGCGGTCCGTCTCGAGCTGCAGGGGCGACACGTTGACGGCGATGGCGAGCTCCCAGCCGCGCTCCCGCCAGTCGCGGCCGATGCGGCAGCACTCGCGCAGCGCGAACAGGCCGAGCTCATGGATGGAGCCGCTGGCCTCGGCGAGCGCCACGAACTCCGCGGGAGGGATCGGACCTCGGGTGGGATGCGTCCACCGGCTGAGACCTTCGACGGCCACGATCTCGCCGGTCGCCAGGTCGATCTGAGGCTGGACGTGCACCTCGAGCTCGTGCGCAGCGATGGCGTCGGACAGTTCTCGCGCCTCCACCTCGCACCCTGCCACGTGGACCCCTCTCGTCGGCCGCCCGGTCTTCCGGCCTGGACGCGATAGTGCCCGCGTGCGCACCCGGTGTCAACGGGCTGTGCCCGGAGGCGCTCAGCGGAACGTCGGGCGGGTGTCCCGCTGACGGCTTTCGGCGACAGCGACCTCTGGTGTCACCATTCCGGCTCCCTCGGGCGCAGATCCGGGCGCGGGAACTCCGCGTCGAAGTCGCCGGTGGGGTCCTCCTGGCGGTGCGTGTCCGCGATGCTCGGGCCAGAGCCCACCGGCGAGAACGCGACGCGATCGCCGCGGACGCTGCTCTGGTAGGTCTTCATCCGCCCGTCCACCGGGAGGTCGATCTCCGCGGGCGGGCGGCCCTCGTCGAACGGGACGGCGCGCTGCGTCGTCGTACCGTCCTCTTCGACGAAATCGGCGATCCCGAATGTGAGGTGTCCCCGGTCGAAGGATGCGCGGACCAGGAGGTAGGTGCGCAGATCCTCGTCGCCCAGGGCGGCGACCTCCGCGGCGAGCGCTCGGACGGCGTCGGTGCGGCCGAGCGCGTGCTCCCCGCCGTCCGTCGCATGGGCCCAGGAGCGGACGTGCCCGGCGAGGTCGGCGATGGCCTCCTCGTACGACGAAGGCGATGTGCCCTGGATGCCGAAGTCGCCCCAATCGGCCCAATAGCGGTCGCCCTCGTCGTCGTGCCCGACCGGGACGACGACGGGGATGGCGGCGGTGCGCGAGGCCCTCCATGCCGCCAGCTCGTCGGGGCTGAACAGCTCGCCCAGCTGCCGGATGGCGTCATCGTCACCGAGGCCGGCGGCCGATGCGAGGATCGCCCGCTCGAAGAACGCGTTGTCGTCCACTGCTCGTTCCCTTCGTCAGTGCCAGCATCGCACCTGCCGCCCCGAGTTCCGAGCCGGGCGGCAGGATCGGCTAACGTCGAGGGGCAGTCGGCGTCCTCTCCGCATCCACGATGTCGTGGTCGCCGCCGCTGGAACCGGTACCGAAGGAGACGCCCGTGACGACCACCCTGCCGACGACGACCTCGAAGGGCGCCTCGCTGCGGCGCAGCCTCGGACTGTGGGCCATCGTCGGGCTGGGCCTCGGCTACATGACGCCGACGGTCGTCTTCGACACCTTCGGCATCGTCTCCGGGCAGACGCACGGCGTCGTGCCTGCCGCCTACCTGGTGGCCCTCGTCGTGATGATGTTCACCGCGATCAGCTACGGCAAGATGGCGGGTGCCATCCCCAGCGCCGGCTCCGCCTACACCTACGTGCGGGAGTCCATCCACCCGAACCTGGGATTCATGGTCGGCTGGACCTCGCTCGTCGACTACGTGCTGCTCCCGATGGTCAACTGCCTGATCATCCGGCTGTACCTGGAGCAGCTGTTCCCCGCCGTCCCCGGCTGGATCTGGGTGGTCGTCTACTGCGCCGGGGTGACGACCCTGATCGCCGTGACGATGCGCGGAACCTCGAACGTCAACATGATCCTGCTGGTGTTCGCGATCGCCGCGATGACGGTGTTCGTGGTCATGGTCGTCGTCCAGCTCGCCGGCGGCGCCGGGGACGGCACGGTCGCCTCGGTGAAGCCGTTCGTCCACGACGGGGTGACGCTCGGCGCCATCCTGACCGGAGCGACCGTCGTCTGCTTCTCGTTCATCGGCTTCGACGCAGTGACGATGTACGCGGAGGAGGCGAAGACGCCGAAGATCATGCCCCGCGCCATCCTCTTCACGGTGATCATCGGCGGAGCGATCTTCCTGGTCGCCGCCTACTTCACCCAGCTGCGCTTCCCGACCAACGCGCCGTTCGGCGAGTTCACCGACGACCCGCTCCCCCAGATCGGACGCATCGTCGGCGGCCCGGTGTTCCAGGCGATCTTCGTCTCCGCTGGCTTCTGCGCGACGCTCGCCTCCGGCCTGGCGTCGCACGCGTCCGTCAGCCGGATGCTGCTGGTGATGGGCCGCAACAACGTCCTCCCCCGACGCTTCTTCGGCTACATCAGCCCCAAGACGCAGACGCCGATCTTCAACATCGTGCTCGTCGGTGTGATCTCGCTGCTGGCGATGGCGTTCTCGCTCGAGCTGATCTCCGCGTTCATCAACTTCGGCGCCCTGATCGCGTTCACGTTCGTCAACATCTCGGTGATCGCCTGGTTCGCGATCCGCCAGGGCCGCCGCCGTACCGCGAAGGACATCGTGCGGTTCATCGTCCTCCCGGGCATCGGGATGGTGCTCACCGGCATCCTGTGGGTGAACCTCCACGCCGACGCGCTGATCGGCGGCGTCGTCTGGGCCGTGATCGGCTTCGCCTACCTGCTGTTCCTCACCCGCGGGTTCCGGCGTCCGGTCGCCGGATTCGACGAGAGCCAGCCGGTGACGGGCTTCAACAAGGCGGTATAGAAGAGGAGCGGGAGTCCGCAACTCATACCGCGCGCATAGGCCGCTCCCAGCCCACGTAAGAATTCACAAAGAATGCGTCTGCATCGTGGGACACATGGATCAGACGTTGAGCGCTCCCGCGCCGGCCCGACCGGCGCCCCGGCGCCACGCCGACGACCCCCGGCGGGGCGCGCGGACGGTGCGCGCGGTCCTGGCCCTCGGTGTGGTCGGCGTGCTCGGGATGTGGTGGCTGAGCGTCCCTGCCGGTTTCGCCGCCACGCCCGCGAACGCCCTCACCTCGATCGGTGAGCTGGCCGGGATGGTCGGCGGGTTCCTGGTCTGCGCGCAGATCCTGCTGATCGCCCGCGTCCCGTGGTTCGAGCGGGCGGTCGGCCTCGACCGGCTGGTCTCCTGGCACCGCTCGCTTGGCGCATCCGTGCTGTTCCTCATCGTGGCGCACGTGCTGTTCCTGGTCTTCGGCGGCGAGCTGCTCGACAAGAACCCGCCGTGGACGGAGTTCGTCAGCATCCTGCAGAACTACCCGGACATGCTCACGGCCCTCGTCGGGACGATCGCCTTCCTGGTCGTCGGTCTCAGCAGCGCCCGGCTGATCCGCGCGAAGCTGTCGTACGAGGTCTGGTACTGGCTGCACCTCACCACGTACGTCTCGATCTTCCTCACCTTCCTCCACCAGCTGAGCGGCGGGGCGCATTTCGTCTCCGCGCCGGTGAACCGCGTGCTCTGGATCGCGCTCTACCTCGGCACCGCCTCCGCCGTGCTGACCTGGCGGTTCATCCTGCCGACGCTCGACGCGTGGAAGGGGCGGATGCGGGTGGCCGCCGTCGTGCCGGAGAGCGAGGGCGTGAGCAGCGTCTGGCTGACCGGACCGCACGTCGAGCAGTTGGGCGTGCGAGCGGGCAACTTCCTCCTGTTCCGCTTCCTGAGCTGGGGCCACCTCGGCACGGCGCACCCCTACTCGGTGTCGGCCGTCCCCGCCAACGGATACCTGCGGATCACCGTCGGGGCGATCGGCGACCACTCGACCCGCCTGCCGGCGCTGAAGCCCGGGTCGCTCGTCTTCGCCGAGGGACCGTTCGGACGCTTCACCGCCGACCGGGCGAGCCGCGCGCGCATCCTGCTGGTCGCCGGCGGCGCGGGCGTCGGTCCGATCCGCGCACTGGCCGAGGAGCTGGCGCGCCGCGGAGCCCGCCCGGTCGTTCTCTACCGGGCACGATCGGCGCAGCATCTTGCCCTGCTCGGCGAGCTGCAGGCCCTGCCCGGCGTGACGGTGATCCCCCTGGTCGGCCGGCGCTCGGAGCTCGGCTACGACCCCCTCGACGTCGAGCCGCTCCGCCACCTCATCCCGGACCTCCACGACTGGGAGGCGTTCATCTGCGGCCCGGAGGGGATGGGCGAACGCGTCGAGTCCTCCCTCCGCGCCCTCCGGATGCCCAAGCGATTCATCCACCGAGAAGAACTGAGCATGTCATGAACAGCAGATCCTGGCGGGGGACCGTCCTCTTCACCGTGATCCTCGTCGTGATGGGCGCGACCGTCGGCCTCAAGCTCTACGGGCTCGGAGACGAGGTGACCACGGCGTCCTCCTCCGTCCACTCGACCGCGTCGGGCACCGGATCGACGACCAGCGGGTCGGGAACGGGGTCGTCGGGCACGTCGAGCAGCGGCTCGGCCGCCTCGTCCACCCCGACGCCGACGCCGTCCGCCTCGTCGTCCTCCTCCGCCACGAAGACCATCACCGGCTCGGCCGTCGACACCCGCTACGGCGCCGTGCAGGTGCAGGTCACCTTCTCGGGCTCCACGATCACGGCCCTCAAGACCCTCCAGGCGCCCGACCGCGACGGACGCGACGTCGAGATCAACAGCCAGGCCCTTCCCCTCCTCGAGCAGGAGGTGCTCGCGTCCCAGTCGGCGAACATCGACACCGTGTCGGGCGCCACCTACACCTCGGAGGGCTACATCCAGTCGGTGCAGTCGGCGATCGACCAGCGATGAGGTTCCTCGAGACGGTCATGGGCATCCCGATGTCCATCGATGTGCGGGACGACGTGGATGCGCGCCCCGCCGCCGAGCGCGCCTTCCGGGTACTGCGTGAAGCGGACGAGCGCTTCAGCACCTACCGCCCGGACAGCGAGGTGAGCCGCGTCAATGCCTCCCCTGCGCTGGCGGCCGAGACCGCGCGCAGCGCCGACTTCCGCGAGGTCGTCGCCATCGGCGAGGCCGCCGCGCGCGCCTCGGAGGGTGCGTTCCGGATCCGCCGCGACGACGGCTCCTGGGACCTCGACGGCGTCGTGAAGGGATGGGCCGCCGCCCAAGCGGCACAGGAGCTGCGGGCCGCCGGCCTGCGCGACTTCTGCCTCAACGCCGGCGGCGACGTCGTCGTCTCGGGGAGCCCGGGCGGCGGACGCCTCTGGAGCGTCGGCATCCGCTCGCCGCACGACGCCTCGGCCATGCTCGCCGTCCTCGAGGTCGCCGATGGGGCCGTCGCCACCTCGGGCGCCTACGAACGCGGAGCCCACATCGTGGACGGCCGCGACGGGACACCCGCCACGGGGCTGCTGAGTGCGACGGTCGTCGCGGACGACCTGACGACCGCGGATGTGCTCGCGACGACCGTCTTCGCGATGGGACCGGACGGCGTCGGTCACGCGCTGCGCTCCGGCGCACGCGGTGTGCTCGCCGTGGATGCGGCCGGCCGCATCCACGCCGCCGGCGGCCTCGAGTTCGCCCGCCCGGTGACCAGCCCGTGACGGCGCCCGCGGCACCCGATCAGGGCGCGTCCTGCTCCTATACTGCGGATGTGAGCGGAAAGCCGCGTGTGCTGGTCGCCGAGGACGACAGCCGCCTCGCGAGCATGCTCGACGCGCTCCTCGGCTCGGAGGGCTTCGACGTCGAGCTCGCCCGCGACGGCCAGCGAGCGCTCCACCTCGGCCTCACCGGCGGGTTCGACGCGATCGTGCTCGACCGCGGGCTCCCCGCGGTCGACGGGCTGGATGTGCTCCGGCGTCTGCGCGATGACGGGGTGACGACGCCCATCCTGGTGCTCTCGGCGCTCGGCACCGCCCCCGACCGCGTCGACGGGCTGAACGCGGGCGCCGAGGACTACCTGGCGAAGCCGTTCGACATCGATGAGCTGGTCGCCCGGGTGCGCTCGCTCACCCGCCGGGCGGCCGCGATCGTCCCGATGGTCCGCTTCCCCGGGGGCCGGCTCGACACCGGAAGCCGTACGGTCACGCTCGATGACGGCTCGCGCACAGTGCTCTCCGAGCGGGAGTCCGACCTGCTGGAGCTGCTCGCCCGGCGGCCAGGGCAGGTGTTCTCGCGCGCTCTGCTGCTGGACGAGGTGTTCGCCGCAGCCGACGACCCCGGAGTGGTCGACACGTACGTCCACCATCTGCGCCGCAAGTTCGGGCGATCGCTCGTCGAGACCGTGCGCGGGATCGGCTACCGGATGGGGTCGCTCCCGTGAGCGTCACCGACGACCGCGAGCTCCGGTCCGCCTCCCTCAAGCTCGCGGCGCAGTTCGCGCTGATCATCGTCGGCCTGTTCGTCGCCCTCGGCATCGTCATTTACAGCGTCGTCGCCGCCGGTCAGGCCGAGGCCGCGCGGCGGGCGCTCGCCGACGCGTCGATGGTCGACTCGGTGCACGACGCTCCGCGCGACATTCTCGTCACCGTCGTCACGCCGCAGGGCCGCCAGAGCTCACCCGACATGCCGGACGGACTCCCCGACGAGCACGCGATCGACCAGGTCATGCGCACAGGAACGCCGGTGTCGGGCTCCGTGGAGGACGACGGCGAGCGCTACCTGACGGTGACGGATGCGCGCGACGGCAAGGTCGTCCAGGTCGCGTACGGGCTCGGCGAGCAGCAGGAGGAGCTGAACCGCCTGGTGATCGCACTGGTCGTCACCGGGGCGATCGCCGCCCTCGCCGCCGGAGGCGTCGGCCTCGTGCTCGCCCGGCGGTCGATCCGGCCCCTGGCGGACGCTCTCGCCCTGCAGCGCCGGTTCGTCGCGGACGCGGGCCACGAGCTCCGCACGCCGCTGACCCTGCTCAGCACGCGCGCCCAACTCCTCCGGCGCCATGTGGTGGCGCAGCCGTCCGGGACGGACGACGAGCTGCGTTCCGGGCTCGATGAGATCGTCGACGACAGCCGGGCGCTGACCGAGATCGTGCAGGACCTCCTGGCCGTGGCCGACCCGCGACAGACGGCGGAGAGCGAGGGCGTCGACCTCGGCGAGCTGGCCGCGACGGTCGCGCGGTCGGCGGAGGGCCGCGCGGCGGAGCGCGGGATCTCGATCGCCGTGCGGAGCGACCCGGATGCCGTGGTCACCGGGGCGCCGGTCTCACTGCGGCGGATGATCGTCGCCCTCGTCGACAACGCGCTGGACCATGCCGCCGGCGACGTCCGGCTGACCGTGTCCGCCGCGCGCGACCACGTCATCCTGACCGTGGAGGACGACGGGCCCGGATTCTCCTCCGGCGTCGAGGATCGTGCCTTCGAGCGCTTCGCCACGGCACGGGATGCGCAGGCCGGCGCCGACAGGGCCCGTCACTACGGCCTCGGCCTCGCCCTCGTCGCGGAGGTGGTGAGCCGCCACCACGGAACGGTCGGCGCCGCCAACCGCGACGCGGGAGGCGCGATCGTCACCGTGCGCCTCCCGCGTCGGCGCTGAGCCTCAGCCCACGCCCTCCAGCGCGTCCGTCTCGGTGTTGCCGATGTTCTGGATCACCTGCGGACGGCGCTTGCGCAGGTACACGAACCAGGCGACGGCGCCGACCAGCGTCAGCAGGAACAGGTACGGGATGACGTTGAGCGGGAACGCGGGCACCGGCCACACGTTCGCGAAGAACACGTAGGCCATCGCCGCGACCGCGACCACCGCGCACACCCAGACCAGCGTGTTCGGGATGCCCGCGCGGCGCGTGTAGGCGATGCACGCGATGGCGACGAGCGCGTACGCGACCATGTAGCCGTAGGTGCCGTACGTGTCGACCCAGACCACGATGTCCATCGGGTTCGCGCCGACGGCCAGCAGGATCACGTCGAGGACGATGGCCGCGGGACCGGCGACCAGCAGCACCCGGTGCGGGGTCAGGTGGCGCTCGTGCGTCCGGCCGAACCGCTCCGGCACGACGCCCTCCTTGCCCATCACATAGATGACGCGGCCGACGACGTTGAGCGGCGCGACGACGACGGCGAAGAACGACGCCCCGACACCGAAGGTGAGGATCGGGCCGAACCAGGCCGGCATCCCGATCAGCTTCGCGATGTCCTCCAGCGGGCTGGCGCTGGTCGCGAGGTCGCCGTGGAGCACCGCGATCTGCGTGTACGCGGCGAAGACGTAGAGGACGCCGACCACGACGGCGCTCCACATGATGGCGCGCGGGATGGCGGTGTACGGGTTCTTCGCCTCGCGGCCCAGGGCGTCCGCCGACGAGAATCCGACGAAGCCGAGGATGCCGAGCACCATGCCGGCGGCGATGCCCTGGAACGGCGCGCCGGTGGCGAACACCTGCGCCGGGTCCCACGCGGCCGGGCCGGCCCAGACCAGGGCGGCGATGAGCAGGATGGTGATGATCGTCACCGAGATCAGCTCCAGCACCAGCGAGACCCGGGCCGACAGCCGGATGCCGCGGATGGTGAACAGCGTCGCCAGGCCGCCCAGGACGACGGCGAGGCCGATGTACCAGCCGACGCCGCCCGCCGGTACGCCGAGCAGCACCAGGAACTGGTTGAAGTACGAGACCGCGCCGCCGAGCGAGCCGGCGGCGATTCCCCAGCAGCCGATGACGAGCGTCACACCGGCGAGGTAGGCGCCGGTCGGCCCGAGACCCTTCGCCACGTACGTGTACAGCGACCCCGCCGAGGCGTGCTTGCGGGCGAACACGACGACGCAGTAGCCGACGCAGAGGATGACGATGGTGGCGAGGACGAACGAGTAGATCGTCCCGTTGCCGGCGCCGACGAAGATCGACATCGCCGTGAACGCGATGACGGCGCTCGGAGCGATGTTCGCGATCGCCTGGGCGGCCAGCTCGGGGCCGCTCATCACGCCGCGACGGAGTCCGGCGTCGGTCGGGCTGCTCGCCCGGGTTTCAGTGGTTGACATGGCTCTCCAGTGAGTCGTCGGGGTTCGGGGGCTAGGGGATGAGGAGGGTGCGGAGCACGGAGCCGGCTTCGAGGTCGTCGAAGGCCTCCGCCGCCTCGGCGAGGGGACGCCTGCCCGAGATCAGCGGGTCGAGCAGCAGCTGGCCGTCCATGTAGCGGTCGACCAGGGCGGGGATGTCGATGGACGGGCGCACGGAGCCGTAGTTGGAGCCGAGGATGCGCTGGTCGGCCTCCGCCAGCACCAGCGGCTCGAACGACGCCTTCGCGCCCGTTGGCGGCAGGCCGACGATCACCGCGGCGCCGCCGAGGCCCAGCATGCGGATGGCCTGCTCGGTCGTGGAGGTGCGGCCGATCGCGTCGAACGCGTAGTCGACGCCGTCGGGGATGAGCTCGAAGAGCTGCTCGACGGCGTCGGCGCGGGAGGCGTCGATGCGGTCGGTCGCGCCGAACTGGAGGGCCATCTGGGTCTTGTCGGGAAGGACGTCGATCGCGACGATCCGCTCGGCTCCGGCGAGGCGCGCGCCCTGGACGACGTTGAGGCCGACCCCGCCGCAGCCGATCACCGCGACCGTCGAGCCCGGCTCGACCGCTGCCGTGTTCAGCACGGCGCCGACACCGGTCGCGACCGCGCAGCCGACGACCGCGATGACGTCGAGCGGAGCGTCGTCGCGCACTTTGACGGCTCCGGACGCCGGCACGACCACCTCCTCGGCGAACGAGGAGACGCCGAGGTAGTGGTGGATGGTCTCGCCGTCGCGGGACAGCCGCGAGGTGCCGTCGAACAGCACGCCCTTCGGGGCGACGATGGTCGCCACCTTCTGGCAGCGCGCCTCGTGGCCGGAACGGCAGTACCGGCAGTCGCCGCACGGCGGCACCCAGCTGAGGACGACGTGGTCGCCGACGGCGAGGGAGGTGACGCCGTCGCCGAGCTCGGTGACGACACCGGAGCCCTCGTGGCCCATCACCAGCGGCGCCGGGGCATCCCATTCACCGCGCTTCACGTGCAGGTCCGAGTGGCACACGCCGGCCGCGGCGATGCGCACGCGCACCTCCCCCGGGCCGGGCGCCGCCAGCTCCACCTCGGTGAACTGGATGGGCTCGGACGGTTCCGTGAAGACGACGGCCTGCATGGGTACTCCTTCGTGTGCGGGTCTCGCTCGATGCTAGGAACCGCCGGCTGCCGGTGTCATCCACAGAAAGTGTGGAACCGCGGCGCTGCTTCGACATTCCGTACACTGAGGCCATGAGCCGCGACATCGCCTCCGTCGCCCGCTCCCTCCCGGGCCGGTTGATCGAGGGGCGCCTCGACGCGGGGACGCGGGTGGATGCGGTGGTCGGGCTCGACGACTTCTCGGTGGTCGGCCATCCCGCGTTCGCCACGCTCGTCGTGGCTCCGGCCCGCGCGGCGGCGGCGGCCCTCACCGCGGGCGACGAGCGCGCCGAGGCCCTCCGCAGCGCCGTCCTCGTGAGTCACGGCGCCGACCCGGCCCTCCTCCGCGCCCTTGCCCGGACGGGCACGACGGCGATCGTGGCGACGGCCGCCTCCGACGCGCTGCTCGTCCCCACCCTCACCGCGCTGCTGGCCGTCGACCAGGCCGCCGAGGACCGGGCGGTCACGAGCGCCATGAAGGTGCTGACCCTGGCCGCGCGGCGCGGAGGCGTCTCCGGCGTCGTCGCCGAGCTCGCCCATCGCATCGACGGCTGGGCGGTGCTCCTCGACCGGCACGGTCAGGTCATCACGAGCGCGGGAGCAGGCGGTCTGCACGTGCAGGATGCGATGGCCGTCGCGCTCTCCCGGCCGGTGCGCGTGCGGCATCGGGCGCTGCAGGTGCACACCGTCGGTTCCGGCGAAGACCTCTCGGCCCGCCTGGTCGTCAGCCCGCGGACGGAGTCGTCGAGCCGCGCCCGCGAGCTGGGATCGCAGGCGGCCGCGCTGCTCGACCTGGTGCTCCGGACCGACGATCCGACGCGCACCGAACGCCTGGGGCGAGCGGTCATGATCGACGCGCTGCTCGCCGGCGGGCCCGCCGCCGTCTCCCTGCTGCGCCAGTGGGGCGTGCACGAGAGCTCGCTCACCGCGTTCGCGCTCACCGCGCGGTCGGCCTCCGTCGAGGTGGAGCGGCTGGTATCGCACTGGCTCGACGAGCTGGGCGCCGCCCACATCCACACCGAGAGCCACGGCGTGGTGACCGGGTTCCTCCGCGACGACCATGTGGATGCGGTGGCCGCCCGGGTGGAGGCGTACTCGTCGGCGATGTTCCTCGGTGTCGGAACGCCGGCTCCGACCGATGCTCTCGCCGGCAGTGCCGCCGAAGCCCGGCACGCGGTCGAGTCGGCGCGGGCCGAAGGGCGGCGCGTCGTGCGCTACCGCGCCATCCCGACCATCTCCCTCGTCCTCGACCGGCTCGACGACGACGACGCCCGGCGCATCGCGCGGCTGCTCGACCCGTTACGGGATGCCGCGGGTCGCCACGGACAGCTGACCGAGACCCTGCGGGTCTTCCTCGCCGAGAACGGCGCGTGGGGCGCGACCGCGGAGCGCCTCGGGGTGCACCGGCAGACCCTGACGGCACGCATCCATCGCATCGAGGCCCTGCTCGGGCTCTCGCTCGCCGACGCGGACGACCGCACGGCGGCGTGGCTGGCCCTCCGCGCCCTGCACGCGTGAGTCGCCCTCACGGGTCGCGGTCGCGCGTCGCCGCGAGGTGAGGTCGGAAGGTGCCCGCCGCCGCCTACCCCCAGGCGTCGGATGCGGCGGGCACCGTCCCTTATCCCGCACGTCGTGGAGTACCCCTTCTCATCACTCGTGCGGGATCGTGAGGCCCAGCCGCGAGCAGAGCTCGCTGAGGGCCTGGTCGGAGGGGAACACGGCCAGTCGCCCGTCGGGCAGCTGGCAGGTCTCCAGGTGGGGCACCGGGAGGTCCGCCGTGCTGGAGGACCCTTCCGGTGAGAACGTGCCGATCCGCCAGGTGGCCGCGCACATCTCCTCTGCGAGGCGGATGCGCTGGTCGAGGGCGTTCGGCGTCTTCTCGTCGAGGTCCGCCGTCGCCATCACGGTCGTGCCGTGGCGGGACCCGAGGTCGGCGGCCGCGTAGCAGTCGGTGACGTTGTTGACCTGACCCTGGGCTGCGCGGGCGATGGCGATCGCCCCGGCGGTCGTTCCGGCGACGATGGCCCCCGCCACTCCGATGGCGATGATGCGGTGCGTCCGGGTCCGGCGGCGGTCGTCGACGGCGATGGTCTCGAACAGATTCGCCTTGATCTGCTCGAACCGCTCGTCGGTGGGCAGGAGCTCGTGAGCGGTCATGGCATCCCCCTGAGGGTGCGGAGTTCGTTCCGGAGGCGGCCGCGGAGCCGCGAGAGGCGGTTGCGGACGGCTCCCTCGCTCAGGCCCACCTGGCGGGCAGCCTCCTCATAGCTGTGATCGCCGCGGATGCACAGCTCGAACACGGTGCGGTCGGGCTCGGTGAGCGCGGCGACCACGGAATCGACGTAGGCGAGGAGCTGGCCGCGTTCGGCGAGCTCCTCCGGCCCCGGGCGGACGTCGGCGAGCGAACCGTCGACGGGGCTGTCGCTGCGGCGCTTCTCCACCACCTGGAGAGAGCGTCGGCGGTTGGCGATCAGGTTGCGGCTGGTGACGAGCAGCCAGGGAAGCGCCGACTCGCCGGCGATGGTGATCGTCGCCCGCTTCCGCCACAGGGTGACGAAGACGTCCTGGCTGATCTCCTCCACATCCTCGCGGGGTTCGAGGCGGGCGGCGGTGTAGGCGTAGACGACACGGCTGTACCGGTCGTAGAGGGCAGCGAGCGCGGCCTTGCTGCCGTCGGCGAGCCGGCGGAGCAGGTCGAGGTCCGTCGGAACGGACTCCTCCCCCGCATCCGCCGCACGCTGCGGCTCGGCCAACTCGCTCATACCCAGGAAATGTGTCCTCCCGCCGAATCCTCTCAGCGAATCCGGAATTCGGTCGCCGCGACATCGGTGGGGCAGAATGGCCGTGCCCGGCAGGGGTCCGGGTGCTGATCACTCGAGGGGGGAATCGATGAGGGGATCGTCTGTTCCGGCGCGTCGATCGATGGCGTCGGCCGTGGCCCTGACCGCGCTCCTGGTGGGGATGTCGGCCACCGCCGGGCCCGCGTCCGCCGCCGAGCCGGCCGCGCAGTCGTGCTCCTACGATCTGGGCACCCGCACCCTGGTGTGCGTCGATCCCGGCGAGGACCTGAACCGGGCCGTGCTGGAGCAGACCCACCTGCTGGTCGTCACCCCTCCGGCCCAGCCGGACGCGGTGGCCGGCGCTGCGCCCGCGGACCGGCTCCTGCCCGCGGGCGTCCGCGCCACCTTCGTGCAGAGCCAGCTCTACGACGACGCCGGCTACGGCGGATCGTTCTTCCAGATCACCAACTCGAGTGCGTGCAACGGAAGCACCACCTGGTACTTCGGCCCACTGGGCTCCGTGGGATGGTCGGGCCGCGTGAGCTCGTTCAAGAGCTTCTCGGGGTGCAGCACCAAGCTGTGGCAGGGGACGGGATACACCGGAGCGTCGTACGGCTACGCCGTCAACGCGTCGTCGCTGGGCAGTATGAACGACCAGGCCAACTCGGTGACCCTCCGGTGACCTCCGGGAACCCCGCCCGTCAGTAGCGCAGCCCGTCGCCGAACCGGAACAGCGGATCGGCCGTGTCGAACGGCACGTCGGGGCGCGACTCCTCCACGGCGGGCATCGACCGCGGGAGGTCGAACGGCAGCGACCCCTGCGGGGAGAACCGTCCGGTGAGCACGTCGAGCAGCGCCTCGGCGCTCGCGCCCCAGTTGACCGTCAGCGCGGTGGCCGACCCGACGAGCGGCTCGAGGATCGCGGGCCGGTCGGCGTAGACGTCCACGATGGTGGGCGCGTGCCCGGCGAGCTCCCGCACGTGATCGACGACTTCGGCGGGGAACTCCAGCGAGCCCGAGTGGAAGAGGCTCTCGAACACCGTCGGTCGCTCCTCGAACGGCGCCTGCAGGCGCACGACGATCGCATCCGCCTGGTCGGGGGTCGCGACCACGTCGCCGTAGGCCGCGACGCGTTCGGGATCGATGCCCTCCACGTAGAGACGCGGACGGCCGCGCAGTGGGAGCAGCGGCTCGCCGTCACGACCGTTGACCAGCAGGGTGATGGAGGCGCGCTGCGCCCTCTCGCCCTCGGCACGGAAGGCGTCCCGTCCGACGATCGCGTCGGCGGCCTCCGGGTCGACGAGGCTCGACTCGAACAGCCCCAGGTCGAACTTCTCGCGCAGGATGCGCCGCGCCGACTCGTCGATCCGCGACTCCGGGACATCGCCGGACTCGACCAGCTCGATCAGGAGCTCGGGGCAGGCCTCTCCGCCGAACTGGTCGGCGCCGGCGTCGAGGATCTTCTTCATCCGCTCACGCGGGGTCAGGTGCTCGACTCCCCAGGCCCGCGCGGGGAAGGGCTGGCCGAAGATCTCGGCATCGGTGATCAGCCCCCAGTCGGTGCACACGAGTCCGTCGAATCCGAGGCGCTCGCGGAGCAGCCCGGTGATGACGGATCGGTTGAAACCGAATCCGACCTCCTCGTAGGCCGTGCCGACCGGCATCCCGTAGTACGGCATGATCTGGCGGGTGCCGGCCTCGATCAGCGCCTCGAACGGCCGGAGGTGCAGCTCGAAGGCGTCGCCCGGGTACACCTGCTCGCGCCCGTGGGCGAAGTGCGGGTCCTCCCCGTCCTTCTGCGGCCCGCCTCCGGGGAAGTGCTTGGTCATCGTCGACACGGATCCCGCACCGAACGAGCTGCCCTGGAAGCCGCGGACGTACGCGGAGCCCAGGCGCGCGGTGAGCTCGGCGTCCTCACCGAACGTCGCGGCCTGGCGGGACCAGCGCGGTTCCGTCGCGAGGTCCACCTGCGGGTGCAGGGCCACCCGGAGGCCGACGGCCAGGTACTCCTGTCGCGCGATGTCCGCGAACCGCTCGACCGTGTCCTCGTCGCGGATCGCCGCGAGCCCCAGCGGCTCTGGCCACTGCGAGAATGGTCCGGAGAGCATGGCTGTCCCCGGGTTGTCGGTGAACGAGTGCCGCGGGTCCGTCGACAGGGTCACCGGGATGCCGAGCCGGGTGGATGCGGCCAGACGCTGCAGCGCGTTGTGCCACTCCGCGATCTCCCGGCCCGTCGGCGCGACGCCCAGCAGGTTGAAGTGCGACATGTGCCTGCGCTCGACGTACTCCACCGCGGAGGGCAGGGAGAACGTCGGGTTCGGCTCGTCGAGCGGACCCATCCCGATCATGGTGTGGAAGAAGAGCCCGGCCTTCTCTTCCAGGGTCATCTCGGCGAGCAGCAGCTCCACGCGCTCGGAGACGGGACGCTGCGCATCCAGCCAGGGCCGGCCCGCGGGGGTCTCGGCGGCGCTGGTTTCGGTGACGGTGTCGGTCATTTCACTCCCTTGATCCGGTAGACGAGCACGGCGCCGAGCAGGGCGATGACGGCGCCGAAGAGGTACCACACCGAGTAGCCGCCGATCGCGGTGGCGGAGCCGAGGGCGATGATCCCGGGCGCGATCGCGGGGGCGATCGACTGCGGGAGGGCGTTGGCGATGTTCAGCACACCGAGGTCCTTCGCCGTGTCATCCGGGCTCGGGAGCACCTGGGTGGCGAGGGCCAGGTCGACGGAGAAGAACGAGCCGGCCCCCAGGCCGATCACGGCCTGGGCCAGGATGACGATCCCGACGGTCGGTGCGAAGGCGAGGATCACCAATCCGACCACCATGATGACGCCCGCCGCCGCGACGAACGGGCGGCGCTTGCCGAGCCGGTCCGAGAGGTAGCCGCCGATAGGGCTGGAGATCACCATGCCGACGGTGGATGCGAGGTTCGCCAGCAGGATGGTCGAGATGGCGCCCTGCTCGTCGAGGTGGAACTTCTCGGTCAGATAGAACGGCAGGAACGTCGCGATGCCCGCGTAGCCGAACATGACGAAGAACTTGGTCAGCCACGTCCAGCCGAAGTCGCGGTGCTTGACCGGGTTGAAGACGAACGACCCGAAGAACTGCCCGACGGTGAAGCGCTGCTTCGGCTTCTCGGCGAGGCGGCGGTCCTTGAGAACCGCCACGAAGATCACGGCGAGCACGAGCGCGATGAGGCCGGGGATGAGGAAGCGCAGCAGGTCGTCGCCGATGAAGTTGATCAGGAAGCTGCCGCCGAGGATCGCGAGAGGGGTGGTGACGCCGACCAGACCGGAGACCTTGCCGCGGCTGGCGGTCGGCACCTGGTCGGGAAGGGTCGCATTGGCGGCCGCCAGGACGGCGTTGAGCGACGCCTGCACGAGGCACCACCCGATGAGCACGACCCAGATGGAGTTCGCCGCGCCGATCAGCAGGAAGGCGCCGACACCCACGATGCTGCCGCCGAGGATCCACGGGCGGCGCATCCCGTACCGGGAGGTGGTGCGGTCGGAGAGCCGCCCCGCGAGGGGGTTCGCCACCAGGGCGAACAGGGCGCCGACGCCGAGGATGAGTCCGAGCTGGGCCGTCGCCTCCTCGGTGGATGCGCTGAGGTGCTGCACCTTGAAGGCCATCGACACGAGCACGGGGGTGAGGAGCGCCAGGAGGACGCCGAAGTTCACGGCCGAGAGCGCCGGCGTGTAGCCGCGGGGTGTGCGCGCCGGGGTGGAGCCGGGCGTCTTGATACCGGTGGTCCCGGTTGCCGCCGCTGTCGCGGCGGGAGACAGCTCTGTCATTTCTCGAGTCCTTTCGTACCGTCGGCTTTGACGATGGCGGCCAGCATACACACAAAAGCGACCATGTGGTAACTGAAATCCGACGCTACGGTAACCTGGCTACGATGATGAGGTCGGGGAGGTGCACGTGACGTCGGTGATCGATGGGTCCCGGTTCGCCCGCGCCGCGGCGACCCGTCAGGCGATCCTCGACGCCGCCACCGAGCTGTTCTGCCGCAACGGCTACCGGTTCGTCTCACTGCGCGACATCGCCGCCGAGGCCGGCATCACCCACCCCGCGCTGCTGAAGCACTTCGCCGGAAAGGAGGAGCTGCTCGGCCAGGTCGCGCGACGGCTCGACGTCGCGTCCGCCGCGACGAGCACACCCCTCGACGCGCTGCCGTTCGCCGCGGCCGCCCGGCGGCAGGAGGCGGTCCCTGGCTTCGTGCCGCTCTTCGCTGCATTGACGGGCGAGGCCTCCGCCGCCTCCCATCCCCTCCATGCATGGATGCGCGAGCGCGCCGCCGAGCTCCGGTCCGGCCGAGCGGACGCCATCGCCGCGGGAGCCCGGCGCGGGCTCGTCTCCGCCGACCGCGCCGCCGACGACGAGGCGCTGCGACTGACCGCCGCCTGGGACGGTCTGCGGATGCTGCGGCAGTACCTTCCCGACCGCGTCGACGTCGCCGCCACCCTGGAGCGCTATCAGGAGCTGATCGCGCATCCACGCGGCTGGGCCCCGCCCGGCACGCCCCCGGCGCCGGAACCGTCGCCGCCCGCACCGAAGCTGCCCCCGATCGCGGAGGAACCCTCCGGCCCGGAGGCCGGCTACCGGACCGGGCGGGAGCGCCGCGCGAAGATCGTCGACGGGGCGACGGCCCTGTTCGCGCGCGAGGGCTACGGCGACACCAGCCTCCTCGACATCGCCACACGCGTCGGCGTCTCGAAGTCGGCGCTGTACCACCACTTCCCGTCGAAGGACGCCCTGCTGCACGAGGTCATGCGCGAGCGGGACCGCCGCATCGACGACCGCGGCACGACGGACCCCGGCGCCTCGGCGGCCGACGTGCTCCGCAGCTTCGCCGACGGCGCCGCCGCCAACGAGGCCGAGCAGCCGGGACTGATCGAGCTCTACGCGGTCATCTCGTCCGAGGCGACACCGCGCAGCCACGACGCCCACGCCTACTTCGAGCACCGCTTCACCGTCGCCCTCGACGGCTTCGCCACCCTGCTCCGCGCCGCCGCGAAGGACGGCGCCCTCCCCCCGCACCGCGACCCCGAGCACGAAGCACTGTGGCTGCTCGCCCTGTGGGACGGCCTGCAGTACCAGTGGCTCTACGACCACGCGAGCGTCGACGTCGCCGCCCAGCTGCGCGCCCACCTCGCGGACATCCTTCCCGGCGGGCGAGCCTGACGGGTTCTCGGCAGTCCTCCAGCGATGCGGAAAGGGCCGGATCGATGTCTCGATCCGGCCCTTTCTCGTCCGTGCGCGAGGGGGGACTTGAACCCCCACGCCCTTGCGGGCACTGGCACCTGAAGCCAGCGCGTCTGCCAATTCCGCCACTCGCGCGAACCCAGGAACTCTAACACGATGCCGCGATCCTTCACGAATCCGCGCGTGCTCCACACGTCCTCCGCAGGGCGGATCTTCACCGGATAGCCAGTCCCTTTTCCAGGGTTCCGACTAACATGCATGTAGTCATCGAGCCGGAAGCGGGAGACTGTGGGCATTCTGGACAACTTCGAGCGGGGGCTCGAGCGCGCCGTCAACGGCGCGTTCGCGAAGACCTTCCGCTCCGGGCTGCAGCCGGT
This sequence comes from Leifsonia soli, assembly GCF_013408745.1. Taxonomy (NCBI): domain Bacteria; kingdom Bacillati; phylum Actinomycetota; class Actinomycetes; order Micrococcales; family Microbacteriaceae; genus Leifsonia; species Leifsonia soli. The sequence goes on along the minus strand of NZ_JACCBJ010000001.1, from coordinate 3,055,516 downwards.
CGAGCTCACCAGCGCGCTCCGCAAGGAACTCGACACGAAGGCCGCCGTGGTCGCGCGCGACCGCGTGCTGGCCCCGAACAGCTTCGTCCTGCGGATGTCGACGGCCGACTACGCGCGGATGCGGTCGATGGGCGCCGCCCTCACCGACGAGCTCATCGACTTCGTGCAGAAGCACGCCGCGAGCCAGCACTACGCGTTCGCCGGCGGCATCTCGATCGACCTCGCCGAGGATCCAGAACTCTCCGTCGGGATGCTCCAGGTCGAGTCCGAGAACGTGAAGGGCGATGTCGCCTGGACCCCGGTGCTCGACATCAACGGAACGCACTACCCGCTCACGCACTCCCGCACCGTGGTCGGTCGCGGCGCGGACGCCGACATCACCGTCGACGACACCGGAATCTCCCGCCGTCACGTGATGATCACCTGGGACGGACACCGCGCGCAGGTCGAGGACCTCGGATCGACCAACGGCACCAAGCTGAACGGCGAGCCGCTCCGCAAGGCGATCCTGGAGCCGGAGTCGGTCGTGACCCTCGGCCGCACCCGCATCGTGTTCCGCGTGCTCCCCCAGGCGGCGCCCGCAGCCCGCGGCCGTGCGGACGACACCACCCGGCGGCACGATGTTGGCAACTTCTGGAGCCCCTCGTGAACCCCAGCGAGCTGACCCTGCTGGTGCTGCGGTTCGGCTTCCTGCTGGTTCTCTGGCTGTTCGTCTTCGGCATCGTCTACGCCCTGCGCAGCGACATGTTCGGCCAGCGGGTCCGCAAGCTCCCGGAGTCGTCGCAGCCGGCGGCCGCATCCCCGTTCCCCGCGGCAGCCGCGGCGAGCGCGCCGGCCGCCGCGGCCGCCGGCGTCACCGAGCCCGTGATGAAGTCCGCGCCCGTGTCGTCGCTGCCGTCCGGAGCCAACCGCGCTGGCGGGCACACCAACGCGAGCGTGCAGAGCGCGCGCCGGCTCGTCATCACGTCCGGACCCCGCGCCGGCACCGAGCTCCCGCTCGGCCGCGATCCCATCACCATCGGCCGCTCCGGCGAGTCGAACCTCGTCATCCGCGACGACTACACCTCCACCCACCACGCCCGCCTGCTCCTCTGGAACGACGAGTGGATGATCCAGGATCTCGACTCCACCAACGGCACGTTCCTCGACGGCCGCCGGGTGACCGTCCCGACCCAGGTCCCGCTCGACACGCCGATCAAGATCGGCACGACCACGTTCGAGCTGCGGCGGTAGACGGGTGGCGGCGAACAAGGCGGCGGCCCTCTCCCACGTCGGGAAGATCCGCTCGAACAACCAGGACTCGGGCTATGCCGGCCGGGACCTGTTCGTCGTCGCCGACGGCATGGGCGGTCACGCCGGAGGCGACGTCGCCTCGGCCATCGCGGTCACGCGCATCCGCGAGGCCGACCGCGAGTACGCCTCGCCGGCCGAGGCGGAGTTCGCCCTGCAGTCGGCGCTGATCGCCGCCAACTCGCTCCTCGCCGAGACCGTGTTCGAGCATCCCGAGCTGACCGGGATGGGCACCACTGTGAGCGCGATGGTCCGCGTCGGCGACCAGATCGCGTTCGCGCACATCGGCGACTCCCGCATCTACCTGTTCCGCGACGGCGAGCTGAAGCAGGTCACCACCGACCACACGTTCGTGCAGCGCCTGGTCGACAGCGGCCGCATCACGGAGGAGGAGGCGATGGTCCACCCTCGCCGCTCGGTGCTGATGCGCGTGCTCGGCGACGTGGACGCATCCCCCGAGATCGACACCTGGACGCTCGACACGCGCCCGGGCGACCGCTGGCTGATCTGCTCCGACGGCCTCAGCGGGGTGGTGAAGCACGACGACATGCTGGCGGCCCTCGCCTCCAAAGAAGGCCCGAAGCAGGTGGCCGACCGCCTCCTCAAGCACAGCCTGGACGCCGGCGCCCCCGACAACGTGACGGTGGTCATCGTCGACATCGCAGACACTGCACCAGGCGAGGTGCTCAAGGAGCCGGTCACGGTCGGATCCGCCGCGGCGCCGCTGCAGTTCGGCTCCGAGCCGAAGCCGACCACCCGCGCGGCGCGCCTGCCCGGGCTGCGGCTGCACCCCATCCGGCCCGCCACCGGCCCCACCCATTTCGAGCCGCAGTCCGAGGACTACCTCGACGAGCTCATCGAGGAGGACGCGCGCCGCGTCCGCCGCCGCAGACTGACCTGGATGATCGGCCTCATCCTGCTGGTCGTCGCCATCGTCCTCGCCATCGTCTTCGGCTACGAGTGGACGCAGTCCCGCTACTACGTGGGAATGTCGCCGAGCCGCCATGTGGCGATCTACCAGGGCGTCCAGCAGGGCATCGGGCCGATCAGCCTGTCGCACCTGTACGAGGAGTCCGACGTGAAGGTGGACGACCTCCCCGCGTACGACAAGCAGCAGGTCGAGCAGACCATCAACGCCGACGACCTTCCGGCGGCCAAGACGATCGTGGAGCAGCTGAGCGATGCCGGCCGAGAGTAATACGGCCGCGCGCGAGCAGGCGACCCCGACCCGGAACGCCACCGGGCCGGTGAAGCGGCTGCGCCTGCCCGCGAAGCTCCGCAACCGCGAGCTGGTCCTCCTCCTCATCGCCTGCGCCATCAACGCGGCCGCCGTCGTGCTGGTGCAGCTGGGTGCGCTCGGGCACGTCGACCTCACGCTGGTCTACCTCGGCGCCGGGCTCTCCGCGCTCGTGCTCGGCATGCACATCGCGCTCCGGTTCGTCGCTCCGCAGGCCGACCCGTTCCTCCTCCCCATCGCGACCCTCCTCACGGGCATCGGCATCGCGGAGATCTACCGCATCGACATCCACTACAAGGACGCCGGATGGGACAGCGCGGGCGTCAAGCAGATCGCCTGGAGCGCCATCGCGATCATCTGCGCGATCCTCGTGGTGATCCTCCTCCGCAACCACCGCATCCTGCAGCGCTACACCTACCTCTTCGGATTCGCCGCGCTGGTGCTCCTGCTGCTGCCGATGCTTCCGGGCATCGGGCGCGAGATCAACGGCGCCCGGGTGTGGATCGGCATCGGCCCGTTCAGCTTCCAGCCCGGTGAGATCGCCAAGATCTGCCTCGCGATCTTCTTCGCCGGGTACCTGGTCCAGGCCCGCGACTCGCTCTCCATGGTGGGCAAGAAGTTCCTCGGGATGCGGTTCCCGCGCGCCAGGGACCTCGGCCCGATCCTCATCGTCTGGCTCATGTCGATGGCCGTCATCGTCTTCCAGCGCGACCTCGGGACTGGCCTCCTGATCTTCGGCCTGTTCCTCGTCATGCTGTACGTGGCGACGGCCCGCATCAGCTGGGTCATCCTCGGCCTCCTGCTGGTCGTCGGCGGCGCCGTCATCGCCAGCCAGGTGCTGCCGTACGTGCACGACCGGTTCGCGAACTGGCTGACGCCGTTCTCGTCCGGCCGGTACGACGCCGAGCTCGGCGGGAGCTACCAGCTGGTGCAGGGTCTGTTCGGCCTGGCGCACGGCGGCCTCATCGGCACCGGTCTCGGGCAGGGCCAGCCGTGGATCACCCCCATCTCGCAGAGCGACTACATCATCGCCAGCCTGGGCGAGGAGCTCGGTCTGGCCGGTCTGTTCGCGATCTTCGCGCTCTACCTGGTCTTCGTGGCGCGCGGCCTCCGCATCGGCTTCGCCGGCGCGGACGACTTCGGCAAGCTGCTCGCCGTCGGCCTGTCGTTCACGGTGGCGCTGCAATGCTTCATCGTCATCGGCGGCGTGACCCGCGTCATCCCGCTGACGGGACTCACGACCCCCTTCCTCGCGGCCGGCGGCTCGTCCCTCGTCGCCAACTGGATCATCGTGGCGCTGCTGCTGCGGCTGTCCGACACCGTCCGCAATCAACCCCGGCTGGTGGTGAGCTGAGATGAATCGCGAGATCAAGCGCGTCAGCACGATCGTGCTGGCGATGTTCCTGGCGCTGCTGGTGTCGACCTCGATCATCCAGGCGATCCAGACGGATGCTCTGAGCGCCGACGCGCGCAACACCCGCGCCAGGAACGACAGCTACTCTGCGCAGCGCGGCGCCATCCTCGTCGCCGGGCAGCCGATCGCGCAGTCCGTGCCGTCGAACGACGTCTACAAGTGGCAGCGCGTCTACAGCAACGGTCCGCTGTACTCCGCCGTCACCGGCTTCTTCCCGATCAACGGCGAGCCGACCGGCCTGGAGGGCGCCCTCGACTCCAAGTTGAGCGGCTCGTCGAACGCCCAGTTCTTCGAGCGCGTGAACGCCATACTGACCGGGAAGAACCCGCAGGGCGCGACCGTTGAGACGACGATCGACCCCGTCGCGCAGCAGGCGGCGTGGGATGCGCTCGGCGACTACCAGGGCGCCGTCGTGCTGCTGCAGCCCAAGACCGGCAAGATCCTGGCGATGGTCTCCAAGCCCACCTACGATCCGAACACCCTCGCGTCGCATGACGGCGAAGCGGTCCAGTCGACCTACGACCAGCTTCTCGCCGCTCCCGGCGACCCGCTCATCAACCGGACCATCGGCGGTGACCTCAATCCGCCCGGGTCGACGTTCAAGCCGGTCATGAGCGCCTCCGCCTTCGGCACCGGTCAGTACACGAAGGACAGCCAGCTCCCCAACCCGGCCTCCCTCCAGCTCCCCGAGTCGCCCACGATCGTCAAGAACGACTCGCTGACGACCTGCGGCCCCGGCGCGACCGTGTCGATCGCGACGGCCCAGATCCTGTCGTGCAACATCCCGTTCGCCGAGCTCGGGATGCAGCTGAAGCCGGAGGTCATCAAGGCCCAGGCGGACAAGTTCGGGTTCAATCAGTCGTTCGACATCCCCATCCCGGTCGAAAAGAGCGTGTACCCGCTCTACCCCGTCGCGGCCGAGCGCGCGCTGGGCTCCTTCGGGCAGAAGGACGACCGGGCGACGCCGCTCCAGATGGCGATGGTCTCCGCGGCGATCGCCAACGGCGGCACGCTCATGACCCCGAACCTGGTCGACTCCATCCGGTCTCCGGATCTGCAGACGCTGGAGAGCTTCCAGCCCAAGGAGTTCTCGCGTCCGCTGAGCCGGCAGAACGCCGACACCATCAAGCAGATGATGGTCGACGGCGTCGATCACGGCGTGGCGGGCAATGCAAGAATAGGTGGGGTTCAGGTCGGCGGTAAGACGGGTACGGCACAGAACGGGGACAACGATCCCTACTCGCTCTGGTTCACCGGATTCGCGCCGGCGAACGACCCGGAGTTCGCTGTGGCTGTAGTTGTCGAAAATGGCGGTGGAAAGGGTCAGAGCGGCACGGGTAACTCCATCGCCGCTCCGATCGCGAGGAAAGTACTAGAGGCGGTGCTGAATAAATGAGACCCACAGCAGGGCTCACCTTCGGGGGACGTTACGAGCTGCAGTCGCGGATCGCGATCGGCGGGATGGGCGAGGTGTGGCAGGCCACCGACCTCGTCATCGGCCGGACCGTCGCCATCAAGATCCTGAAGGACGAGTACCTCGGCGACCCTGGCTTCCTCGAGCGCTTCCGCGCGGAGGCCCGCCACGCCGCGCTCGTCAACCACGAGGGCATCGCCAACGTCTACGACTACGGCGAGGAGGAGGGCAGCGCCTTCCTCGTGATGGAGCTCGTCCCCGGCGAGGCGCTCTCGAGCATCCTGGAGCGGGAGCACGTCCTCAGCACCGACCGGACGCTCGACATCGTCGCGCAGACCGCGGCAGCGCTGCACGCGGCCCACGCCGCCGGCCTGGTGCACCGCGACATCAAGCCGGGCAACCTCCTGATCACGCCCGATGGCCGCGTCAAGATCACCGACTTCGGCATCGCGCGCATCGCCGACCAGGTGCCGCTCACCGCCACCGGCCAGGTCATGGGCACCGTGCAGTACCTCTCGCCGGAGCAGGCGTCCGGTCACCCGGCCTCCCCGACGACCGACATCTACTCCCTCGGCATCGTCGCCTACGAGTGCCTGGCCGGCCGCCGGCCGTTCACGGGCGAGTCGCAGGTCGCGATCGCCATGGCGCAGATCAACGAGGCGCCGCCGGAGCTTCCGGCGACCGTCGCCGAGCCGGTGCGCAACCTCGTCTTCGCCTGCATCGCCAAGAACCCGGCCGACCGCCCCGCCTCCGCCGCCCACCTGGCCCGGGCCGCGCAGGCGCTCCGCCGCGGGGACGTGCGCGCCGCGGCGCAGTCGGTGCCCGCCATCCTCGGCGGTGCCGCCCTGGCCGACGCGTCGACCGTCCTCATGCAGCCGCCGGCCGCTCCGACCGCGGCCACCACCGTCCTCCCCGCGACGGCCGTCGCGCCGGTCGTGGACGAGGAGCCCGCCGCCCCCGTGGAGGAGCGCAAGCGCAGCCGGTGGACGTGGCCGCTGATCGCCCTCATCGCACTGCTCGCCCTCGTGCTGATCGGCACGATCATCACACTGGTGGTCGCCCCGAAGCCGGCTCCGTCGAACACGCCGTCGAACACCCCGACGCAGACCCAGCCGACGACCCCGACGCCGACTCCGACGCCGACCAGCAACACGGTCCAGATCACCGAGAGCGACTTCCTGGGTCTCACCGCGGACCAGGCACGCGACAAGCTGCAGGGGCTCGGGATGGTCGCCGACGTCTCGCAGGGCAACGCGGCGACCACCAACGACCAGGCCAACAAGGTCTACTCGGTCAACCCGACCGGCCCCGTGCCCAAGGGCTCGACGGTCTCGGTCAAGGTGTACGGCCCGGTCGCCCCCATCCCGACGCCGACGGACACCGTCTCGGCCACCCCGCCGTCCGGTCAGGGCACCCCGAACTCGCAGATCACGGTGAACTTCGGCTCGGCCACCTGCCCCGCCGGACAGAACCTCGTCGGCCGTCGCCTCTACATCAACGGACAGCCGCAGACGCCGGTCAACGACACCAAGATGGTCTGGTCGCCGAGCGCGGCGGCCACCTACCAGCTGACGTACACGATCTTCTGCGGAGAGTCTGTGGAGTCGAGCCAGTCGCCGGCGACCTCGTACGAAGTCGTCTCCGCGCCGCCGACGTCCGGCACCGGAGGCGGCGGCGCCACCGGGGGAACCGGAGGAACCGGCAACAAATAGTCGCTTCGAAGCGCTCGGGGAGTTCCCCAGAATCGCCCCGCTACACTAGCCGGAGTCGTCACCGAGAAGGAGTTCGCATTGAGCCCAGATAGCCGCCTGCTCGCAGGCCGATATCAGGTGGGCGAACTCATCGGCCGGGGCGGCATGTCGGACGTCCATCGCGGAACCGACACCCGGCTGGGTCGTACGGTGGCCATCAAGCTGCTCAAGCCGTCCCTCGCCACCGACCCGGCGTTCCGCACGCGGTTCCGGCAGGAGGCCCAGGCCGCCGCGCGCATGACGCACCCGACCATCGTGCGCGTGTTCGACGCCGGCGAAGAGACGGTGCGCGAGCCGGACGGCCACGAGGCGCAGCTGCCCTTCATCGTGATGGAGTACGTCGACGGCGTCCTCCTCAAAGACCTCATCAAGAAGGGCCCGCTGGAGCGCGCGGAGGCCGTGCGCATCACCGAGGGCATCCTCACCGCGCTCGAGTACTCGCACCGTGCCGGTGTGGTCCACCGCGACATCAAGCCGGGCAACGTGATGATCACGAAGGCCGGCCAGGTCAAGGTGATGGACTTCGGCATCGCCCGCGCCATCAGCGACTCCTCCGCGACCGTGGCCCAGACCACCGCCGTTCTGGGCACCGCCAGCTACTTCTCACCGGAGCAGGCCAAAGGCGAGTCGGTCGACGCGCGCACAGACCTCTACTCGACGGGCGTCGTGCTCTTCGAGATGCTCACCGGCCGGCCGCCGTTCCGCGGCGACACCCCGGTGGCGATCGCCTACCAGCACGTCAGCGAGACCGCCGTCCCGCCGAGCACCATCAACCCGAAGGTCTCCCCGGCGATGGATGTGGTCGTCGCCCGGGCGATGACGAAGGACCGCTTCGAGCGCTACCAGACGGTCGCCGAGTTCCGCGCCGACCTCGAGGAGGCCGCCGCCGGGCGCATCCCGAAGCGCAAGCACGAGGACGAGCTCGCCGAAACCCTGTTCGGGGCACCGCCCAGCTCTGTCTCCGGTCCGGAGGCCGCCTTCCGGCAGCTGGCCGAGGACCAGACGATGACGCGCACCCAGCGTCGTCCACCCGTGATCTGGATCTGGGCCGGAATCGCGATCATGGCGGTGGTCATCGTCGCCGTGCTCGCCTGGGTGCTCAGGCTCGCCCCGAGCACGACCATGCCCGACTCGTCCCGCAAGGTGCCGAACCTCTCCGGGCAGACCCTCGACAAGGCCACCTCGCAGCTCGACGAGATGAAGCTCAAGTGGGTGCAGACCACGGAGTCGAGCCCCACCTACGCCGAGGGCCAGGTGATCCGCACCGATCCGGGTGCGGGCATCGTCGTCGCGACCGGCGACACCATCACGCTCTACGTCTCGACCGGCAAGAAGACGGTCTCGGTGCCGGATGTCCACAACATGACGGTGGATGCCGCCACCCAGGCCCTGCAACAGGCCGGCCTGACGGTCGGTCCGAAGACGTCGGAGAACTCCCCCGACGTGCCGGCGAACGTGGTGATCACGACCGATCCGGCCGCGAACGCCTCGGCGCACGAGGGCGATCCGATCGGCCTGCATGTGTCGAGTGGCAAGGTGACCCTGACCGACTTGACCGGCCAGACCATCCAGGCGGCTACGGGGATCCTGTCCCAGCTCGGCTTGACCGGGAATCCGAAGCCCGACCCGACGTGTCCCCAGGACAAGGGCGCGACCATGGTCCACACGCAGTCCGTCTCACCGGGCGACGTGCCGCAGGGGTCGACGGTCGATCTGACCTACTGCTCGGGCTGAGCCGACCCGGTCGACCGGCCGGGGATCAGCCCAGCTTCACCAGCGGGTTGAGCGCGCGGGACGCCTCGGCGGCGCCCGTGAGACCGGCGACCTCGAGCCAGTTGCCGAGCATCCGGTAACCGCCCTCGGTCAGCACGGACTCCGGGTGGAACTGGACGCCGTAGATCGGCGCCTCGACATGCTGCAGCGCCATGATCACACCGCCCGCCGTGCGCGCCGTCACCTGCAGGTCGTCGGGAAGCGTCCCGTCCACGACGGCGAGCGAGTGGTACCGGGTGGCCGTGAACGGCTGGGCGACGCCGTCGAACAGGTCGCTGTCGTCGTGGCTGACCTGCGAGGTCTTGCCGTGCATCAGTTCTTCGGCGTTGGTGACGACGCCGCCGAACGCCTCGGCGATGGCCTGGTGCCCGAGGCACACGCCGAGCAGCGGCTGACCGGTGAGGAGCGCCTGCTGGACGACCGGGATCGAGACGCCGGCGTCGGCGGGCTTGCCCGGGCCGGGTGAGACGAGCACCGCGTCGTACTCGGCGAGCTTCGCCGGGAGGTCGGCCACGGCGATGTCGTCATTGCGCACCACGTCGGTCTCGGCCCCGAGCTCGCGCAGGTAGCCGTTCAGCGTGTAGACGAAGCTGTCGTAGTTGTCGATGACGAGTACGCGGGTCACGGGCCCACGGTACCTTCCTGCGGCCCGAGGAGCGAATCCACCCAGGGGAACACCCAGGTCACCAGGGCGAACAGCACCACCGCCACGAGGACGAGCAAGAGGAGGATGCGCAGCCACACCGGACCGGGCAGCACGCGCCACAGAGCTCCGTACACGATCAGCCTCCCTGCCCGACCGCGGCAGCGATCTCGCTCGGAACGTCCTGCGGCGGCGCGTACGACTGGAAGACGTTGTACGCGATGAGCCGCTCCCCCGCGTGGAACGGGGGGTTGCAGGTCGTGATGGTCATCAGTCGTTCGGTCGGGGTGGCCTGCGGCTGCCGAGGAACGGGCAGCAGCACCTGCACGGCCGATGGCTGGACATACTCGAAGTTGCGGAAGACGTAGGTGTACCAGCCGTCGGCGGTCTGCACGTAGATGCGGTCGCCGATGTGCAGCTTCGAGAGGTCGATGAAGGTGTTGCCCCACCCCGAATCGTGACCGGCCACGGCGAAGTTGCCGACCTGGCCGGGAAGCTGCGTGTCGATGTAGTGGCCGACGCCCGCCGTGTAGCTGTTCAGGACGCGCTCGACGTCGACGGTCTGCCGGATGGTGCGCTTCCAGTCGGCGCCGAGCCGGGGCACGTACATGACCGCGAACGGCTGGTACGGAGCGGGCTTCGCCATCACGGGCGGGTCGACTTGGGCAGTGGACGTGTCGGGGGCGGGCTTCGGCGCCTTGAGGGCGTCGTCGATCCACTTCTGGCTCTGCTGGGCTGCCGCGTTCGTCTGCTGCCCGGCCAGAACGAGGTTGTTCCACCAGACCTGCCAGCCGAGGAAGAGCAGGACCAGCACGCCGGCGGTGACCAGGAGCTCGCCGATGACACCGAGCACGGTGGGTCGGCGGTGCGGCCGAGCGGCGCGCCTGCGAGGGGTGGTCACGTCGCCGATTCTAGGGACTGTCGCTGGGAATCCTCGTGGTTGTCCACAGGCCTCCCCCGTTCGGGGGCATCAGCGTCCTCCGGAGCTTGCCCGCTACACTGTGGTGCTATGGCACGCAGCAAGTCCAAGACCAGAACCGAGCGCCCCGTGCGCGCAGAGCGCAGCGCCGCGGCATCCGGCGAAGAGGCCCCGAACCCCGTCTGGTTCAAGCCGGTCATGTTCGGCTTCATGCTGCTGGGCCTGATCTGGATCATCGTCTTCTACGTCAGCCAGAATCAGTACCCGATCCCCGCGCTCGGCGCGTGGAACATCCTCGTCGGCTTCGGCATCGCGTTCATCGGCTTCCTGATGACCACGCGCTGGCGGTAGCCCGCGACTCTCCGTGTCTTCCGGGCCCGGGACGGCGTCAGCCGCCCCGGGCTTCGTGTTTTCCACAGTTCTCCACAGGGTCCCTGTGAACAGTTGCCGTTCGTTCGGCCGGGATTTCCCCAGTGTTAATAAGCCTGTGGAGAGTTACAGGCGTGTAATTCCCCACAGTGTTAATAAGCCTGTGGATAACTTATCCACGCCGTGTGGGGAATTACACGAAGAAGTGGATGAGGCTGATCGCGACGAAGATGACGCAGAGCAGGACCAGCAGGGGCAGCTGCCAGCGCCGACGCTGCGGCTGCCGGGTCTCCACATAGATCAGCCCGACCAGGAGGCCACCGATCAGGCCACCGACGTGGGCCTGCCACGCGATGTTGAACCCGGGCAGGAAGCCGATGCCGAGGTTGATCGCGAGCAGGACGAGCATCTGCGTCGCACTGCCGCCCAGGCGGCGCTGGATGATGAAGAAGGCCCCGAACAGGCCGAAGATGGCGCCGGAGGCGCCGAGGACGGGCTGCACCGGCGATGCCAGCAGCAGTACGCCCAGCGATCCGGCGAATCCGCTGATCAGGAACAACGTGAGATAGCGCGCTCGGCCGAGCAGAGGCTCCAGGGCCATGCCGAACACGAACAGCGTGTACATGTTCAGCGCGATGTGGATGATGTTGGCGTGCGCGAACACGCTCGTGAACATCCGCCACGGCTCGAAGCCGACGCCGAATGTGCCGCCCGGGTACGAGTACGCCCCGGCGTACACCAGTGCGGAATTCACCGGCAGGCCGAGCAGCGACCCCAGAGTCTGGACGATGAAGACGACCACGCAGACCGCGATGATCGCGTACGTGACGACCGGAGCTCCGGAGCCGGTGAGCCGGGTCACCCACGCGGGCTTGGTGCGCGGATGGGTGGCACGCTGCTGCGCCATGCACTCCGGGCAGACGACCCCGACCGCGGCCGGGGTCTGGCATTCACCGCAGATCGTCCGGCCGCAGCGCTGGCAGAGCACATAGCTCTGCCGGTCGGGGTGCCGGTAACAGAAGTTCGCGCGTGCGTCGACGGGCTGAGTCATGTTTCGTGCTCGCCCGTCCTTCCTCAGACCTGCTCGATGTCGATCGACTCGATCACGACGTCGTCGAGCGGCCGGTCCCGGGCGTCCGTGGGAACCTCGGCCAGCTTGTCGACGATCTTGCGGGAGGCGTCGTCGGCGACCTCGCCGAAGATGGTGTGCTTGCCCTGCAGCCACGTGGTCGGCGCGACGGTGATGAAGAACTGCGAGCCGTTGGTGCCTCGGCCGCCCTGGATGCCGGCGTTGGCCATCGCGAGGATGTACGGCTGCGTGAAGTCGAGGTCGGGGCTGATCTCGTCGTCGAACTGGTAGCCCGGTCCGCCGACGCCCTGGCCGAGCGGGTCGCCGCCCTGGATCATGAAGCCCGGGATGATGCGGTGGAAGACCACGCCGTCGTAGAGAGGAGTCTTGGACTTCTCTCCCGTGGCGGGGTGCGTCCACTCGATCTCGCCCGTCGCCAGCCCGACGAAGTTCCGCACCGTCTTCGGCGCGTGGTTGCCGAAGAGGTTGACCTTGATGTCTCCGTAGTTAGTGTGGAGCGTGGCGACAGCGGTGTGCTTAGACATGGCACCAATTCTTGCACAGCGCGTACAGCTGACTTGGGCGGGCTCGAGACCTCTCGGGCCATCCCCAGCCCTTTCGGTGGCAAGATGGAGTCAGTCGCCACCCCGACCAACGGAGGAACAGATGAGCCTGACACGGAAGCGCAAGAAGGAGCTCAAGCGACTGCGCAGCGGAGCCGAGGACCTGTGGACTCAGCAGCAGGAGGTTCTGGCCAACGCCAACGCCCTCGCTGCCGAGGCGCGTAAGCAGGCGGCCTACTACACGCGTGAGGAGATCGCGCCGCGCGTCCGTGACGGTTACGACCAGTACGTGCGTCCGGCGGCCCACACCGCGAAGGAGACGGCGACCCACTACGCCGGCCAGGCACGGCAGCGCGTGGTGAACGACGTCATCCCCGCGGTGGGCACGGCCGTCGGCACCGCGCTCTCGGTGGTCGACCACGCTCGAGCAGCCCGTGCGGCCGCTTTCGCCGGCGACTTCACGAAGGCGGGCAAGGAGCTCTCGAAGAAGCCGAAGGCTCCCGCACAGAAGTCCGGCCCTGGCGCCGGTGGCGTGATCGCGATCGGTCTCGGCATCGTCGCGGCCGTCGGTCTGCTGTACGCCGTCTGGCAGACCTTCCGCGCAGACGACGAGCTGTGGGTCGCCGATGAGGAGCCCACCACGCCGTCGACGCCCGCGACTCCGGCTGCCGAGGCTCCGCAGCAGTAGCGCCGACCCGGATCAGGGTCTGTTCGGGGGTTACCCCGATGGTGCGGCGTGCGCGCCGCTGCGAGTCTGGGATGCATGAGCACTCTGATGCGTCCCCGTGATGGCCGTGTGATCGCCGGCGTGTGCGCCGGCCTGGCGAACCGCTTCGGCCTCCGGCCGTGGACGGTCCGCGTCCTGTTCCTGCTGTCGTGCCTGCTGCCGGGCCCGCAGTTCATCGCCTACCTGGTGATGTGGATCGTCATCCCCGGCGAGCAGGCACGCGGAACGGCGACGGTCTAGCGGCCGTCGCCCGCCCCCGCCGTTCCGAGCCCGACCGCTCCCAGCCCGGCCATCCCCAGCGCGGTGTCGACGAGCTCGACCCGACGGCTCGGGATGCGGTCGAGGGGGAACCACGCGGCCTCGTCCGTCGTGCCGTCGAGCTCGTTCGTGAGCGACCCGCCCACGACCCTGGCCCGGTAGACGATCCGGAGCGCGTGCATCGGTCCGGCATCCGGTACGAAGCGGTGCTCGCCGGGGATCACCTTGGAGTCGATTCCGAGCAGCTCGCCCGCCTCGGCGAGATAGCCGGTCTCTTCCGCGATCTCGCGGACCACCGCATCCACCGGGTCCTCGCCCGGGTCGATGCCGCCGCCCGGCAGCGTCCAGCCGGAGCGGCCGCCCTCGTTCCAGTGGGCGAGAAGGATGCGATCGCCGTCGACGATGACACCGTATGCAGCGACTCTGATATCCACCGCACCAACCTACTGCCATTGTCGGAGGACCCGGGCAGACTAGGGGTGATGCCCGAACTGCCGGAAGTCACCGCCCTCGCCGCCGACCTCAATGGCCGGCTGAAGCAGCGCGTCATCGACCGTCTGAGCATCGCCGCCTTCTCGGCTCTGAAGACCTTCGATCCTCCGGCCGACGCCCTCCACGGACTGACCATCTCCGGCGTCAGCCGGCACGGCAAGTTCCTCGACATCGCCGCGGGAGAGCTCCACATCGTGGTGCACCTCGCCCGTGCCGGGTGGCTCCGCTGGCGCGATTCCCCTCCGCCGCCTTCCACCGGGCGTCTGGGCAAGGGCCCGCTCGCGGCGCGGCTTGTCCTCGACGACGGCTCGGGGCTCGACATCACCGAGGCCGGCACCAAGAAGAGCCTCGCCATCTACGTCGTTCGCGATCCCGCCGATGTTCCCGGCATCCAGCGTCTCGGCCCCGATCCGCTCGACCCGTCGTTCACCGAGGAGGTCTTCGCGGGCATCCTCGGTGGACAGGGGCGGGCGCAGATCAAGGGCGTCCTGCGCAATCAGTCGCTGATCGCGGGCATCGGGAACGCCTACTCCGACGAGATCCTCCACGTCGCCAAGATGTCGCCGTACAAGCCGGCCAGCATGCCGCCGGACGACGTCGCCCGGCTGTACGAAGCGATGCAGTCCACACTGAGGGAGGCGCTGGCCCGCGCCGACGGCCTGGCCGCGTCCGAGCTGAAGAGCGAGAAGAAGTCGAATCTGCGTGTGCACGGCCGTACCGGCCAGCCCTGCCCGGTGTGCGGAGACACCATCCGGCAGGTCATCTTCCACGACTCGACCTTCCAGTACTGCCCGACGTGCCAGACGGGCGGCAAGCCGCTGGCCGACCGCGTCCTCTCCCGGCTGCTCAAGTAGCCGAAGGCATCAGCAGTCGCAGGCGATGCCCGGGGGCGCCGTGAGCGGGTCCACCGAGCGTTCGAGCGGACCGGCGTCGTCCACCGTCGGCAGTCCCTCCCGCACCCAGTACTCGTAACCGCCGATCATCTCCCGCACCTCGTAGCCGAGCCGGCTGAGCGCGAGGGCGGCTCGGGTGGACCCGTTGCATCCCGGACCCCAGCAGTAGACGACGACGGGCATGTCGAGCGGGATCAGCTGGGACGCACGCTCGTCGATCTGGGCGGTCGGCAGATGCACGGCCCCCGCCACCCGCCCCTGAGCCCACGCGACAGCGGCGCGGCTGTCCACCAGGACGAAGCGCTCACCGCGCTCGAACGCGGCATGGACATCGGACGGATCGGTCTCGAAGCGGAGCTTCGCCGCGAAGTGCTGGATGGCGTCGGCAGTGGTTGTCGTCATGCCTCGAGACTAGGAAAATGCGGACTTCGGCTGAAGGAGCGATCAACGGCCTTGGAGCCGTCCCGCCGTCGATCTCATGGCAGAATCACGCCATGGCCGTCACATCCACGTTCGCCGTCGACAGCACCGATCGCAGCATCCTCGCCGAGCTGCAACGCGACGGCAGGCAGTCGATCGCCGAACTCGCCCGCACGGTGCACATGTCGAACAGCGCGGTCGCCGAGCGCGTACGGCGACTGGAAGAGGCCGGCGTGATCACGGGCTACCGGGCGGTCCTCGACCCCGAGAGGCTGGGCTACGGCATCCTCGCCTACCTCCGGCTGCGCTACCCCAGCAGCCAGTACACGCCGCTGCACGATCTGCTCGCGGAACTGCCGGAGGTGGTGGAGGCACACCACGTCACGGGAGACGACTGCTTCATCCTCAAGGTGGTGGCGACCTCCATGCGGCACCTGGAGCAGATCAGCGGCCGCGTCGGAACACTCGGCAGCGTGACGACGAGCGTCTCGTACTCGAGCCCGTTCCCGACGCGGACGATCGTGCCGCCGCCGGAATGAACCACGGACACCCGTAAGGGTGGAGCCTAGGAGATTCGAACTCCTGACATCCTGCTTGCAAAGCAGGCGCTCTACCAACTGAGCTAAGGCCCCGTGAGAAGTGATGGTGGGGATACGAGGACTTGAACCTCGGACCTCTTCGTTATCAGCGAAGCGCTCTAACCGCCTGAGCTATATCCCCGAATGGGCAGATACGAGACTACCCGATCTGCCCGAGCATTGCGAAATCGGTCAGTTGTTGGTGAAACCGACCAGCAGACCGCCGGTGATCTTCACCGAGAGGTTGTAGAGCAGCGCGAACACGGCGCCCAGAGCGGTCACCACGACGATGTCGAGGATGGCCACGATGAGCGAGAAGCCCATCACCTGACCCAGCCCCAGGATGGACCGGAGGTCGCTGCCGCCGGCGCCCGAGATGTCCTTGAACAGGCTGTTGATCTGGTCGAAGATGCCCGTGCGGTCGAGCACCGTCCAGATGAGGAACGTGCCGACGATCGCGATGATCGCGAGGCAGATCCCGGCGAGGAACGACAGCTTCACGGTCGACCAGAAGTCGATGTACACCAGCTTCAGCCGCACCTGCTTGGCGGATGCGGGTCGACGGGACGACTTCTTGGCCAACTTCTCGGCGACGCTACTGCTCATCTACGGTTTCATCCTTCCCGACGGCCTCGGCGTCCTCCGCGGGAAGGGAGGATTCGAGATCACGCTCGGTGTTCTTCGCCAGTGCGATGATCTTGTCCGACTCGGCGAAACGTGCGAAGACGACACCCATGGTGTCGCGGCCCTTGGCTGGTACCTCGGCCACGGCAGAGCGTACCACCTTGCCGCTGGCAAGAACCACAAGGACCTCGTCGTCTTCGCCCACGATGAGGGCACCCACCAGGTCGCCCCGGTCGTCGCTGAGTTTGGCCACCTTGATGCCCAGACCGCCGCGGTTCTGCAGGCGGTACTGGTCTGCTGCGGTGCGCTTGGCGTACCCGCCCTCGGTGACGACGAAGACGTAGCCCTCGTCGGAGACGACCGACGCGTCGAGCAGGCTGTCGTCGCCGCGGAAGTGCATGCCGATGACGCCCGAGGTCGACCGGCCCATCGGTCGGAGCGCCTCGTCGGACGCCGTGAAGCGGATCGACATGCCCTTGCGGGAGACGAGCAACAGGTCGGAGTCCTCTTCGACCAGGAGTGCGGAGACGAGCTCGTCGTCCTCGCGCAGCTTGATCGCGATGATCCCGCCGGTGCGGTTGGTGTCGTACTCCTCGAGGGCGGTCTTCTTGATCAGGCCGTCGCGGGTCGCGAGCACCAGGTACTTGGCCGCCTGGTAGTCGCGGATGTCGAGGATCTCGGCGATCTCCTCATCCGGCTGCATGGCGAGCAGGTTGGCGACGTGCTGGCCCTTGGCGTCGCGGCCGGCCTCCTGCACTTCGTACGCCTTGGCGCGGTACACGCGCCCCTTGTTCGTGAAGAAGAGGAGCCAGTGGTGCGTCGTGGTCACGAAGAAGTGGTCGACCACGTCCTCGCCGCGCAGCTGCGCCCCCTTCACGCCCTTTCCGCCGCGGTGCTGGCTGCGGTAGTTGTCGCTCCGCGTCCGCTTGATGTAGCCGCCGCGCGTGACGGTGACCACCATCTCCTCTTCGGGGATGAGGTCTTCGACGCTCATGTCGCCGTCGTAGCCGAACATGATCTCGGTGCGCCGGTCGTCGCCGAAGCGGTCGACGATCTCGGTCAGCTCCTCGCTGACGATCGAACGCTGACGCGCCGGGTCGTCGAGGATCGCGTGGAACTCGGCGATCTGCTTCTCGATCGCATCCGCCTCGTCCACGATCCTCTGCCGCTCGAGGGCGGCCAGGCGGCGGAGCTGCATCGCGAGGATCGCATCCGCCTGGACGTCGTCGACGTCGAGCAGGGTCTTCAGTCCCTCGCGTGCGTCGTCGACCGTTGGCGAGCGGCGGATGAGCGCGATGACCTCGTCGAGCGCGTCGAGGGCCTTGAGGTAGCCGCGCAGGATGTGCGCGCGCTCCTCGGCCTTGCGCAGGCGGTACTGCGTCCGCCGGACGATGACCTCGATCTGGTGGTCCACCCACGCGGTGATGAATCCATCGAGGGCCAGCGTGCGAGGCACGTTGTCGACGATCGCGAGCATGTTCGCGCCGAAGTTCTCCTGCAGCTGCGTGTGCTTGTACAGGTTGTTCAGCACGACCTTCGCGACGGCGTCGCGCTTCAGCACGATCACCAGGCGCTGGCCGGTGCGTCCGGAGGTCTCGTCGCGGATGTCGGCGATACCGCCGATGCGGCCCTCCTTGACCAGGTCCGCGATCTTGATCGCCAGATTGTCCGGGTTCACCTGGTACGGCAGCTCGGTGACGACGAGGCAGACCCGGCCCTGGATCTCCTCGATCGTGACGACGGCACGCATCGTGATCGAGCCGCGTCCGGTGCGGTAGGCGTCGTGGATGCCCTTGACGCCCAGGATCTGCGCGCCGGTCGGGAAGTCCGGTCCCTTGATCCGCTTGATGAGCTCCTCGAGCAGCTCCTCGCGAGAGGCCTCGGGATGCTGCAGGTGCCAGAGCGCGCCGTCCGCCACCTCGCGCAGGTTGTGCGGCGGGATGTTCGTGGCCATGCCGACCGCGATGCCGACGGAGCCGTTGACGAGCAGGTTCGGGAAGCGGCTCGGCAGGACGGCCGGCTCCTGGGTGCGCCCGTCGTAGTTGTCCTGGAAGTCGACGGTCTCCTCGTCGATGTCGCGCACCATCTCCAGCGCGAGCGGGGCCATCTTCGTCTCGGTGTACCGCGGGGCGGCTGCGCCGTCGTTGCCCGGGGAGCCGAAGTTGCCCTGGCCGAGGGCCAGCGGGTAGCGCAGGCTCCACGGCTGGACGAGTCGCACCAGGGCGTCGTAGATCGCGGAGTCGCCGTGCGGGTGGAATTGACCCATCACGTCGCCGACGACGCGAGCGCACTTCGAGAACGCCTTGTCCGGCCGGTACCCGCCGTCGAACATCGCGTAGATGACGCGGCGGTGCACCGGCTTGAGCCCGTCGCGCACCTCAGGCAGCGCACGCCCGATGATGACCGACATGGCGTAGTCGAGGTACGACCGCTGCATCTCCGACTGCAGGTCGACCTGGTCGATCCTGCCGTGGATGCCGAAGCCGGCTCCGCTCTCGCCCGACACGTTCTCTTCGTCCGTCACAGTCTTCTCTTCCTCGTGATTCCTCGTCGTTCACCCATGCCGGAGCATCAGATGTCGAGGAACCGCACGTCCTTGGCGTTCTTCTGGATGAACGAGCGTCGCGACTCGACGTCCTCGCCCATCAGGGTGGCGAAGATCTCGTCGGCCGCTGCCGCGTCGTCGAGGGTGACCTGCAGCAGCGTCCGGGTTTCCGGGTTCATCGTGGTCTCCCACAGCTCCTGGTAGTCCATCTCACCCAGACCCTTGTAGCGCTGCACGCCGTTGTCCTTGGGGATGCGCTTGCCCGCCGCGAGGCCCTCGGCCAGGAAGGCGTCGCGCTCACGGTCGGAGTACACGTACTCGTGCTCGGCGTTCGACCACTTGAGCCGGTAGAGCGGCGGCTGCGCCAGATAGACGTAGCCGAGCTCGATCATCGGGCGCATGTAGCGGAACAGCAGGGTCAGCAGCAGCGTCGTGATGTGCTGGCCGTCGACATCGGCGTCGGCCATGAGCACGATCTTGTGGTACCGCGCCTTCTCCGGGTCGAAGTCCTCGCCGATGCCGGCGCCGAACGCCGTGATCATCGCCTGCACCTCGTTGTTGCCGAGGGCACGGTCGAGCCGCGCCTTCTCGACGTTGAGGATCTTGCCGCGCAGCGGCAGGATCGCCTGCGTCTCGGGGTTGCGGCCCTGCACGGCGGAGCCGCCGGCCGAGTCGCCCTCCACGATGAAGATCTCCGAGATCGTCGGGTCCTTCGACTGGCAGTCCTTGAGCTTGCCCGGCATCCCGCCGCTCTCCAGGAGCCCCTTGCGGCGGGCGGTCTCGCGCGCCTTCCGGGCGGCGAGCCGCGCGGTCGCGGCCTGGAGCGCCTTGCGGATGATGTCCTTCGCCTGGTTCGGGTTGCGGTCGAACCAGTCGCCGAGCTGGTCGCCGACGACCTTCTGCACGAAGGCCTTGGCCTCGGTGTTGCCGAGCTTCGTCTTCGTCTGGCCCTCGAACTGCGGCTCGGACAGCTTGACGGAGATGACCGCCGTCAGACCCTCGCGCACGTCGTCGCCGGAGAGGTTGTCGTCCTTCTCCTTGAGGATGCCCTTCTCACGCGCATACCGGTTCACCAGCGTGGTCAGCGCAGCACGGAATCCCTCTTCGTGCGTTCCGCCCTCGTGGGTGTTGATCGTGTTCGCGTAGGTGAAAACGCTCTCGTTGTAGCTGGTCGTCCACTGCATGGCGACCTCGAGGGCGATCTTGCGCTCGGTGTCCTCCGACTCGAACGAGATGATCTCGTCGTGGACGACCTCCACCTTCTTCGCGGAGTTGAGGTACTGCACGTAGTCCATCAGACCGCGCTCGTAGAGGAAGACCTCGTGGCGCGGTGTGTACTCCTCGTCGACCTCACCCTCGACGGGCTCGATCTCGGGGGTGCGCTCGTCGGTGATCGCGATGCGGAGGCCCTTGTTGAGGAACGCCATCTGCTGGAAGCGCGTGCGCAGCGTCTCGTAGTCGAACTCGATCGTCTCGAACGTGTCGGCGCTCGGCCAGAACGTGATGATCGTCCCGGTGCGGTCGGACGCCTCGCCCTTCTCGAGGGGCGCCTGCGGCACACCGTTGCGGTAGCTCTGCCGCCAGACGTGACCCTGCCGGTGCACCTCGACGTCGAGGCGGCTGGAGAGCGCGTTCACGACAGAGCTTCCGACGCCGTGGAGTCCACCGGACACCGCATACCCGCCGCCGCCGAACTTGCCGCCGGCGTGCAGGATGGTGAGGACGACCTCGACCGTCGACTTCTTCTCGACCGGGTGCTCGTCGACCGGGATGCCACGACCGTTGTCGTCGACCCGCACGGCGCCGTCCGGGAGGATGGTCACCTCGATGTTGTCGGCGTGCCCGGCGAGGGCCTCGTCGACGGAGTTGTCCACGATCTCGTAGACCAGGTGGTGAAGCCCGCGGGGACCGGTCGAACCGATGTACATTCCGGGTCGCTTGCGGACGGCTTCGAGACCCTCGAGGACCTGGATCTCATTCGCGCCGTATTCGTGTTCCGTCCCGGCCGCGTTCGGTTCCATCGTCATATGAAATTAGGCTCCTGACCGCACTCAACAGTGACGTTCCATTCTACCAAGAGCCGGGCGGCGAATTGCCCGAAAACGGCCGTCTGAGGCATTTTCCGTGCCAGGGCGACCTCTTTTGTGCTCTCAGCCGTAAGTATCGCGCGGGCCACGCCCTGGAATCGACCTGGGACCTCTTTTCCAGGAGGGGGCGTCCGGCCCCTGAAAACGGATCGACTCGATGCCGGCCTCGGGGAATCGCTCCGCGATCCGTGCGAGCAGTTCGGAGCGCATCATCCGAAGCTGCGTCGCCCACGCCGTCGACTCGCACCGGACCACCAGCACACCGTCCGTGATCTGGTCCGGTTCGGCATGCTTCGCGGTCTCCTCGCCGGCCAGCTCACGCCATCCGTCGAGCAGGTCGGACTTCGCGAGGGCGGAGGTCCAGCCGAGCTGCGCCGCGAGCGCATCGACCACGTCTCCGACGCCGCGTGGATCGCGCCCGGAGCCGAAGGGCTGACTTCCGGTGGTGCTCTCCTCGCGCCGGGGACCGCGACGGCTCCGGGAGGTCGTTCCCGTGAACAACGCTTTCAGCCGCAGGTAGACGGCGGAAGCCTCGCTCTCGCCGGGCGCGACGCGGGATGTGCGATCAGGCATCGGGGGTCTCCATGATCGCGCCGGCCTCGATGCGGACGGTGTGCGCCGTGAGTTCGTCGGGCACGTCGTCGTACACGGCCGCGGTGATGAGCACCTGTTCGTAACCGGCCACGGCGGTTGCCAGCATCCGTCGCCGAGCCTGGTCGAGTTCCGCGAAGACGTCGTCGAGGATGAGCACGGGGTCGCCGGTCGTCGACTCCTGGCGGAGCAGCTCCGCCGACGCCAGCTTGAGGGCGAGGGCGAAGGACCACGACTCTCCGTGGCTGGCATACCCCTTCGCGGGAAGAGCGTTGAGTTCGAACAGCACGTCGTCGCGGTGCGGCCCGACGAGGGTGAGACCGCGGTCGAGCTCTTTCCTGCGCACCGCCGCGAGAGCCCGGCGGAACGCCTCCGGGGTCGCGACACCGGCTGAGCCGGTCACATCGTCCTCCGCCGCGCTGTCCTCGTCATCGACCTGCGCGCCGTGGATGGTGAGCTGCGGGATGAGCCGCGGGTGGTGATCGTCGCCGGCGACGGACCGGTAGGCCGCGACGAGCGGATCGCTGAGACGCGCGACCAGGTCGAGACGCGCATCCATCAGCTCGGATCCGAGCTGGACGAGCCGGTCGTCCCAGATCTCGAGGGTGCCGAGCTGATCCTCCCGGACGCGGGACGCTCTCGCCGACTTCAGCAGGGTGTTCCGCTGCTTCAGAACACGCTCGTAATCGGCGATCACGGCGGAGAAGCGCGGGTTGCGCTGAATGAGCAGCTGATCGAGGAACCGCCGGCGGATCCCCGGCTCGCCGCGCACCAGCGCGAGGTCCTCCGGAGCGAACAGCACGCTGGAGAAGTACCGCGGTAACTCGCGCGGCTTGATCGCTGACCGGTTCACCTGAGCCCGGTTCGGCGTGCTGCGATTGAGCTGCACCTCGACCAGGAGTTCCCGGCCGTCGTGCTGGATCCTTGCGCGGACGATCGCGGCGTCCGCATCCTTCCGGATCATCGCCTGATCGCTCGACACCCGATGCGACCCGAGGGTGCTCAGGTAGCCGAGCGATTCGACGAGGTTGGTCTTCCCCTGGCCGTTGCGGCCGACGAACAGGTTCGCGCCGGCCGCGAACGGCACTTCCGCGGTGCGGTAGTTGCGGAAGTCGGTCAGGGAGAGGTGTGTGACACGCACAGAGTTTTCAGTTCACGCGGTTTCGGTCCGCGCCTCAGTCGACGGCCTTCACGGCGTGCCCGCCGAACTGGTTCCGCAGGGCCGCGACCGCCTTCATGGCGGGCGAGTCCTCCTGGCGCGAGACGAAGCGCGCGAAGATCGATGCGCTGATCGTGGGGACGGGGACGGCGTTGTTGAGCGCCTCCTCCACCGTCCAGCGACCCTCGCCCGAGTCCTGCACGTAGCCCTCGATGTGCTCGAACTCCGGATCCTGCTCCAGAGCGCGGACCAGCAGGTCGAGCAGCCACGAGCGGACGACCGTCCCGCGCTGCCAGGCCTTGAAGGTGCCGGTGACGTCCTTGATGATGTCCTTGCGCGTGTCGAGGAGCTCGTATCCCTCGGCGTAGGCCTGCATCAGCGCGTACTCGATGCCGTTGTGCACCATCTTCGCGTAGTGGCCGGCGCCGACCTCGCCCACGTGGACGAAGCCTTCGTCGCGCGGACCTTCCGGTCGCAGCGCGTCGAAGACCGGCATGACCCGCGCGACCTGCTCGGCCGAACCGCCGACCATGAGACCGTAGCCGTTCTCGAGACCCCAGATGCCGCCGGAGACCCCGGCATCCATGAAGTCGACACCGCGCGGAGCGAGCAGCTCGGCGTGCTTGAAGTCCTCCGTGAACTTGGAGTTGCCGCCGTCGATGACGAGGTCGCCCTTCTCGAGCAGCGGTTCGAGCTCGCGGATCACGGAGTCGGTGATCTCGCCGGCGGGCACCATGACCCAGACGGTGCGCGGCGCCGGGAGCGCCGCGACGAGGTCGGCCACGGTCGCGACGTCAGAGACCTCGGGGTTCGTGTCGTATCCGGTGACGTCGATGCCGTTCTTCTCGAGCCGGGCGCGCATGTTGTTGCCCATGCGTCCGAGGCCGATGAGGCCGATGTGCATGATTGTCCTTCTCTTCCTTCGCTATCTGCGGCGCCGGGATCTAGCGCAGGAGCAGGTTGGGCTGGAGCAGGTACTTGTACGAGTCCGCGCCTGCCTGATCCTTGGACGTCTGGCTCGTGATGAGCACAGGGCCCGGCTTGTTGGGGTTCTCGGTCTTGGTGAACGAGATGCGCACGAATTCCGAGTGCACCGCACCGAGACCATCGAGCAGGAACTGCGGCTTCAATGAAACCACCGTCTCCTGGCCAGTGAGAAGAGCGTCGATGCTCTCGGATGCTTGCGCCTGCTCGGACCCGATCGCTTCCAGCGTCAGCCCGTCGGCGGTGAAGGTGTAGCGGAGCGCGGCCTCGCGCTCGAGGACGAGGGCGACGCGCCGGGTCGCCTCGATGAGCTCTGCGGTGTTCATCACCGCGTAGTTGTCCACCTGCTCCGGGAAGAGGCGGCGCACGGGCGGGAAGTTGCCCTTGATCAGCAGCGACGTGACGGTCTTCCTGTCCGCCGTGAACGCGATCAGCTCGCGGTCGTCGCGGTTGGTGATCGAGATGGACACGGTGCCGCTGTGCCCGAACGTCTTGCCGATCTCGGTCAGTGTCCGCGCCGGGACGAGGGCCGTGACCGGCTCGCCCGCAGTGGTGCCGTTGTCCCAGTCGATCTCGCGGACGGCAACCCGGTAACGGTCGGTGGCGACGAGGCCCAGGGTGTTGTCTCCGACTTCGAGCTGCACGCCCGTGATCACGGGAGTCACGTCGTCGCGGGAGGCGGCGACGCCCACCTGCGCGACGGCTTCGGCGAATTCCTCCGCAGGCACGAGGCCGGCCTCGCCGCCGACCTGCGGGATGCTCGGGTATTCCTCGACGGGCATGGACAGCAGGGTGAAGTTGGCCGAACCGGCCCGGACCACGATCTTCGAGTCCTCTGTCGAGAACTGCACGGGGGCGTTCGGGAGCTTCGACGCGATCTCGGCGAGGAGGCGGCCGGAGACCAGGACACGTCCGGGCTCCTCGACCTCCGCGGAGATCTCGGTCTGGGCTGACACCTCGTAGTCGAAGGACGACAGCTGGAGTCCGTTGTCCGTCGTCTCGATGAGGACACCGCTCAGGATGGGCAGAGTCGTCCGCTGCGGCAGGAGCTTCACCGCGAAGGAGACAGCCTCGCTGAACACATCCCGATTGGCTTGGAACTTCACGAAGTCACCTCTGTCGGCTTGACGGTCACGGACGTCACAAATCCTAGCGCCTGGGTTGTGACGGGGAAGCGGTCGCCCCCTGAGCCCTTGAGGTTGTCGTCTGCCCTCATTGAAAAGAGTTAAGGAGTAATCGTGTTAACCGCTGTGGAAAATGTGGATAACTCTGTTGAGGCCGCGCGATCACTGGGAACTACACCACGGTGACTTGTTGATGACCTGAGGAATCCGGGTGTTCACAACGATCGGCCGCGATGTGACCGAGCGGTCCCTTTGCACAGCATGCGGATCGCCGTCCCCATTAAACGTGTGGTTCTCCGGAGGCTCTCCACAAGTTATCCACAAGTGTTAATAACGCACTGTCCCCACTCTGGGGATGGATATGTGGATAAGTTCTGCGCTACAAGGGCGCGTCGCTACTTGCCGTAGCGGTGGTTCTGCTTGATCCGGCTCGTGAGCTCGGTGACCTGGTTGTAGATCGAGCGGCGCTCCTTCATGAGCTCGCTGATCTTCTTGTTCGCGTACATGACGGTGGTGTGGTCACGCCCGCCGAACAGCTGGCCGATCTTGGGCAGGGACAGATTCGTCAGCTCACGACACAGGTACATGGCGATCTGGCGTGCCGTGGCGACCGCCTGCGACCGGCTGGAGCCGTAGAGGTCGTCGACGGTGAGCTTGAAGTACTCGGCCGTGTTGGTGATGATGTCGGTCGGCGCGATCACGTTGTCGTCGTCGAGCGTGATCAGATCCTTGAGGACGGTCTGCACCAGGGGCATGTCGACCGGGGTTCGGTTGAGGCTCGCGAATGCGGTGACGCGGATCAGCGTCCCCTCCAGCTCGCGGATGTTGCTCGACACCTTCGACGCCATGAACTCGAGGATGTCGTCCGGCACCTGGATCTTCTCGCTCTGCGCCTTCTTGCGGAGGATCGCGATGCGCGTCTCGAGGTCGGGCACCTGGACGTCGGTGATCAGACCCCACTCGAAGCGGGAGCGCATCCGGTCTTCGAACCCGGTGAGGTGCTTGGGCGGCAGATCGGAGGTGATGACCACCTGCTTGTTGTGGTCGTGGAGGGTGTTGAAGGTGTGGAAGAACGCCTCCTGCGTCTCGACCGCCCTCTGCAGGAACTGGATGTCGTCGATCAGCAGGATGTCGATGTTGCGGTACCGCGCCTGGAAGGACGAGCCGCGGTTGTTCGCGATGGAGTTGATGAAGTCGTTGGTGAACTCCTCGGACGACACGTATCGGACGCGGATGCCCGGGTACAGGCTCATCGCGTAATGACCGATGGCGTGGAGGAGGTGGGTCTTGCCGAGACCGGAGTCGCCGTAGATGAAGAGCGGGTTGTACGCCTTGGCCGGCGCCTCGGCCACGGCCACCGCGGCCGCGTGGGCGAACCGGTTGGACTGGCCGATGACGAAGTTGTCGAAGCTGTACTTGGCGTTCAGCCGGGTGTCGCCGCCGCGTGGGGGCGCCGTGATCTCCGTCGGCGTCGACACCACCTGAGCGGGTTGCTCGACATACGCGGCGGCGGACTCCATCTCCGGCGCAGGGCCGGCCATGGTGTCCTGCTGGATCTCCGGGTTGACGACGATTGCGAAGGTGTTGACCTCGAGGGTGTCGTCGAGAGAACCGATCGCGTGAAGGAGGGGAACGCGGCTGCGCTGCTCGATCATCCCGCGGGTGAACTCGTTGGGCACCTCCAGGTAGAAGGTGCCGGCCATGATGCCCTTGGGCTCGACCAGGCTGAGGAACCCGTACAGCTGCGGGGTGATCCGGTCGTCGGTCTCGAGCTTCCCGAGCACGTCCTGCCATGCCGCAGCTATGGACTCTTCGCCGCCTGCCATTGTTCCCCGTCTTCGTCTGTGTTGCGGATGCCGTCAGCCCGACGAGGGGACGAGTCGACCCCCGGTGACTCTCGTCGGGTTGGCGGCTTCGGATGCCGCCGGTGGGTATTCACAGAGTTATCCACCGCTGTGTGAGCAATACCGTAGCGATCTCCGGCCAGAATTGGCATGGCCTGGGGATAACTTTCGACCTCACGGTAACTTGTCCACAGAAGGCCGATCAAATCCGATCGGCGGCATACGACGGCGCGTCGGGCATCGGTTCCCTGCCAATCCCGTGCATAATCAATGGATTTGACTCGATCGGTTTGACCTCATCCGGTCCGAGGCCGTAGTTTTAATCAGTTGACTTGCGGCCATTTCGGCTGCCCTGTAACTTTCCTGGCCTCCCCGTGCTGGCCCTTTCTCTCAGCACAGGCCTGTGAAGAGACCACCACGGAGATAGATATGAGCAAGAGAACTTTCCAGCCGAACAACCGCAAGCGCGCGAAGACCCACGGCTTCCGCCTCCGCATGCGCACCCGTGCGGGTCGCGCCATCCTCTCCGCTCGCCGCCGCAAGGGCCGCGAGAAGCTCTCGGCGTAACCGCTTCCGGTGCTCGCGAAAGCCAATCGCATCACGCGGGGGGCGGACTACCGGGCGACCGTACGACGCGGTGCGCGCTTCACAGGAGCGTCCACCGTCACGTACATCCGCTCGAATCCGGACTCCGATGTGGTGCGATTCGGCTTTATCGTGAGCAAGACGGTCGGCAATGCGGTGATGCGGAACCGGATCCGTCGGCGGCTCAAGGCGGCTGCGTACGATCTGCTCCCGCGGTACACATCGAATCCGGGCGATCCTGCCGGAGTCGACGTGGTCGTGCGCGCATTGCCAGCCTCCGTTCAAGCGCCGTGGGCTAGCCTGCACGAAGAGCTCTCACGGGCCTCGTCCCGTTTCACCAGCCGCAGTCATCTCAGTAAGGGCAGCGTCCGTTCATGAACACCGCGCTCGCAGCAGTGCTCCTCGCACCGCGCAATGCCGCGGTGCTGGTGCTGCGCGCGTACCGCGCCGTGATCTCCCCTCTCTACGGCGATGTCTGCCGCTACTACCCCTCGTGCTCGGCCTACGCGCTGCAGGCCATCCAGCTGCACGGCGTGGTGGTGGGCTCGTTCCTCGGCATCCGGCGCATCGCCCGGTGCCACCCGTGGGCGGCCGGCGGGGTCGACGACGTCCCCCCGGCGAAGAAGCCGCGGTATCGGGTGACCCCATTCGGATTCGTCGTGGCCACCAGCCACGGCAGCGTCATCAGTCAGCGAAGGGCCTAGCAACAACTCATGGACATCATCGGTACCATCCTCTGGCCCATCAAATGGGTCGTGGAGCTGATCCTCGTCGCCTTCCACTGGCTGTTTACGCAGATGGGTCTCGACCCGGCGGCGGGCATCACCTGGGTGCTGGCGATCGTCGGTCTGACGGTCGTCGTTCGTGCCGCCCTGATCCCGATCTTCGTGCGTCAGATCAAGAACCAGCGACGGATGCTGGAGATCGCGCCGCAGCTGAAGAAGATCCAGGACAAGTACAAGGGCAAGAAGGATCAGTTCTCTCGCGAGGCCATGTCGCGAGAGACGATGGACCTCTACAAGAAGACCGGCACGAACCCGCTGAGCTCGTGCCTGCCGCTGCTGCTGCAGATGCCCGTGTTCTTCTCCCTGTTCCAGGTGCTGAACGGAGCTCAGAGCGGCCACGCCGGCGTGGGTCCGCTGAACGAGACGCTCGCGCAGCAGTTCGGAAACGCCACGCTGTTCGGCGTCGCGCCCCTCCACCAGAGCTTCCAGGGCGCGATGAACGCCCACCCGCCGCAGGTCGCCGTGATGGTCATAGCAGCCGTTATGGTCGTGCTGATGACGGGCTCGCAGTTCCTGACGCAGCTGCAGATCGTCTCCAAGAACATGTCGCCGGAGACCAAGGCGAGCCCGCAGTTCAAGCAGCAGCGCATCCTGCTGTACCTGCTCCCGTTCGTCTTCCTCTTCTCCGGCTTCGCCTTCCCGCTCGGTGTCATGTTCTACTGGCTGACCTCGAACCTCTGGACCATGGGCCAGCAGTTCCTCGTCATCCGCAACATGCCGACCCCGGGCTCGGATGCGGCGAAGGCGCGCGAGGCACGCCTGGCGAAGAAGGGCAAGCTCGTTCAGGAGGACGGCGCCACGGTGCTGACCGTCGAGGAGCAGCCGAAGAAGCAGCAGCCGCAGCGCGTGCAGCCGGTGAGCAAGGCGCGCGCGAAGAAGCAGGCCGGAAAGTAGTTAGGATCTTCAACCGATGACCGACGTGCAGACCTCCTCCCCCGAGCCCGCCGACCTCACCGACGTGGCTGCGGACGACACCGCCGTGGCGGCCGAGACGGCCGAACCGACCGCTGCCGATCTCGATCGCGAAGGCGACATCGCTGCCGACTACATCGAGGAACTGCTCGACATCGCCGACATCGACGGTGACATCGACATCGACACCCGCAATGGGCGTGCCTACATCTCCGTGAACACGGATGACGACGCATCGAATCTTTCTCTGTTGGCGAATGCCGACACGGTCGCCGCACTGCAGGAGCTGACTCGCCTCGCCGTGCAGAACCAGACCGGCGGGTACTCCCGACTCATCCTGGACATCGCGGGATCCCGCGATGCTCGCCAGGCCGAGCTGGCCCGATTGGTCGACCGCGCGATCGAGCGTCTCGACGAGGGCGCGGCCGAGGCCGCTCTCCCGCCGATGTCCTCCTACGAGCGCAAGCTTGTTCATGACGTGGTGTCGGAGCGTGGCTACGTCTCGACCTCGCGGGGCGAGGGTCGCGATCGTTACACGGTCATCACGGCGAGCTAGTTTCACGTGAAACTGTGAGCGACGTCGAGCAGGAACCGGAGGCGGCGGCCGCCCTCTTCGGTGACCGTATTGAACTCGCGCGTCGATTCACTCAGAACCTCGCGGACCAGGGTGAAGAGCGCGGACTTATCGGTCCGCTCGAGCTCCCCCGCTTGTGGTCTCGGCACATCCTGAATTGCGCCATCGTTGCTCCCCTCCTCCGACCTGGGCGAGTGGGTGATGTCGGCAGCGGAGCCGGCCTTCCCGGGCTCGTCCTCGCGATCGCACGACCCGACGTGTCGTTCGTTCTGATCGAGCCGATGGAGCGCCGGATTGCGTGGCTCAACGAGCAAGTCACCGAACTGGGCCTTGAGAACGTGACAGTGCTGCGGGCCCGGGCGGAGGACGTGCGCATCGACGCGCCTCTGGATCAGGTGACGGCGCGCGCGGTCAGTGCCTTCCGCAAGCTCCTCCCCCTGACGGCTCCCCTGCTCCGGGACGGCGGTGAGCTCGTTCTGATGAAGGGCGCGGGCGCGCCAGCCGAGGTCGAGGCGGCGGCCAAGGAAATCAGGAAGTACAAGGTGAGCGATATCGAGGTTCTGACCCTCGGCGAGGGCGTTCTGGCGGAAGTCACCCGGGTCATACGCGCTCGCGTCCGCTGACGCACTCCGTCCAATGCGGCTGAGGATCGCTCTGTGGCATCCGAAGCGCGTGCTTCCGTTGTCTGAGAGCCATCGTGCGCCTCGCTCCGCCTCCTCGGACGCTCCGGTTTTGCACGATGTGGTGTCGGATGGGGCTGATTCCGAGCCCTGGATCGCTCCATGTGACCTCGGGCTTCGCATGTGGTGGGTCACGGGCCATCACGGGTATCACGACTATCGCGGGGTGGATGGTCTGAATGGAGATCAGGGCTCGTTGGTCGGGATTGACCCGAGAACCCGTGTCGCGGTTGTGACAGGCTGTGGTCTGTCGGTATCGACCGAGCACCTTCGGCCAAGGGGTCATCAACGAAGTTGGAGTCACGCACCGCGGTCTCTCTCCGGTAGGTACGAGATCACGGCGGCAGGCCTTGACGAGATGATCATCGGTGCGGGCGTGACTCGCGCCGGGTGACCAAGCTCGGCGTGGTCCATTCGATTGGTCGTCCGGCCCTCGGGTTCAAGACAGTGGGATGTCGATCCGTCGTCTCGCGATGGCGTGTGTGAACCGAGTTCCCGCCGCTCTCATGCTGGGCGTATGGATGCGTTCCCCCTCCCCTATCCGGTGTCGTCTGGTTCTCCGCATCGCTGACGTCGAGACGCTGAGATTCGGTGTTGTGAGCCCGTGGTCCGATCAGAGGGAAGAGCATTGAGGGTGAATCAACGGGGCGCGGCGCGCGCGCACTGCGAGACTGCCGTGCTGGTTGGGCTCTGGGGGGGCCGTTGAAGCGGGCATCCACGAGGGGGTGCCGCCGCTGGCCGGCCTCACGATGGACAAGGTTTCACGTGAAACTATCGCATCGATCGGCGTCGAACGTAGACGCTGCAACATCTGCTCACTGAGGGCGCGGCGAACTATGGGACTGCCGGCTCGAGTCCTGCACTAGGCATCGGACACTTTCTGCTTTCGCATGGTGCCGAAGCGCTGTATCGGAACCGGAAGGTCTGTAGGGCCCGTTCATGCGACGGACTCGCGCGACAAACAGGGCCCCGACAGAGGCGACTCGTCAGGCGTACCGATCGTCGCGCCCGGAATGGTGCCGCACAATGTGGTCCTGTTTCACGTGAAACGTCGGGTTCGCGGTTCGCCCGCGTCTCCCCCGGGTTTGCCCGCCCAGGACCCGGTGGCCGTCAGGTGGTGCGGTCTGCACGCAGATGTGGAGCGACCGCTGCATTTGGCAATCGACCGGGATGTGCGCGAGCATGGTGCACCGCAGGATCCCCGCTCCGGAATTCCGATCCCGGAGGCGTTCGGGCAGTGTTTCACGTGAAACGGTCTCCATGTGGAGGGTCCGCGTGCACTCTGCTCCTCGCTGGGGCCACCTCCACGGTTGCGCGCCGGCGTCTGTCGGAGGTCGGTTGGGGCTCACGTTGGTGCGGCACCATGAGTTCTCCCCGTCACTAGGCACGGGTGCCATCGGGCGGACCCACGAATCAGACGTTCGCGATTGACGTTTTGGCTCGCGAGCCCGATCCTGCAACATCGGGCTCTGCCGCCCCCGCGGATGAGTCGTGCGGACCGAGCGGTTCGGGACAACAGAGAGCCGATTCCGTACGACATGCGATGGCGGTAGCGGTCTGGCGGCGATAGAGCTGCCATGCGGCGTACCGATACTGGGCGCTGGGCCGGCGGACGCGTCCGGAAGCGTGGGTGGCCTCACGGACGGACGTGGTGTCGGGCCGAGCGAAGTACTGAAGCTGCAGAAGTCGTCTTGATCGGATCGGACCGGGCCGTATCACCTCCCGCGGTAAACGGCTGGCCGCACGTCCTGGGTTTCACGTGAAACGTCCGCCGCCGATCCTGGATGCGCGATCGGTCGCTCGGACCGCTCCCCTGCCGGTTGACGTGAGGCAGAGCCTCGTTCCCGGAGACGCTTCCGGGGTGCGCAGATCAGGACGAACCTCTTGGCGCACCGCCCGGCCGTACGTGCTGGGTTTCACGTGGGACGTCGGCGTCCGGCGCTGGAAGACGCGATCCGTCGGTCGCGCCCGCTTCCTGCCGGTTGGAGTCCGGGGAGCGCTGCACCTGCAGAGCGGATTGCAGCGACCCGTCTCAGGGCGCACCGCTGGGTCGTACGTGCTGGGTTGCACGTGAAGCGTCGGCGTCCGGCGCTGGAAGACGCGGTCGGTCGGGTCCGCTCCCGGCCGGTTCGAGTCCAGGAGCGCTGCACCTGCAGACGTCGTTGCTGAGCGGATTGCAGCGACCCGTCTCAGGGCGCACCGCTGGGTCGTACGTGCTGGGTTTCACGTGAAACGTCGGCGTGCGGCGCTGGAAGACGCGATCCGCGGGTGGGGCTCTCTCCCCTGCTGGTTGGAGTCCGGGGAGTTCTTCACCTGTAGACGTCGTTGCTGAGCGGATTGCAGCGACCCGTCTCAGGGCGCACCGCTGGGTCGTACGAGCTGGGTTTCACGTGAAACGTCGGCGTGCGGCGCTGGAACACGCGATCCGCGGGTGGGGCCCTCTCCCCTGCTGGTTGGAGTCCGGGGAGTGCTGCACTTGCAGACGTCGTCGCGGTCGGATTGCACCGACCCGTTTCAGGGCGCACCGCTGGCTCGTACGTCCTGGGTTTCACGTGAAACGGAGACCCCCGGCCTCCCAGACGCAGCCGGTCGGTCCGCTCCCCGTGCCGGTCTAGGTGCAGCGGCGTGCTGCACCTGCAGGCGTCGTGGCGGATCGGATTTCACCGACCCGCCTCCGGGCACAGCGCCGAGCCGTACGCGGTCAGTTTCACGTGAAACGTCGGCCTTGTGCCGAGAATACGCAACCGGTGGCCCTGTCCGCTCTGCTGCGGGTTGCGATCCGATGGAGTGCTGCACCTGCAGACGCCGTTGCTGAGCGTATCGCTGTGAATCTGTGGCCCTGGCCACACGGCCGGCCGCGTACGTCCGCGTACCCTACCCTTGCGCGGAACGACGGCCTGTAGTCCCGAACACCAACAATGCTCGGGTGCTCCCCGACCTGTGCCCTGCGGCTGGATCAGGCGGGGTCCCCTCCCTTGTCATACCGCCGGTCCGCGTGCCTTGGCTTCACGTGAAGTCGGCCCAGAGTGCCGTGTGCACGTTTGTGCCATGAAGGGCTTCGGCATGACAACGTCGCGTCAGGGGCGAGGCCGCGACGACCACCGTTTCACGTGAATCGGCGGCCTGGAGGACCGAGCCTGCGGTGATCCTCGGGGTCGCACTTCTCCACAGGTTGCGCGGCGCGCGGTAAGCGTCGGACATCCGAGTTAGAGTTGTTCACGGGTGCGCTGAGGGTGTGCCGACGGCCAGCCGAAAGCCGGTGCGGAGCACCACAAAGCGACGAGGTTTCACGTGAAACAACCCCATCAGGATGAACACGGCGGAGTAGGTGAGATCGACAGCGTGACGGATGCCGACACGACGGATGACAGCTTCGACGCGGGCACACCGCTGGCGCAGGAGATTCAAGAACTGGCCCGCCGTCGCCAGGTGATCGCATCCACTACGCTCCCCCTTCCTTCGCAGACGCGGATCTTCACGATCTCCAATCAGAAGGGTGGCGTCGGGAAGACGACCACCGTGGTCAACCTCAGCGCGGCGCTCGCCAAGTCGGGAGCGCGGGTGCTCGTGATCGACCTCGACCCGCAGGGCAACGCGTCGACCGCTTTGAGTGTCGAGCATCGCGAGGGCACTCCTAGCGTCTACGACGTGGTGGTGAATGACCGCGAGCTCGACGAAGTGATTCAGAAGAGCCCGGAGTTCGACGGGCTCTTCGTGGTCCCGGCTACCATCGATCTCGCCGGTGCCGAGATCGAGCTGGTCTCCATGGTGGCGCGCGAACAGCGACTGTCGCGCGCCCTCAGCCGCTTCCTCGACGAGTACGACATCGACTACGTGCTCATCGACTGCCCGCCGTCGCTCGGGCTCCTCACGATCAACGCGTTCGTCGCCGCGAGCGAGGTCCTCATTCCGATCCAGTGCGAGTACTACGCCCTCGAAGGCCTGAGTCAGCTGCTGAAGAACATCCAGCTGATCGAACGGCACCTGAACCCCAAGCTCCAGGTCTCCACGATCCTGCTCACGATGTACGACTCCCGCACGAACCTCGCCCATCAGGTCGCCGCGGATGTTCGCGAGCACTTCCCCAACGAAGTGCTCGACACGATCATCCCTCGCTCGGTCCGGATCTCCGAAGCGCCGAGCTACGGACAGAGCGTCATCAGCTACGACACCAACTCCAGTGGCTCGCTCTCCTACATGGAGGCGGCCGCCGAGATCGCACGAAGAGGAGTACCCCGCTAATGGCAGCGAAGCGCACCGGACTGGGCCGAGGAATCGGCGCCCTCATCCCGACCAGCGATCAGTCCGCTCGTCCCGTCGACGTCTTCTTCCCCGACAGCAATGCGGGAGCGGCGACGGCGCGCTCGGCCGTGGCACTCGCCGAGCGAGAGGACGATCTGGTCGCGGTTCCGGGAGCTCGGCTCGCCAGCCTCTCCCCCGCCGACATCGTGCCGAACCGCGTCCAGCCGCGCACCGAGTTCGACCGCGACGCCCTCGACGAGCTGATCGCGAGCATCCGCGAGGTGGGCGTGCTCCAGCCGGTCGTCGTGCGCCCCCTTCCCGACGAGCCGGGCCGCTACGAACTGATCATGGGGGAGCGCCGTCTGCGCGCCACAAAGGAACTCGGGCTGGACACGATCCCCGCGGTCGTGAAGGACACGGCAGACGAGGACATGCTGCGCGACGCGCTGCTGGAGAACCTCCACCGGAGCCAGCTCAACCCACTGGAGGAGGCTTCCGCTTACCAGCAGCTCCTCGCCGACTTCGGCATCACTCAGGAGGAGCTCGCCACCAGGATCGGACGGTCGCGTCCGCAGATCACCAATACCATCCGGCTCCTCAAGCTGCCGGCGTCGGTGCAGGCCAGGGTGGCTGCAGGTGTGCTGAGCGCAGGACACGCGCGGGCGATCCTGTCGCTCGGCGACGACCAGGAGGCGATGATCCGCCTCGCCGACAAGATCGTCAACGAAGACCTCTCCGTGCGCGCTGCCGAGGCCGCGGCGAGCAAGACGCCGAAGCCCCCGCGCACCAAGGCGACAGCGGGCCGGCACCGAGGTCATCTCGATGAAATTGCTGGTCAGCTTGGAGATCGGCTGAATACACGGGTCAAGATCTCTCTCGGCGCACGCAAGGGCCAGATCGTGGTGGACTTCGCCACCATTCAGGATCTCAACCGGATCCTCGACGAGCTCGGACAGCCCAGCTACAGCTGACCGTCCCCGTCAGGCGTCGGCGATGGCCGCGACGGCCAATGCCGCGTAGACGTCTGCGGGCTCGCGGCCGGAGGCGGTGATCGCCTGCGGCATGATGGACGTCTCGGTGAGTCCGGGCAGCACGTTCGCCTCCAGGAACCACGGAGTTCCTGCATCGTCGACGATCAGGTCGATGCGGGAGAGATGCCGCAGGCCCAGCGCTTCGTGGGCCGTGCGGGCGGCGTCCTCAACCGCCGTCGACACCAGCTCATCGAGGCGCGCGGGAACATAGAACCGGGTCTCCCCCGCGTTGTACCGGGCGTCGAAGGAGTACACGCCGTCCACGGGTTCGATCTCGACAGCGGGAAGCGCCTGAGGGCCGTCGCCGACATCCACCACCGCGACCGAGACCTCGACGCCGTCCACCTTGCGTTCGATGAGCGCGACGTCGCCGTACGTGTACGCATCGACCATGGCGCGAGGAAGCTCGTCGGCGGTGGTCACGATGGTGACACCCTGAGCGGATCCGCCCTGGGCGGGCTTCACGACCAGCGGGAGGCCCAGTCCGTCGAGGACGGTGGCCAGCACGCTGCTCGCACCGAGCTCGCGGAAGGTCTCCTGCGGCAGGGTCACCGAATCCGGGGTCGCGACACCCGCCCGCGACACGATCGTCTTGGCGGTCGGCTTCGACCAGGCGAGCCGGGATGCGTCTGCGCGCGACCCGACGAACGGCACCCCGGTGATCTCCAGCAGGCCACGCAGCGCTCCGTCTTCGCCGCTGGCGCCGTGCAGTGCCGGCCAGACGACATCCGGTGCCGACTCTTCGAGGAAGGCGAGCAGCGAGGCGTCGGGGTCGCGTACCGTCACCGCGTGGCCTAGGGCGTTCAAGCCGTCTGCCACCCTCCGACCGGTGCGCAGGGAGACGTCGCGCTCGTGCGAGATCCCACCGGCGAGAACGACGACATTCAGTGCTTCTTTTTCGGCCATGATCAGGTCTTTCTCTAGCGCAGATCGGTGGGAGGGTTCGCGCTCGTCCTGCTCCGGCGCTGGGAGGCGTCCAACGGGCCGGTGCCGGCGAAGGTGTCGAGCAGATCCTGCTCCCCGCCGATGACGTTCGCGAGGCGGCGCACGCCCACCCGGATGTTCTCGGGAGTCGGGTAGCAGAACGACAGCCGGATGTTCTGGGCGCCTGAACCGTCGGCGTAGAACGCGGTTCCCGGTGTGTACGCAACGAGCTCGGTCACGGCACGCGGGAGCATCGCCTTCGAGTCGAGATGCGGAGGGAGAGTGACCCAGACGTAGAACCCGCCGGCGGGATCGGTCCAGCTGAGCTCGGGCAGGTGCTCGTTCAACGCCGAGATCATGGCTTCCTTGCGCTCCCGGTACACGCCGCGGAAGGTGTCGATCTGCGCCCGCCAGTCGGCATCCTGCAGGTACTCGGAGATGACCAGCTGACTGAACGAGCTCGGGCTGAGGATCGCCGCCTCGTTGGCGAGGATGAGCTTCTCGCGGATGGCGTGCGGCGCCAACGCCCAGCCCACACGGAATCCGGGGGCGAGTGTCTTGGAGAATGTTCCGAGGTAGACGACGCCGTCCTTCTCCACCGAACGCATGGCCGCGGGCGGCTTCTCGTCGAAGTACAGGAGCCCGTACGGGTTGTCCTCCAGCACGAGGATGTCGTTCTCCCGAGCGATCTCGAGGATCTCGAGCCGCCGCTCCCAGGTCGACGTCACGCCGGCGGGGTTATGGAACGTCGGGACCGTGTAGAGGAACTTCACACGACGCCCGGCCGCCTTCAGCCGCGCGATGTGCTCGCGCAGCGCCTCGGGGACGAGGCCGTGCGCATCCATCGGCACATGATCGACCTCGGCCTGGTACGACTTGAAGATGACCATCGCGGTCACATAGCTCGGACCCTCGGCGAGCACGACGTCGCCCGGATCGATGAAGAGCTTGCTGAACAGCTCCAGCGCGTGCTGCGAACCGGTGGTGATGACCACGTCGTCGGCGCTTCCGCTGATGCCTTCGAGCGCCATGACGTCGAGGATCTGCTCACGGAGGGCCGGAACGCCCTGTCCCGAGCCGTACTGGAGGGCGACAGCTCCCTGCTCACGCATGACGCGGTCCATCGCGCCGACCACCAGGTCCTGCGGCAGGGCGGAGACGAACGGCATGCCGCCGGCCAGCGAGACCACCTCGGGGCGGCTGGCGACGGCGAACAGGGCTCGGACCTCACTGGCGGCGAGGCCGCTCGTACGCTGTGCGTAGTGGTGATACCACGGGTCCAGATTGTTGCCCCGCTGAGGCGGGGTGCCGTGTTCGATCACGTGTGAGTTCCGTTTCTCTGCCGTTGAGCCATGCTATGGGGGCGACGCACCGCGAAGAAAATCGGTGCGCTCACGGGTACGAAAAAGACCCGCCCGGCGGGTGAGCGCCGGACGGGTCTGAAGAGGACGGGTCGCGCTACGCGAGGTAGGCGGCCAGGTCGGCCTCGAGGGCGGGCTTCGGCTTCGCGCCGATGACGGTCTTGACGACCTCGCCACCCTGGTAGACCTTCATCGCGGGGATGGAGGTGATCTGGTACTTCGCAGCGGTCTGCGGGTTCTCGTCGACGTTGAGCTTGACGATCTCGATCTTGTCGGCGTGCTCGGAGGCGATCTGGTCGAGGATGGGGCCGACGGCGCGACACGGGCCGCACCACTCAGCCCAGAAGTCCACCAGAATGGTCTTCTCGCTGTTGAGGACGTCCTGCTCGAAGCTGGCGTCCGTGACCGAACGTGCTGCTGACATTTTCTTGTATCTCCTTATGCGGTGGTCGTGAGTTCGAGATCGCCCGACGCGCCATCCGCTGCGCTGTCGAGCAAGTTCTGGGGAAGCGTCGTCAGGTAGTGCTCCGCGTCGAGCGCGGCCACCGTTCCGGACGCGGCGGCGGTGACCGCCTGGCGGTAGGTCGGGTCGATGACGTCGCCCGCGGCGAAAACCCCGGGCAGGTTGGTCTTCGAGCTCCGCCCGTCGACCGCGATCGTACCCTCGGCGGTCAGGTCCAGCTGACCGTGCACCAGGTGGACGCGGGGGTCGTTGCCGATCGCGATGAACAGGCCGTGCAGCTGCAGCTCGCTCTCCTCGCCGGTGACGAGGTTGCGGAGCTTCACATCCTGCACCTGCTCGTCGCCGCCGATGCCGACGACCTCGGTGTTCCAGATGAACTCGATCTTGTCGTTGGCGAACGCGCGCTCCTGCATGATCTTGGAGGCACGCAGGGAGTCGCGGCGGTGGATGATGTAGACCTTGTCGGCGAAGCGGGTGAGGAAGGTGGCCTCCTCCATCGCCGAGTCGCCGCCGCCGACGACCGCGATCGTGCGCTGACGGAAGAAGAAGCCGTCGCAGGTGGCGCACCAGGAGACGCCGTGGCCGGAGAGGCGCTCTTCGTCCTCCAGGCCGAGCTTGCGGTACGCGGAGCCCGTCGCGAAGATCACGGCGAGAGCCTCGTGAACGGCGCCGGAGCCGAGCGTGACGCGCTTGACCTCGCCGGTCAGGTCGACGGAGACGACGTCGTCGAGGACGATCTCGGTTCCGAACTTCTCGGCCTGCGCCTGCATCTTGAACATGAGGTCAGGGCCCATCACGGCCTCCGGGAAGCCCGGGAAGTTCTCGACCTCAGTGGTGTTCATCAGCTCGCCGCCGGCCTCGACAGAGGAGGCGATCAGCAGCGGCTTCAGGTTGGCGCGGGCCGCGTAGATGGCCGCGGTGTAACCGGCAGGGCCGGAACCGATGATGATGATCTGCCGCACGGCGGAACTCCTTGACCTGATCGCGACACCTTCGTCTGGAGGCGTCGACCTGTAGAACACATCCTAGGCGGATGCTATTCCGTGTCACCTGGGCGCGCGAGAACGCCCTCCGGCGCGGTTCAGGATGGGTGCGAGACCGGCCTCGAGGTCGGGGGATCGCAGCATCCCGAGGAAGCCGACGTAGACGATCAGCATCACGACGCCGACGACCGCCGTGGCGATGACCGCCGCGATCGGGCCGCTCACCGGGAAGGCGCCCTGCTCGACACCGCCGAGGATGATCAGGAAGCCGGCGCCTGCCGCGATGGCCGCGAGGGCGGCGAGGACGAAGCGCCACAGCGAGCCGAGGATGCGCGCCCCATCCACTCCCCCGGTGCGACGGCGAAGGAGGGCGAACGCCAGCACCGCCTGGACGAGGCCGGCGAACGAGACGACGAGGGCGACGGCGGCTGCACGGCTCACGGGCGGGACGAGGAAGCACAGCAGTACGCCGAAGACGATGACACCGGCCTGCGCGAGCGTGAAGAAGAAGGGTGTGCGCGTGTCGCCCAGCGAGTAGAAGGCGCGCTGGGCCATGAAGACGAGCGAGAAGGGCACGAGCCCGATCAGGTAGGCGATGAGCACGAGTCCCATGGCCTGGTAGTCGGTCGTGAAGACCCGCGCGATCGGGAAGGCCGTGACGATCAGGGCGGCGGACGAGAAGACGATGAGGAACATGATCGACCGTGCCGCTGACGAGAAGTCGTCGCGGAAGTCGGCCGTGGCGCCTCGATGCGCGTGCTCGGCCATCCGCGTGTAGTACGCGGTCACGATCGAGACGGCGATGATGCCGTGCGGGAGCATGAAGATCAGCCAGGCGTTCTGCATGACGAAGAGGCCCGCGTAGGCGGCGCCGCCGGAGTTCGACACGTTCGCCTCGACCAGCCCGGCCAGCTGGGTGACGATCAGCATGGCGAACGTCCACCCCGCGGCCTTTCCCGCCGAGCCGAGATTCACCCCGCGCCAGCCGAAGTCGAACCGGAAGCGCAGCCCGATCCGCCGCCAGAAGACGAAGAGGATGAGCGCCTGCACCGCGACGCCGAGCGTGGCGCCGCCGGCGAGGAGAGCGATCATCCCGAAGGTCCAGCCGCTGTCGTGGTTCCCCGACGCCGAGGTGCCGAAGGCGAGGATGAACGCGCCGAGCAGCACGATCGCGATCACGTTGTTGACGACGGGTGCCCAGGTGAATGGACCGAACGACTTGCGCGCGTTCAGCACCTCTCCCAGCAGTGTGTACAGGCCGAGGAAGAAGATCTGCGGCAGCGACCAGTACGCGAAGGCGGTGGCCAGCTCCGCCTGGGAGCCGCGGACGCCGGCGATGGACACCAGGACGGGGGCGAGGAAGGTTGCGACGACGGCGACGGCCGCGAACACGACCATCCCGAGGGTCACGAGCTTGTTGATGTACGCGCGACCGCCGTCGGTGTTGACAGAAGCACGGACGATCTGCGGCACGAGGATCGCGTTGAGGATGCCCTGCGCGATGATCGCGTAGATGCTGTTCGGCACGTACGTCGCCGTGCCGTAGGCGTTGGCGGCGAAGCTGATCGCGCCGATCGCCTGCACCAGCAGCCACGCCTTCGCGAAGCCGAGGAGGCGCGACACCAGGGTGCCGGAGGCGAGCAGCGCACTCGCGCGGCCGATGCTAGCCACCGGGCCGCTCCTCCGGGGACGGCGTACTGGAGCCATCTGAACCCTCTGACCTGGTTACATCCGTGTCGCTCTCGGCGGGCGCTTCCGAGCCGGCCGCATCGGCGGCCCCATCGGCGGCGTCCTCCGCGCGCTTCGACCGGCGACGCAGGATGTTGCGGACGATCCCGAAACCGAAGAGCAGCACCAGCAGGATGCCGAAGATCAGCGCGCCGATGCCCTCCCAGTCGGCGTGCACATCCACCGTCACCGAGGTGGGGTCGCCGATCGGGACGCCGGTGGGGCTGTACAGATGCAGCGACAGCACGACCTGGCCGTTCCCGACCTTCGCCTTGACGGGGATGAGGACGGTCGCGCGCGAGTCCTTCACGATTCGCTTCGTGGTCGACTGATCGACCTCGAGCCGGCCGTTCGACGGTGCGGCCGACAGCACGATGGTCACGGCTTCGTCGGTGAGCCCGTTGCTGACCGTGAAGGGGATGGATCCTTGCGCGCTCACGAGGTTGACGTTCTCGGTCGGCAGGATGCGGATGGAGTGAAGCGTCTTGGTCGTCGCCGCCCGCTCTTTCGCGACGGCCGCGTTCCAATCGGTCCGCGGGTTCAGCCACGAGACCGCGAGGACGGCGAGCAGATCGGAGCGCGTGCGGCCGGTCAGCGTCGTCGGGTCGTCGAGCACGGTGGCGAACTGCCCCAGTGCGCCTTCGTCCTGGACGAGAGCGCTGATGTCGGTGATGCGATCGGCGCTCTCCGGCGCGTCGACCAGGTCGAAGCCGGAGGTCTGCGGTGCGCCCGCGACGGAACGGAAGGAGGCAGGGGCCGACCACGGCGAGGAGAACAGGGCGTTGAGTGTTCGTTCGAACTGGGTTCCGCTCGACGGCCAGGAACGGTCGAGGGCGACGAGGAGGCGGCGTGCGTCGCCCGATTCCTGCGCGATGAGTTCGAGTTGGGCGTTCACCTTCGACATGGCGGAGTTCCACGCGACGTCGCTCGGCGCCGAGATCGCCTGCCGCAGAGCGTCGCTGAGCGGCTGGTCGGAGGCCAGGATGCGGGTGTCGCCGGAGCTCAGAGTCGCGTTCGGAGTGGTGCCGAGGTCGGCGGCGTTGGTGTTGCTGCCCGACACGATGGTGGTCTTCAGACCGGCGGCCGCGAGAGGCGGAAGGTCGGCTCGACGCACCGTCTTGTCGCCCGGCCAGGCGACGCCGGTGAGGGTGTAGTCCCAGGCCAGCAGCTCATCCATCGTCGGCAGGACGGGCCCGGGGGTGGTCGTCGGGGTGGGGCTGGGGGTCGTGGACGAGGTCTTCGGAGCGGGGGTGGGCGATGCGGTGGCCGGCTCGCCCACGGGCGTCGGCGCCGGCGTGAAGTTCTTCGGGTCGATCGCATAGGCGAGCGAGGTCGGCTGCAGCGGTGCCGGGAGGCCCGCCTGGATCTGCCCGGCCGGGTCGGCATCACCGTAACCCAGCGAGAAGGTTTCGTTGGGCAGGTCGGCGAGGCGCCCGAGCCAGTCGACGGCGCTCGCCGGGGCGGCGTTGCCGAGCACCC
Source organism: Leifsonia soli (assembly GCF_013408745.1). Taxonomy (NCBI): domain Bacteria; kingdom Bacillati; phylum Actinomycetota; class Actinomycetes; order Micrococcales; family Microbacteriaceae; genus Leifsonia; species Leifsonia soli. The sequence continues at coordinate 3,013,001 of NZ_JACCBJ010000001.1, read as the reverse complement.
GGATCGAGGCGATGATCATCGGGTCGATGCCGACCGTGACGGTGGTGTGGCCCGACAGGCCGTCGAGCTCACGCGTGAGGATGCCGTTGGGAGCCGTGTAGGTCGCCAGATCGTCGGCCGGGATGATGCCGTTCGTGCCGGACGGGGTCACGATCGGGAGCGCGACGTTGACGCTCGCCTGCTTGGCGGTGCCGCCCGGGTACCAGACGACCGAGCCGCGTGCCGTGGTGTCCGACGATCCGGCATCCACCGTTGCGCCGATCCCGAAGACCGCAGAGGTCGTCCGTCCGGCGAACGGGAGGGAGGCGGCCGGCGCGCTGACGCGAACGACGGCGCTCGATCCTGGTTCCAGCGTGTTCAGCTGCGCGGTGCCGAGGTCGACGGCTCCAGAGACGGGGTCCGTCGAGGACAGCCAGGAGGCGAGCGCGGAGCGATCGTTCTGCGCTGCGGGGTCGACCCAGAGGGACACGGTTCCCGACTCGAAAGCGGTGTCCGTCGGATTGGACACCGTGACCGACACTCCCAGGTCCTTGCCGGGTGTCAGGACTCCCGCGTCGTCGGCCGTGATGGATGCGGTCAGCGCTGCACCGGCCGCCGCCCGTGTCGGTCCGGCTGCGACCGCGGCCCCCGACGGGTGCACCACGCCGGCGAGGACGGCGAGCGCCCCGACGGCGAGCGCCGCCGACGCCACGCGCAGACGGGCGCGGAGCGACGCACCCCTTCGGAGGGTGGGGGAGGTTGCCGTCATGCGTCGACGCGCGATCCCGACTCGGCCTCCATGTGGTCGATTGTAGAGGCCGCCCGCTGAGAGGCCGGCGAGCGGGGCCGTTAAACTGGGGCACCATGCAGAGCGTCGCCGAATCACTCGAACGTCTCGGCGACCTCGCGCGCACGCCGTCGGTCGCCCGTCTCGCCGACGCGTTCCAAGCCGCGGGGCATGAGCTGGCCCTGGTCGGGGGGCCCGTCCGTGATGCCCTGCTCGGCCGTGCTGTGCACGACCTCGACTTCACGACGGACGCCCGGCCCGACGACATCGCGCGGGTGGTCGCGCCCATCGCCGACGCGGTCTGGGACGTCGGCCGCAAGTACGGAACGATCGGCGCGCGACTCGGTGACGACACCGTGGAGATCACCACGTACCGCAGCGACAGCTACGACGGCACCACCCGCAAGCCCGAGGTGGAGTTCGGCGACACCCTCGAGGGCGACCTCATGCGCCGGGACTTCACCGTCAACGCCCTGGCGCTCCGGTTGCCGGAAGTGCGGCTGGTGGATCCGTCCAGCGGCGTGGAGGACCTCATCGCCGGGGTGATCACCACGCCGAGCAGCCCCCAGATCTCCTTCGGCGACGACCCGCTGCGGATGATGCGCGCAGCGCGCTTCACCGCTCAGCTGGGCTTCACGGTCGATGAGGCCACCCGTGAGGCCATGTCGTCGATGGCCGACCGGATCGAGATCGTCAGCGCCGAGCGGGTGCGGGACGAACTGAGCAAGCTGCTGATGGCCGACGAACCGCGCCGCGGGCTCGAACTCCTCGTCGAGACCGGCCTGGCGGATGAGGTGATCCCCGAGATCCCCGCGCTCCGGCTCGAAGCCGACGAGCACCACCACCACAAGGACGTGTACCAGCACAGCCTCACCGTGCTGGACCAGGCGATCGGATATGAGAAGGAGCGGCATCCCGGCGAGGCGCCCGATCTGGTGCTGCGGCTGGCGGCCATCCTCCACGACATCGGCAAGCCCGCGACCCGGCGCTTCGAGCCGGGCGGTGCCGTCAGCTTCTACCATCACGACCTGGTCGGCGCGAAGCTCGCGAAGAAGCGGCTGACCGCCCTGCGGTTCGACAAGTCGACCATCGACTCCGTCGCCCGGCTGATCGAGCTGCACCTGCGGTTCTTCGGCTACGCCGACGCGCACTGGACCGACTCGGCGGTGCGCCGGTACGTCCGCGACGCGGGCCCGGAGCTCGAGCGGCTGCACATGCTCACGCGGGCCGACGTCACGACGCGGAACCGGCGGAAGGCGGACCGTCTGGGCTTCGCCTACGACGATCTCGAGACGCGCATCCGCGAGCTCCGCGAGCAGGAGGAGATGGATGCGGTCCGTCCCGATCTGAACGGCGAGCAGGTGATGAGCATCCTCGGCATCCGCCCGGGCCGAGACGTGGGTCAGGCGATGCGGTTCCTCCTCGAGCTCCGGCTGGACGAAGGTCCTCTGGGCGAAGAGGAGGCCACGCGGCGGCTCCTCACCTGGTGGGAGAGCCGCTGAGCCGGCGCCCGGGTGCCCGCTCCCCCGCGGTCTGAGCGATTCCGTCCACAGGTCGTCCGGTCTCAGGACCGTCCACAGATCCAGCCTCCTAGGCCCGTGGATGCGACGGTCCGGCGAGGGTGGAGGCATGACCGAGATCACCGCCGGCTGGCGCCCCGCACCCGCATCCGTTACGCTAGGGAAGTTGCCCGGGCAGAGTCCTGCCCTGGGCGCGTCTATGACACCCTCCTGCTGCAGAACGTCTGCAGCCGCTGAGACCAGAGGAGGTGGGTTAGTCATGCATCAGTACGAGTTGATGGTCATCCTCGATCCCGAGATCGATGAGCGCACCGTGGCTCCGAGCCTTGACAAGTTCCTCAACGTCGTCCGTAACGACGGTGGAACGATCGACAACGTCGACATCTGGGGACGTCGTCGCCTGGCTTACGAGATCAACAAGAAGTCCGAGGGCATCTACGCCGTCGTCCAGCTCACCGCTGAGGGCGACACGACCAAGGAGCTCGACCGCCAGCTGAAGCTCAGCGAGGCCGTCATGCGCACCAAGGTCCTCCGCGCAGAGGAGGCGATCGCTCAGGTCGCCGCCGCTCAGAAGCGTGCCGACGAGAAGGCCGCCCGCAAGGCTGCCACCTCCGAGAAGGCCGGCGCCTAGTCCCATGGCCGGCGAGACCGTCATCACCGTGGTGGGGAACCTCACCGCCGATCCCGAGCTGCGCTACACGCAGAACGGGCTGGCTGTCGCCAACTTCACCATCGCGTCCACCCCCCGCACGTTCGACCGTCAGGCGAACGAGTGGAAGGACGGTGAGGCTCTGTTCCTCCGCGCCAGCGTCTGGCGCGAGTTCGCGGAGCACGTCGCGGGTTCGCTGACCAAGGGGTCGCGCGTCATCGCGCAGGGCCGCCTCAAGCAGCGCTCCTACGAGACGAAGGAAGGCGAGAAGCGCACCAGCATCGAGCTCGAGATCGACGAGATCGGCCCGTCGCTGCGCTACGCCACCGCTCAGATCACCCGCACGCAGTCGTCCGGAGGCGGACGAAGCGCGGGTGGCTTCGGCGGCGGTGCGCCTGCTGTCGAGGAGCCGTGGGCCGCATCGGCTCCGGCGGACCCCTCCGCCGGTGCGGATGTCTGGAACACTCCGGGCTCCTACAACGACGAGACCCCCTTCTAACGAGACTCGCTCCTCCGCAGAGGGGCACACATCATCAGCCCGCCGGCCGGAGGCCGGGCCGGGCGGAAAGCAAAGGAAACCATGGCTGGAAAGTCGAGCGGCGACCGCCGCAAGCCGATCCGCAAGGGCAAGGACGGCAAGAACGCCGCCCCCGCGAAGTCCGTTCGCGTCGGCGTCATCGATTACAAGGACGTCGCCACCCTGCGTAAGTTCATCTCGGAGCGTGGAAAGATCCGCGCCCGTCGCATCACCGGTGTCTCCGTCCAGGAGCAGCGCCTCATCGCCCGCGCGGTCAAGAACGCGCGCGAGATGGCGCTCCTCCCCTACGCCGGCTCTGGCCGCTAAGGAGCAACGACATGTCGAAGGTTATTCTCACGCACGAGGTCACCGGCCTCGGCTCTGCCGGTGACGTCGTCGACGTCAAGAACGGCTACGCGCGCAACTACCTCGTCCCGCAGGGCTTCGCGATCGCGTGGTCCCGTGGTGGCGAGAAGCAGGTCGAGCAGATCAAGGCGGCCCGTGCCGCCCGCGAGCTGCACACCGTCGAGCAGGCCCAGGACCTCAAGGCCAAGCTCGAGGCGACCAAGGTCAAGCTGACCGTCAAGGCGGGCCGCGAGGGCCGTCTGTTCGGTTCGGTCAAGACCGGCGATGTCGCGGACGCCGTCAAGGCGGCCGGCATCGGCGAGCTCGACAAGCGCAAGATCGAGCTTCCGAACCCCATCAAGGTCGTCGGCGACCACGAGGCGACCGTGCGGCTGCACGACGACCTCTCGGCCGTCATCAGCCTCCAGGTGGTCGCTGCCAAGTAGGCGCGACGAAGCAGAAGTGTAGCGGCGGGCGAAGGCCCGCCGCTACCTCTGGTTAAGGCTGATTTCCTCAGTTCTGTACACAGGTTCGGTCGCAATGCGAGCAAGCTTGAACACAGGGTTCAAGGAAGTTTTTACACACAGGCTGGGGAAACTAAAAGAGCAGATCAGGTGGACTTTACTCCACCGAAGTTCTTCTTTCTCCACAGAGTTCCACACACCTTTTACACACGCTCTACGGCGTTTCGCCCACATTCTCCCCAGTTTTATCCACAGGCTGAGTTGTGGGCGTGGACGGGGCTTCGTAGGGTTGATCGACGTCGACGGACGACAGCCGCGAAGAGCGGCAAATGTCGGAGGTCGTCCCGACAATCGACCCGAGGGAACGCGTCCACGCGGAAGCGCTGGACGAGCCCGCGACGGCCTCGTCGTGCCCGGAGGCACCTGACCAGTAGAGGAGTGAATGTGTCGATCGCCCATATCGGTCTCGCCGACGGTCGTGACCAGGGTGACACCCGCTCCCCGGAGCGCACTCCGCCGCACGATCTCCTCGCCGAGCAGAGCGCCCTCGGCGGCATGCTGCTCAGCAAGGATGCCGTCGCCGACGTCGTCGAGGTCATCCGCGGCACCGACTTCTACATCCCCAAGCACGAGATCATCTACGACGCGATCCTGGCGCTCTACTCGCACGGAGAGCCGACCGACGTCATCACGGTCACCGACGAGCTGACCAAGATCGGCGAGCTCTCCCGCGCCGGGGGCGCCGAGTACCTCCACACCCTGACCAGCCTCGTCCCGACCGCGGCCAACGCGGGCTACTACGCCAACATCGTCGGTGAGAAGGCGCTGCTCCGCCGGCTCGTCGAGGCCGGCACGCGCATCACGCAGATGGGCTACAAGGCCGAGGGCGAGGTGCTCGACCTCGTCAACAACGCGCAGGCCGAGATCTACTCCGTCACCGGCACCCAGGAGACCGAGGACTACGTCCCGCTGACCGAGGCGGTCACCGTCGCGATCGACGAGATCGAGGCGGCGAAGCACAAGGACGGCTCGATGACCGGCGTTCCGACCGGCTTCGCCGAGCTGGACGAGCTGACCAACGGGCTCCACCCCGGCCAGATGGTCATCGTCGCCGCGCGACCCGCGCTCGGAAAGTCGACGCTCGCGCTCGACTTCGCCCGCGCCGCGGCGATCAAGCACGACATGCCCACCATCTTCTTCTCGCTCGAGATGGGCCGAAGCGAGATCGCCATGCGCCTCCTCTCGGCCGAGGCGACCGTCCCGCTCCAGAACATGCGCAAGGGAACGGTCGACAACCGCGACTGGACGACCATCGCCTCCACCCGCGGCCGCATCAACGACGCTCCGCTGTACATCGACGACAGCCCGAACATGACCCTGGTCGAGATCCGCGCCAAGTGCCGCCGCCTCAAGCAGCGCGTCGGCCTCAAGATGGTGATCATCGACTACCTGCAGCTCATGACCAGCGGCAAGCGCGTCGAGAGCCGTCAGCAGGAGGTCAGCGAGTTCTCGCGTGCCCTCAAGCTCCTCGCCAAGGAGCTCCAGGTGCCGGTCATCGCCCTGTCGCAGCTGAACCGTGGTCCCGAGCAGCGCGCGGACAAGCTCCCCGCCCTGAGCGACCTCCGCGAGTCCGGCTCGATCGAGCAGGACGCCGACGTCGTCATCCTGCTGCACCGCGAGTCCGCCTACGAGAAGGACAACCCCCGCGCCGGCGAGGCCGACCTCATCGTCGCCAAGCACCGCAACGGCCCCACGCGAACGGTGACGGTCGCCTTCCAGGGCATGTACTCACGCTTCACCGACATGGCCCCGATCTGATCCGACTGTCTGTAGGCTCCGCGCCGAAATTGGCAAATCCGCCTGAATGTTGACCGATGCTGGC